>CAMKDG010000047.1 GCA_946411205.1 uncultured Desulfotomaculum sp.
GTGGGAATACCGACATTGAGCTTAACTGCCATTTCTTCCGGCTTAATTTCAGTAAGTCTCTCTTTCATTTTGACGCTTCCAATATCCCCTTCCGCGCAACCAATTTCATGTAACAATTGTTTGACTGCGGGATACGATTCTGGATGAATACCAGTTTTATCTAGCGGGTTGGTGCCCTCCAAGATGCGTAAAAAACCCACACTTTGCTCAAAGGCCTTGGGACCTAGGCGCGGTACTTTCTTGAGTTGTGACCGCTCGCTAAATTTGCCGTTTTGTTCTCTGTACTGCACAATATTATTAGCCACGGTACCATTAATACCGGAAACGTAGGACAGTAAAGCAGGCGAAGCCGTATTTAAATCCACTCCCACCAGATTCACCGCCGACTCCACCACTCCGGTTAAACTTTCTTCCAGTCTCTTGGCAGCCACATCATGCTGGTATTGCCCTACCCCAATCGATCTGGGTTCAATCTTAACCAGTTCCGCCAAAGGATCTTGCATTCTCCTGGCAATGGAAGCGGCACTCCGCTGGGCCACATCCAGTCCCGGAAATTCCTTGGCGGCCAGTTCGGACGCTGAGTAAACACTGGCTCCGGCCTCATTGACAATAATATATTTTACCTGTTGCCAGCCTTGTTCTTTAATAACATTGGCGACAAATTGTTCGGTTTCCCGGGAGGCAGTACCGTTACCAATGGTAATGATATCAATATTATAGTGGTGAACCAGCCGTTCTACCACTTGCTTGGCCTCTGCCACTTTGTTCACGGGAGGGGTAGGATAGATAACTCCCACTTCTAAAAGCTTACCGGTAATATCCACCACCGCCCATTTACAGCCGGTCCGATAGGCTGGATCTAACCCTAGAACCATCTTATCCTTTACCGGTGGCTGCAGGAGAAGCTGCCGTAAATTTTGGGAAAAGACCTTAATAGCCTGTTCTTCTGCTATCTCGGTAAGTTGATTACGAATATCTCTTTCCACCGTCGGTGCCAATAGCCTACGATAGCCGTCCTTGATGGCTTCCTGTAAAATATCGGGAACTCCACAACGGAGTGAAATCCATTTTTTAGTAAGATGTTCGAGAATGGTTTCTTCCGCAGCTTCAATGTTTACTTTCAGAATATCTTCTTTTTCACCCCGATTAATGGCGAGAATTCGATGCGGCGGTGCTAGCTTAATAACCTCCCGATGGTCATAATACATCCGGTAAACGCCCCGTTGATCCGCTTCCTGATTTTTCACTCCGGTTCTTAGCTCACCCCGGCTATAGGTAAATTGCCTTACCCAGCCACGGGTATCCGGGTCATCTGAAACCATTTCCGCAATGATATCCATGGCTCCTTGCAAAGCTTCTTCGGGGGTATTAACACCCTTCTCTGGATTTACATAACGACTGGCCTCTTGCAAAGCTTGGCTGCCCTGGGGAGCCTTAAACAACCACTGTGCCAACGGCTCCAATCCCTTCTCCCGAGCTACACTAGCCCTGGTCTTACGCTTGGGTCGATAGGGTTGATATAAGTCTTCTACCGCCGTAATGGTTTCTGCAGAGAGAATTTTTTCCCTTAATTCCTCCGTTAATTTCCCCTGTTCCTCTATGGAATGGATGACTTCTTCCTTCCGCTTGGCTAGATTCCGCAAGGAAGTTAATCTTTCGGAAATCTTACGGATTTGTACTTCATCCAATTCACCGGTCATTTCCTTACGGTAACGGGCAATAAATGGGATGGTATTACCTTCATCTAATAACTTGGCAGTTGTTAGAACCTGCCGTTCTCTAAGCCCTAGCTCCCGGGTTATTTGTTGGATAATCTGGCTGTCCTGTTTTGTCAATCTTAATTCCCCTATCTATATGGTTTATAGAATATTTTCGACGTGTTAGTACCAGCCTCCTCCTCCAGTTAGGGAACCAAAAAGGTTTTTTTCCATAATATGTATGATAAAAAGTAATGGAGGGATTTCTATGTTTTGTTTTACCTATTTAAGTAACATTGAGTGTGGTTTAAGGGAATTGACTTTTTGGACTGAAATTAGTAGCCAACACCCCTCGTTTCTGCAAAACGTAGCCAAGTGTCTGAATTTAACCATACCTGCTCCCCTGGTCGCCGGCTTAAACAGAATCCAGCAGTGCTTTACCGCCCTCAACCAGGAAGCACAACGATTATTAAATATGGCCGGGAATCACGGAAATAATATGATGTATAATTACCCCTTAGCCCAGGAAACCGGCCGCTTAATGCAACAGTTTTTGCAGTATGATCAGGAATTTATCGATATGCTGCAGCAGTTGATGCGCATCGGCCAAAACCAGCCCGCCTGGCAAATGCTGGTAAGCCATATTCTTCATGAACAGCAATATATGTATCGTCTGGTAGCTACCTTGTGTCAGCAGATTTTCCAAACTGGCGCCCAACAACCGGGTATGCAGTCCAACATGCCCCCTGGCATCAATCCAGGAATGAACTATTAATAGAATAAAATGCCCGTCTTGGCAGGCGGGCATTTTGCTTGTAAAATTCTTTTTTCTTTTAACCTCTTCTGCTCAGATAGCTGCTTCCCTTGCAGCCAGAGCATTGGCCCATTTACCGCAACGATCGCCCCAGCGTGCAATCACTTGTCCTGACTCAGCCATTTCGATAACCTCGCAAAGGTTAGGGCACCCATCACACTCAAAGGACCCCGCTTTGTATTCCATATCTGCCACACCAAAGCCCTTAAACCGAGTAGGTACTCCTCTGGATACCGCTTCCTTGGCCAGCAAAGCAGACCCTACAGCACCCATAACATTAAAATATTTTGGTATTTGCACTTCTATCCCCAGGGCTCTTTCAAAGGCTTTTCTCATCCCTACATTGGCTGCCACACCACCTTGAAAAACCACGGGTCCAAGAATTTCTTTGCCCTTACCAACATTATTAAGGTAATTACGTACTAAAGCTTCACACAAACCGGCTAAAATATCTTCCAGGTTAAAACCCATTTGTTGTTTATGAATCATATCTGATTCAGCAAAAACTGCGCAGCGACCGGCAATACGCACCGGCGCACTGCCTTTTAAGGCAAGATCCCCGAATTCCTCTATTGCAATGTTCAGGCGGCTCGCCTGCTGATCCAAAAAACTACCTGTTCCAGCAGCACAAACTGTGTTCATGGCAAAATCCGCGACCACTCCATCGCGCAGAATAATAATTTTACTATCTTGTCCACCAATTTCCAAAACAGTTTGTACTCCCGGTACCAGGTGAGAGGCTGCCACTGCGTGAGCGGTAATTTCATTCTTAATGGCATCGGCACCTGCCACAATACCCGTTAGCTGTCGTCCACTGCCGGTAGTACCCACCCCTTTCACCAGAGTATTAGCGGGCAGCTTTGACCGCATTTGTTTTAAACCGCGCTGTACCGTGACCACAGGCTGGCCATTGGTGCGCAGATACAAGCTTTCCAATACATGGGTAGCCTCATCCATAAAAACAATATTGGTGCTTACTGACCCAACATCAATGCCAAGGTATCCTTTCACTAGGAAGTTAGAGCCTCCTTCTGTTCATGTTTTCTCTGCAATAGGTCTATAAAGGCCTCCAGGCGGGTGATCAAACCGGCTTCCCCGGAATGTTCATCCATAATTAAGGTCATGATCGGCATACCGGTGTCTTCGCTTACCTTCGGTAAGATACTTTGCGCTACAATTTCCGGCATACAGGTAAAGGGAAGCACTTGGATAGCACCGGCAAAGCCCTGCTGAGCATACCAAACTGCTGATCCTACAGTCTCCTCACCATGGCCTCCCACAAAATGATTTAAATAGGGTGAAGCTACTTTTTTGAAACGATCGCTACTGGGAAGGTTACGAACCAGCCCCATAAACAAATGATCATTAATCCATTGACTTAACATCATGGCCCGTTCCACTTCTACACCAAGATAGCCTAGGTGCCGCTCAATGTTCACATTGGCATAGGGCTCCAACAGGGTATAGATTTCTCCAATTAAGGCTACCTTAAGAACCGGACGTTCCCGATTTGCCGGAACGGCAGCCATAGCCTCTTTGGCCAGCACCAAGGCCCGAGTTAAGGCAGTGGGTGTTGCTGCTTCATTAATCAGATCAATAGATTTTTCTAAGGCCCGATCTGTGGCCCCTTTGACCAATTCCCTGGGACGAATTTGGTAAGACAAATGTTCTACTTCATCCACTGCCTTGGCCTTTAAAAAGCCAAAGCGCAGAGCTTTAATCACTTGCAGCCAGGGACGGTTGCCTGTGATCTTGCGAATGCGTCCCAATAATTCACCAATATGCTTCTCCGGTGGCTCCATCACCACCAGATTGTAATCAACCTTTAAATCCTTGAGAATTTCATTTTCCACATAGGCATAATAACCAAATCGGCAGGGTCCACAACCACCAGCCATCATAATGGTATCTGCCCCCAGTTCCCTGGCCTCGATAAAATTACCAATGTTCAGCTTAAGGGGCAGGCAAGCGAACTCTGGTGAGTTTTTAACTCCGAGGTTTAATGTTCTTTTACTGCAGGAAGGTGGTACCACCACATCAATTCCCAGATACTCCAGCATTCCTTTCAGAGATACATACATATAGCCCATGTGCGGGAAGGTTACCTTCATACTACTTGCCTCCTCCAACGAACCATATCCAGAAAGGCTTCCAAGCGGGTTACCACACCAGCTTCCCCGGTATGTTCATCCAGATTTATGTTCATGAAAGGAACTTTTCTATCCCGGCGGATAAATCTTTCAATTAATTCTCCGGTCATCGAATCCGGCCCACAGGCAAAGGCAGCGACATGAATGATACCATCCACAGCCTTTGTATCATGCAGATTAAGAGCCCCACCGGTCATTTTTCTGGACAGCGTCCAAAAAAGTTTTTTCGGTAATCTCTTAACCCCCTGACTAACCATCTGTTCGGTCAGATTATCGGCAGTAATCACTTTGACTCCTGACTTTCTTAAGCGGCTAATTAGGTTCATACTGATAAAGGGATCATAAATATTATAGGGGTGACCAATCACCGCCACTTTAAGGTCGGTTTCTGCTAAATCTTTCGGCTTTTTGCCAGTCAAAACAGCCATCGCTTCATCCGGCAGGTGACCCTGTTCCAATAGCTCGGTATACCTGGCTTGGATGGGCAAGGAACGTTGATAAGCAAGCCAGGATTTTACTGGCCCTTTGTTAAAGTGAGCCCCTACCTCTCTAGTAAACCGATGAATATCCTGCTGCTTCTTCCTGACATTAACGACAGTATCAATTACCGTTGGCAGACCCGGTACATTTTGTTTTACCATATCGGGAAAACCCAAAAACTTAGGACAAATATATTCTCCTTGAGCCACACTGACCATTCTGGGTAAAAAAATAGCATCTACTTTTTTATCCACTAGATTTTTCACATGACCAAAGGCAAGTTTAATCGGCAGACAAGCTTCATCTACACAATGCTCTACACCACGGGTGAGAATACCCTTGGTGGTTCGATCGGAAACAACAACTTCCGCCCCTAATCTTTGTAAAAAATCTTGCCACAGGGGAAAGTAATAGTAATAAAGCAACGCCCTCGGAATACCTACCCGAATCGGCACGTTATCTCCTCCTCTAAAGAAAAACTTTTTAGTAAACTGCACACCCACAGCTAGTATGGGCATTTTTTTCATTATCTATGCTATTTTAGAAAAATCTTGGTATAATGAATTGAGAATACATTGCTTTTAAATCAGATACTGTGTGTTAGGGGGTTGGTTTATGAGTTGCAGCACCTGTTCTTCCGGAAGCACGGGAGGTATTTCTGTCGGTGGTGGCGGTGAAAATGTTACGGAATTAAAAAAAGTTATCGGGATAGAGCAAGCGAATAAATTGCTTGGTGAGAGCCACTTTTTTGTCAGTATGTATTTTAATGAGGCTAAACAGGAAGAGGTTTATATTTTAGGCAGCTTGAAACCTGTTAAGAAGGAAAGAAAGCCCATTGGGTTTATACCGAGAGATTAAATTTTAGTTAGAAAAACTTGGCTTGCGCCAAGTCTTTAGACGCCGGCGGAAGCTTAGTTTGCCCTTATGCATATCGGAAATTTTTATACTTTCCGATATGCCAAAAAATCAAGGCCAGGGATGTCCTGGCCTTGATAATTACTTGGTTTTCTTCTGGCGGCTTACTTTGGGTTGTTCGGTTAAACCTAATTCAGTCCCCACTTCCATCATGTCACTGCTTTTTCTCATGGCACCCTGAGGATTTTTCCCCTCGTTTTTATTTTTTTTAGCCATCTGTTATCCCTCCCCGATAGTCTTTTACCGCTTGGTTTCTTCCTTTACACTGTGGTTCTGTTTGGTAACACCAAGTTCAGTTGCAGCTTCCTGGGCATACCGTGCATTGTAATTACCGCTGGAGGTCATAGTACTGGTATTGAAGTTTCTTTGTTTGGCTGCTTTGATCTTCATATTGATCCTCCTCCAGATTTAAAAATGTGCTCCCCTATTAATTTGGACTTTTCAGTAACGTTTTATGGCAGAGAAAAACTGGTGCTGGTTATGAAATTAGCAACGGGCACCAGTTTTTGCTTATTTTTTAGAGTCCAAAAACGTTTGTTGATGTACTATTATAAAAGGCTAATTAGCACTATGACAAAACCAATGTCGTAAAGTTGACAGAATTTATAGAGTTATATATACTGCAATAATACGTTAGTTAGTGAACATTTATAATTGCAATGAGTCCCCACAAGAAGCTAGGGAAACTGAATGCATCCGCTAATTTAGAAGATTCATTTACAAAATCGCTTTATGTGACAAAAAAACTTTGGCAAGGTGATGACGAAATGCATCGTGTGAGGTGATAGAGATGAGTTGGTATCATTCCGGTCTAAGTATGATTGGCGGCGTAGGTTTGTTATTATATGGGATGTCCGTGTTAAAGGACAATCTACAGAAGGTTGCGGGGAAAAAAATAAGAGAAATTCTAATCATTGTCTCGAAGCGTAAAACCTTTGGTATGCTACTCGGAATTTTTATAACACTATTATTTCAAAGTAGCACGGCAACCATGTTCCTGTTGGTAGGATTAACAAGTGCTGGGATTATAGCCTTACAACAAGCATTACCCGTTATTTTAGGGGCAAATATTGGTAGTACAGTTACCGCGCAACTAATTGCCTTTAAAGTTACCGAGCTATCATTACCGATTATTTTTATTGGGGCGTTTGCCCTTTTATTTTCTAAAACCACCAAGGGAAAACAAATCGCCTTCATCATTTTAGGATTTGGTTTACTTTTTTTAGGGCTTAAGATCATGTCCGACACTATGAGTCCCTTAAAAACTGATCCTACTTTTAGCCATCTACTGCTAAGTATCAGTAAATACCCATTCTTATGTATTATTATTGCCGCCCTTTTTACATTCTTAGTTGCCAGTAGTGCAGCCACCATTGGCATTATTATATTATTGGCTATGCAAAACATGATTACCCTGGAACCGGCCATTTATATGTTGCTCGGGGCCAATATGGGAACCGCTTTACTTGCTGTTCTTTCGAGCCTTGGGTCAACGAGGGAAGCTCAGAGGGTTGCAACAGCTCACCTATTGTTTAATGCAACAGGGGCACTTTTGATGTTACCTTTCGTCAAGTATGTTGCGATTTTGATGAGTTCCATTACCAAAAACCCCGGTTTCCAAGTAGCAAATACCAACAGCATTTTTATTTTGGTTATGGCAATATTATGCATGCCCTTTACAAATCAATGCAGTAGAGTATTAAAAATAGCACTACCGGACAAAGAAGAATTTAAAAATGGCATAAAACCCCACTATTTAGACGAAACGTTACTAGACAGCCCGGAAATAGCCGTGGGAATGGCAACCAAGGAAGCCATGCAAATCTCCGATCTTGTGGCAGATATGTTAAAAACCACAAACATTCTTTTTGAATCATACAATCAAGATAAGGCTGATGAGATTACTGAAAAAGAAGATTATGTAGATCTTTTATGTATTGCCACTAATAAGTATTTAACCCAACTATTGAGACAACAGTTATCCAGAAATGAGTTTAATAATGCCATGGGGCTGGTAAATATTGTGCGTGAATATGAGTTTATCGGTGATGTACTGTCTATTAATATTCTTACCAAAGCAGAAAGTTTGAATAAAAGAAACCTAGACTTTTCTGACAGCGGCAAGAATGAAATTCGGACTATGCATGATAATGTTTTAGACTTAATGAATATTGTAAATACCTCCCTGGCAACCAATAACCCTAAATTGATCGAAAGAGCAAACAAAGTTTATGACGATATTGTTGATCTGGAATTCAGATTAAGAATGAGTCACATTGCCAGGATGCAAAAAGGCACAAGAAATACAGAGGATACCAGTTTTATTCACCTGGATGTCATTACTTCTTATTTACGAATTAGTGAACATTTATCAAATATTGCTTGTATTCTTTCTGAAGAAGTATCTTGTACCTGGTATGATGAAGCTCAGATTTTAACACCACCATCCGCCATATAGGCAATCCAGCACCTCCCAGGTTGATAACAGTATTGCTAACAAATTAGTTCATCACCTAAAAAGCTGGTGCCGGTTATTGAATTTTATAACCAGCACCAGCTTTTAGATCTTTCAATTTAAATTCGGGGAGAAGGTACGCGGGGACCAGATCACCTTAATACTACTTGGAAATTGAGAAATCTGCTAAACCCAATTTTTCTAACCCAATAAATTTGTAATAGTATTTATTTCCTTTTTTAGTCTTGCTAAATATACCAAATTCCGATAACTTGCTTAAATCTTGTCTTGCAGTTTCATATGATATTTTATGCTTCTTTTGATATTCTTCAATTGTAGTATATGACGTTTTTTCGTTGCGAATATAAGAGGTAATAGTCTTTTTGAGTCTCTTTGTTAGCATTATTCCTTGGTTCTCAAATTCCCTTATCAAAATAATTTTACCATATTCTTTTCCTATTCTTCTAAGAACATTCTCAAGTGATCTTAATATCATATTAACATTAAAATCTATAAAGTATGTTAAATCACTACTGTAGTCTTCAGTATCAAGAATGGCCTTATAATATTTGTTTTTATGTTCCTTAATAACAGTAGATATTGAGAAGAATTTAAAAAAATCGTATCCATGCTGTAATAAATACATATAAGAAATGACCCGGGCAGTTCTTCCGTTCCCATCAAAAAATGGATGAATATACACCATGTAAAAGTGGATAATACTAGCTTTTACTATAGGATGTATACCATCTTCAGTATTAATAAAATAAAATAAATCATCCATCAGTTTTGGAACTTCATTAAAAGGGGGTGCTTCATATATTTGTTTTTGTGTACTATAATCCCAAACTATAACTGAGTCATTTCTATATTTTAAACATTTTTCTTCATCTGAGAGAGTATCTTTTGTGATTATATTGTAAACATTTACCAATATCGCCTCATCAATGGGCTTGTGTAAATTCTCTAGTATATATTCTAAAGCATGATAATTATTAAGAATCATCTGCTCACTAACACTTGTTGGAACAATCTTTTTTTGAATAAGTTCTTTTGATCTCTTTTTCGTGGAGAATGCTCCTTCAATAACACTTGAATTAAATGCTTCATCAATAAGAGCATCCACAATAAGCTCAGTAATATATTTGTTATCAATTCTTTTAATTAGCTTAGCAATATGGTCGTTTACTGAACTCTTTGCATATTCATCTATAAATGCCAATTCTTCTTCATAAGGAATCGAGCAAAACCAAAATCTGTTACCTTTTTGGTCCAGAAGTGGCACCTGTTGGCCTTTATTTTTTCTGTACGTTAAAATTTCTGGCCAAAAGTAAGCTATTTTAACTTCCGAAGGAAGGCGGTACATGATTTCTTTTTTGTTTAGGTATCTTGTTGTATAAATATCCAATAACGTAGATTGGTCCATGTAACTCACCATCCTGACCTATAATTTCCCTCTAGTTTACTACTATATTACTACTAGTACAAGGTCAATCATGTCTTTAAATTCAAGACTTACCAGCATTATTTTATTTTGTAATGATACACAAATAGAAGCGAAAGAATGTCTTGGCTGCATAGGAAATTTTATAATGACGGCCAATAAGAAATTGAAAAGACGAAGCTATCAAATCCTGTGCAGCCTGTTTTCATTTATTGTAAGGAGATATAAACGACATGAAAAAAAGACTTTCACTTATTTTATTACTTATCACCGTATTGCTTTTAGCTGCGTGCTCAAGCCAGAAAAATGAAAATGTTCCCAAACATTTATCCCAAGAGGGTATTGCTCCCTATGAATTAACTGAAAGAGAAAAATATCTATTGCAGGCTTTGGGTATAGGGGATAATTCGCAGATTATTTCTTTTCATGCACCCCAAGAGGCAATCTGCCTGAATGTTAATGTTTATCAGCTTGAGGCTGGTGGGAATTGGAGCAACATTGGTGGTGGGGCTATTTCTATCGGCACTGAAAGAGAGCCAACCGACCAATTAACCGGAACCTTTACCATGCAGTTAAAAGAGGACTATGCGATTGATTTTAGCATCACTTCCAACGGGAGAGCGGCTTATTCCACAGAGCCGATCCAACTTAATACGAAAATCCTTGCATCTACAAAAGGATTTTTACGGGAATTTCAAAAAGTAGAAATGAACAAGGAAATTCCTGTTGCTCTTATGGTATACAGTAGCGGCACAAGTATGAGTGGCCACTCTTTGCAGGATTATTTTGAGCCGTCACTATTTGCTGGAATGGATTTAGTGCAAGTGGTTACGCTGACTTTTACCGATAAGTGGCCAAATTAAGTAACTTACACCCAAATGCTTCATAACCACTAAGATATCGTTAGCCATCAATCACTACCCAAGTACGCTTACTCTGCTTTCCCGTGATAACTTTTTACGATTTCCAGATATCTCTGAAAATCATCTTTTTCATGAAATATATTCTGCTGGCCGATTCCCCTTATTTCATTCTTCTCTCTTGGCTTCCTGGGCAGAGTTTCATACGTCCCTTCCCTTTCTTTGATTCTACCATTTTTACTTTTAGCACAGCAGAACCGTCCCCTTGTGTTAAAAAGCTGGTGCCGGTTATAAAATCAATAACCGACACCAGCTTTTAGATTTTTTCAATTTTAACAGCACATATTTTAAATTCAGAAATATTGGATTTAGGACAACGGGCATCGTTTGTTAGTTGGTTAATGGCTACCTCGGGAAAATGAAAAGAAGCAAAGACCATGCCTTGAGGCACTCTATCGGATATGTGGACCGAGCTGATGACGGTTCCCCGGCGGGAAGTTAAGCGCACCCGTTCCCCTTGGTTTAGCCCCAAAGCTGCTGCATCCTGTAAGCTAATGTCAAGTCGTTCCTCCGGACAAATTTCCTGTAAACCGGTACGTAGGGTCATGCTGCCGGTATGATAATGGAACAGCCTGCGACCGGTATTGAGTAGCAAGGGATATTGTTCGTCGGGTAATTCTGCCGGTGATAAATAATGAACAGCATGAAACTTCCCTTTGCCCCTAACAAATTCTCCTTGATGCAAAAATGGCGTGCCTGGATGGTCTGCCTGGGGACAGGGCCACTGGATTCCTGCCTGCTCCAACCGGGCATAGGTCATTCCGGCATAAGAGGGTGTTACTTTAACAAGCTCCCGGAAGATCTCTTCTGGATGACCGTAAGGCATAGGATAACCCAGCAGATTGGATAAAGCACTCGTAATTTGCCAGTCTGCCAAACTGTCACCTACGGGCGGCACGGCCTGCCGTACCCGCTGTACCCGACGTTCGGTATTGGTAAAAGTGCCGTCTTTTTCAGCAAAACTGACAGCAGGCAAGACCACATCGGCCAGTTTAGCAGTTTCTGTCAGGAAAATATCCTGCACCACCAAAAAGTCCAGCTTTGCTAAGGCAGCCGCCACATGATTGGCATCGGCATCAGCAAGCACCGGATTTTCACCTACGATATACATGGCTTTCAAGGTTTCTTGCTGGGCAGCATCCATCATTTGACCCAGGGTTAACCCTGGTTGTGCCGGTAAGGGGCCACCCCAGGCCTCGGCAAACTTTTGGCGGCAAGCATCATCAGCCACCGGCTGGTAACCGGTAAAGACATTCGGCAGTGCCCCCATATCACAGGCACCCTGTACATTGTTTTGTCCCCGTAGAGGATTGATACCGGTGGACTCCCGGCCAATTTGGCCGCACAGCAAAACCAGATTGGTCAGGGCCAAAACATTATCCGTCCCGGAAACATGCTGGGTTAGACCCATCGTATAGACTACCGTGGCCTTCGCCGCTTGGGCATAGCCTCGGGCGGTTTGCTGCAGTACAGCAGCAGGTATGCCGGTGAGCTGCTCAGCATACTTCGGTGTATAGGGTTCTACAGCCTGCTTTAACTCAGCCAATCCCTCACAGCGGGATTGGACAAATTCCTGATTCCATAGCCCTTCTTCCAAAATCACATGCACTAGGCTGTTGAGCAAAATAATATCCGTGCCCGATACCAGTTGCAAATGTTGTCCTGCCAGTTCCGCCAATTCTGTTTTGCGTGGGTCCACCACCACCAAAGTTGCCCCCCGCTGGACTGCTCTGCGAATACGCAGAGAAATGATGGGGTGGGCTTCAGTGGTATTACTGCCAATAGCCAAAATAAAATCAGCCCCGGCAATCTCATCAATGGAATTGGTCATTGCTCCACTCCCTAAAGCAGCCGCCAGACCGGCGACCGTGGGAGAGTGTCAGAGTCGGGCACAATGATCAAGATTATTGGTAGCCAAAACCCGTCTGGCAAATTTATTTAACAGATAATTCTCTTCATTGCTAATGCGGGCAGAAGCCAACACCCCGATGGCTGCACCACCGCTCTGTTGTTTAACTTGGCTTAGTCGTTGTGCTGTATAAGCTAAGGCTTCCGACCAGCTAACTTCTTGCAGGACACCTTCCTTGCGAAGCAAGGGCTTTTTAAGGCGGTCCGGATGGTGAATAAAGCCGTGACCAAAACGTCCTTTGACACACAGGTGCCGTCCGTTAAGACCACTGCCACCGGCCCGGGCACCAATTACCCGTTGATTTTTCACCTGCAGTTTTAGTTGACAGCCTACCCCACAATAAGGACAGGTGGTAGTCACAGAAGTCATTTCCCAAGGACGACCTTTACCGCGCCCTTTTTTTTCAGTGAGAGCTCCCACCGGACACACTTCCAGACAGGAACCACAAAAAACGCAACCGGACTGTTGCAAACCCTCGTCCAAAGCAGTGGCTACCCGAGCCCGAAACCCCCGGTGACTGAAATCGATCGCACTGCGGCCCACCACCTCGGAGCATACCCGAACACACTTACCGCACAAAATACATTTATTCATATCCCGAATAATAAAGGGGTTGTCCGCCTCCAACGGATGGTTTTGTCTTTCGCCTAAAAAGGCATCCCTCCGAACCCCGTAGCGATAGGCGTAATCCTGCAGTGCGCAGGCTCCGGTTTTCTCACAGGTTAAGCAATCCTCCGGGTGGTTCGCTAAAAGTAATTCCAAAATGGTGCGGCGGGCTTCCAAAACCCTGGCAGATTCGGTTTCAATTACCATATCGGGCCGAACTTCAGTAACACAGGCAGCAGGTAGGCTCCCCCAGCCCGCAACCTCCACCACACAAAGGCGGCAGCCACCATAACGGCTTACTTCCGGGTCGTGGCAAAGGGTAGGAATTTCTATGCCGTTTTCTCTGGCGGCCGTCAAGATGGTTGTCCCGGCAGGTACAGTTATTGCTTGCTCATTCATGATGATGGTAACTTCAGACACCTGCTTCACCTCCTATCTACGTAATACGGCCCCAAATTTGCATTTATCCAGACAGACGCCGCACTTAATACACCGCTCGGCAGTAATGGTGTGGGGCTGTTTTTTCTCGCCTTCAATGGCCCCCACCGGACAATTCTTCAGACACAGGCCACAGCCCCGACAGTGATCGGCCACAATACTGTATCGCACCAAGGAGGAACAAACTCCGGCGGGACACCGTTTTTCTACAATATGAGCTAAATATTCTTCCCGGAAATATTGTAACGTGGAGAGCACCGGATTCGGGCAGGCCTGCCCCAACCCGCAGAGGGATGTATTTTTGACCACCCGGCACAGCCTCTCCAAATCCCCCAAGTCTTTTAAATCTGCTTTCCCTTGGCAAATACGCTCTAAAATTTCCAGCATCCGTTTGGTGCCTTCCCGACAGGGAGTGCACTTGCCACAGGATTCTGCCTGGGTAAAGGCCAGAAAGAAACGAGCCACATCCACCATACAGGTATCCTCACCCATGACTACCATACCGCCGGAACCAATGGTAGCTCCGGCCGTGGTGAGGGAATCGAAATCCACCGGGAGTTCCAAGTGCTGCTCTGTAAGGCAACCGCCCGAAGGTCCTCCCAGTTGGGCTGCTTTAAAACGTTTACCGTCCCGGATTCCCCCCCCAATACCAAAGATAATCTCTCGTAAGGGTTGTCCCATCGGAACTTCTACTAATCCGGGATTGGTAACCGCACCGCTTAAAGCAAAAATTTTAGTGCCCGGGGATTTTTCCGTACCTAACTTACGGTATGCTTCCGTTCCGGTTTGGATCAGCACCGGAATATTGGCTAAGGTTTCTACATTGTTCAACACCGTAGGCTTTTCCCAAAGTCCCTTCTCGGTTGAGCGGGGAGGCTTTACCCGCGGCATGCCCCGTAAGCCTTCAATGGATGCTTGCAGGGCCGTACCTTCACCGCACACAAAGGCGCCGGCACCCTCTTTTAGGACAATATCGAATTGAAAACCGGAACCCATGATATTGCTGCCCAAAAGGCCTACTTGCTGGGCCTGGTGAATCGCTATTTTAAGTCTTTTGATGGCCAGAGGATATTCTGCCCGACAATAGATATAACCCTTGGTGGAACCTACCGCAAAACCAGCAATCAGCATTCCTTCCAGTACTGAATGGGGGTCCCCCTCTAGAAGAGAGCGATCCATAAAGGCCCCTGGATCTCCCTCATCCGCATTACAAATGATGTATTTCACATCCCCTGCCGCTTTGCGGGCCGAGGCCCACTTTCGTCCGGTGGGAAATCCCGCCCCGCCTCTTCCCCGCAGGCCTGAACGCTGTACTTCTTCAATTACTTCATCCGGGGTCATCTGCTGCAGCACCTTAACCAGACTGCGGTATCCTCCCACTGCTAGGTAATCCGCCAGCGACTCTGGATTGATTTGTCCGCAATTTCGTAAAAGCAACCGAGTTTGACCCGCATAAAAGGGTATATCTTGAAAGTAAGGGTAGCTGTTGCCTGAGGTGTCTTGATAAAGTAATCGCTTCACAACCTGTTGATTAACCAAATGGCTGACCACAATATCTTGGATGTCCTCAGCTTTAACCTTGGTATAAAAAATCCCTTCTGGTTTGACATGCAGAATCGGCCCATTCTCACAAAAACCGTGACAACTGGTCTTTTTCACCTGGACAGAGTTTCCCAGATTATGAGCTAGTATCTCCTGGTTCAATAAATCAACTAAATTTGCTGCTCCCGAAGAGGTACAGCCGGTACCACCACAGACGATAATTTGCCTACCAGGATAATCAGCGGGAATGGTAACTTCATCGATAAATACTTTGCGTTGCTGTCGGCATTCTTTACTCTCATGGCAAAGGGGGCCTTCTGTACGACAAAGCAGGTACTCAGAACAGGGTGAAGCCGGTGTATGAGTACACCGCTGACAACAGGCGTCCATTAAATTCCTCATGTCCTCTGCCCCCTATTCGCACGTGGTAATTTTTTGCAACACCTTTTCCGGTGTTAGTTGACCTACCGTTTGGTCGTTTATCATCACTACCGGGGCCAAGCCACAGGCTCCTAGACACGCCACGGTTTCTAAAGTAAATTTTAGATCCTCCGTAGTCTCCCCTGGCTGGGCACCAAGATAACTTTTTAAAATTTCCATTAGCTTGCTGCCACCTCTCACGTGGCAAGCAGTTCCCTGACATACCTTAATGATATGTCGCCCTCTGGGTTTTAAATGAAATTGTGAATAAAAAGTAGCTACCCCATAGGTGCGAGAAGTGGGGATTCGTAATCTTGAGGAGATGCTGCGTATCAGTTCAGGGGATAGATAGCCATAGATCTCTTGAGCTTGCTGCAATACCGGTATTAAGGCTCCGGGAGTATCCTGGTACTTGGCCAACAATTCTTCCAGTTTTGCGTCCAGGGATAACACCTCCATGTTGTTTATCAACAAAACCTATTGTACTATTTTTAGTTGTAAAGCACCATCCTTTATATCTTAACTTGATTTACCGAACGAACAAAGGGAGTGACGCAAAAGTTTTGCGCCGCTCCCTTGGCAAGATCATTCATTAATTATTTATCATTCATCGTTACCTAAAACTATTTTTCCTCATCTGTAGAAGTAACGTTACTTTCTTCCTCCATTTGTTCTAAGGCCTCTGCCTCAGCTTGACGCTTTGCTTTTCTCTTTTTCAACCATTCTACCAGTTTAACAATGGTAACACCTATTTCGAACATCAAATACATGGGTGCAGCCATCATTAAAGGTGTGATTATATCCGGGGAGGGAACCATAACCGCACCGGTCACTACTGAAACTAGAATGGCCATTTTCCTCTTTTTGACCATCCATTCATAATTAATGACACCCAGCTGGGCCAACAGAAAGACAGCTAAAGGCAGCTCGAAAACAATACCAAAGGGTAAAATAAACATCATGGCAAAGGAAATATAATTGCTAATGGTCAGCATGGGCATCAGTTCTGCCCCGCCAAAATGCAGTAAAAACTTGACCCCTACGCTAAATACAGTGTAAAAGGCAAATAGGATACCAGCAATAAAAAACAGGTAAGACACTATCACAAAGAGGGTAAAATAAACCTTCTCCACCTTGCGTAGTGCCGGCATAATAAAGGCCCAAAATTGCCAAAGCACTACCGGGAGGGCAGCCAGGAAGCCGAGAAAAAAGGATAACTTAATTTTGGTCATAAGGGCTTCCAAAATGCCGATGTAGTGCATTTTGTTACCGGTTGCCAAAACCGGCTTTAAAATAATTTCCATGATGCGATCACTAAAAAACCAACAAACACCAGCCATGACAACTGTCGCAAGCAAAGAGATAATTAGCACCCGGCGGAGTTCCTCCAGGTGCTCCATCATCGTTTGATCCTTTTCTTCTACCAAAGTCGATTTCCCCCTTCTGCTCTGCAAGTGACTGCTACTTTAGACCTGTTGCCTCTTGTCACCTCGTTGATATCCCTCAGCCTGGGCTAACTTGTCCAACAGAGCAGTGGCTAAATCCTCACAAAACAGATCTACCTCTCCAACAACTCGCTCGTCTACCGTTTTTAAATAGCTTTTGCAACGGTCACACAGATAAACACGGTATTGCTTATGATCATCCAGTGCCATAAAAGATGCCTCGGAAGCATTCTCATCTTTACAATAGGGGCAACCAATTCTTTTATACCGCCATTCCGTCTCACAACGGCCACAGAATAATTTACGGTAACCTTCCGAACCAGCTAATTTAGCCATAGTGGGTTGATCACCACACACAGGGCAATGACCATGGTCCCAATCACCAAGAGGTAATTGCTTAGCCACTTCTTCTCCATAGGTCTTTAGTAGTGGTCTAAAGGTAACTTGGGCTAAGAAATCCAACAGTTCAACGGAAATGTTTAATTTTTTAGCCCACATCGTTTTTTGACCATCTACCTTAAACAGAGAGGTAATAAACTCTTCCCAGATAGTCTTGTCCATATTCTGTAGTGCCTGCAAAAAAGCGTTTGAAACAGGCCGTGGACCGGCCTGCCACCGTTGGCAGGCCTGGGCCACAGAATAAAAATGTTCAAACCATTTTATGGCATCTATGGACGGAGGAACCAAGGCTAATATCGCTTCTCCCTGCTCCCACCGCTTTATTTGTTCGGAATCTAGAGTAAGCTTACACTCTAATGATGCTGCATCATTTCCTAAATCCATAACTTCGAGGTAAAAGTTTGCCAGCTTATCATTGTCATTTCTTTTCTCCATTAGAGCAGCTCCTTTTGCCCCGCTTTAAGCAGCGGCATTATGATGGTGTTCATCATGACCCATAATATTAAAGTTCTCAGCGATAAAGCAATAGGCCAGAACACCGATGGCTACCAGACCGATACTAACAGCCCACTCCATCACGGAAGGGAAGTACCAGCCGCCCAGTGCTGCAGACATGCCGGTAAATACTACGTTCATCCGGTTGAAGATTAAGCCGCCGCTGACCAGGACGCCAAAGGTAACAAGTCCCTTGCGGGTATTGCTCATACCAGTGAAAGCAATAAAGATTGGGATAATCACACCCAAGAGTAGTTCTAGCAGGAACAGGTTCCCTTCCAGGTTACCCTTGAAGACTAAGTTAAATACACCACGATTGGCGAGGTCATAAAGTTTCAGTGCTAGATAAAGCACCATAAAGCAACCAGAGATTTTCACCAAACCCCGCAGTACATGAATGGGTACTTCGTGCTTAAAGGCTCTGCCTGCTAGACCCGTTTCCACACAAATCATGGCCGGTCCGACAAAGAAAGAGGACATTAAGAAGAACAAGCCCAAGAAGGGTGACCACCACAGGGGATATAATTTATCCACCATAATTAAATACAGTGCCCCCAGTGAGGACTGGTGCAAGGTTGGGAAAATTATACCGACTATCATCAATACAGGCAACGCCTTTTTAAAGGCGTTATGATACTTAGTGCCCACCTTTTCAGTAAAGATCTCACCAAATTCTAATACCTGTACGGTGGTATAGCAAGACACACACCAGAAAACTTCAAACAACACAGAGGTGTGTCCCCAGGATACGAAGGGCCGCCAGAAATTAAACCATTGGCCGATATCCATGAACAACCCTGCCATAACTAAAAGATAACCTAACAAAGAAGTTAACATGGCACTGCGGGCAATGGCATGATATTTCCCTCGGTGCAGCACGTGTACAATAAGGGCAGTACCGTAACCGCCACCGGCCAGGGCCACCCCTGTTAGTACGTCAAAACCAATCCAGAGGCCCCAGGGCCATTTGTCATTCAGGTTCGTAGCCAGACCTAACCCTGTAGCCAGACGGAAGATCATACAGGCTATACCTAGACCCGCCAGCATTAATAGCACCTTGCGAGTGGTAGTCATGGTAAACTTCCACTTATATTCCACAATTTCCTTAAGCAATCCTTTATTTTCTGACATTATTTTCCCCCCTATCCCCTTTTCCGTCACTACATATGAACATCTTTGTTGCTTTCAGAAGCAACTTGTTCACGACGCTTGGTGTAGTGGTACATTACCGTCAATAGAGTGCCCCAACCCACCGCAATAATCGGTGTCCATTTGAGGAAGTTGTGGGAGTACTCCGGCAACGGGTTAGTCCCCAGATTAGGACGGAAACCAAAGGTTGTAAAGGGTACGTCAGAAATATACAGCCAGGATGTGCCACCGGCTTCTTTCTCGCCCATGACATGCTTTAGGTACTTGGGGTCGCTGTTAATGCGGTTCCAGGCCTCTTTGAGCAGATCATCCCTCTCGCCAAACTTCAGAGCACCGGTTGGGCAGGTGTCCACACAGGCTGGTGTTAAACCATAGCCCAGGCGATCATACTTGCCTTCGGGGTCAAAGCAGAACTGGCACTTCGCCACCAAGGGGAATTGTTTATCCCACTCGTATTTAGGAATATCAAAGGGACAGGCCAGCATGCAGTAACGGCAGCCCACACACAGATGGGGATAGTAAACCACCGCACCCGTTTTGGGGTCTCTCTGCAGAGCTTTAGCAAAACATGCCGATGCACAGGCCGGATGTTCACAATGCATGCACTGGCGTTTGGCCGATCTTATGGTATAATCGTTATTCTTTTTATCCTCCACCACTTCAATTCGTACTACGGTGTAGTTATAGCCGTCCATATCCGGCGGGCTGGTTAAGCCGTCTGTAAACTCAGGGTTTTTAGACGGCAGGTCGTTCCATTGTTTACAGGCCACCTGGCAAGCCTTGCAGCCCATACATCTAGTTATATCAACTAATACACCTTTAGCCATTATTACACCCCCTTAGCGTTGCTTCTAATATTTGCTAGCTTTCTTGATATTGCACAAGAAGGCCTTGTATTCCGGAATACTGGTGTTCGGGTCACCCACACTGGGTGTCAGGTCGTTGGCGGTAGCCCCTTGGGCGATACCTTGGTAGCCAAAGCACCAGGGCATACCAATCACCTCTACCTCTTTACCGTCGATGTTCATAGGAACACAAACACCGGAGACAGCCACCTTACAAGTGATGGAGCCGCGAACGGTTTCAAGGAGGACATCGTCACCTGTTTTAACACCAATTTTCTGGGCCAAATTTGACGAAATGTTAGCAAACATATGTGCAGAAGCCTCTGCTAAGGTTGGGCTATTACGGGTCACTGCACCACTCTGGTAATGTTCAATCACCCGGTGGGTCGTGCCTACATAGGGATATTCTGGGCTGCCGGTTGTCGCTACTTTACTAAAATCACCCTTGAATCTAGTCGCCAAAGGCATGTTTTGTTGTTTAGAAAGAATGTTCTGCACCGGACTTTCAATGGGTTCGTAATGCTCCGGCAGTGGTCCGTCGTTAACACCTTTCACTGCAAACAAACGACCGCGGCCTTCTTCCTGCATCAGGAAGGGTATTGTCTTGTCTGGCGGTACTGGTGTAGGCTGGCCACCGGGTTCCGCTGCTGGTTTGGTAGCACCAAAGTCCGGGACATCCGCAGTGATCCACTTACCTGCCAGGCTATCCCATTTAACCAAAGCCTTCTCTGGATTCCAGGGGTTACCTGTTGGGTCGGCAGAGCAACGGTTGTAAACAATACGACGGTTTGCCGGCCAGGCAAAGCCATACTGTGGGAATAAGCCTAAGCCTGATTTATCCTTTTTCAGACGGCGTTTGCAAGCCACTGTACCAGCTTCCTTATCCATGGCCCAGTAACCGCTGTGAATCCAGCAGCCGCAGGCAGTGGAACCGTCAGCCGTAAGCTTGGCAAAACCGGGCAATACTTCCTTGGTTTTTACATCGTAGCCATTAATTTCTATGGCCACTTGCTCAATGTTAGGTTCATCTTCACCCGGTGTATCATAATTCCAGACCATATCCATCATGGGAGCTGGGAACTTACCACCACTCTGGTATTCCTTTTTAACGGCTTTAAACAGTCGGTCGGCAATCCATAGATCACTCTTGGCCTGACCTGGTGGATGAACCGCCATATAGCGGAATTGCAACCAACGTCCACTGTTAGAAACGGTACCTTCCTTTTCATAGGACATAGCCGCAGGCAGGAAGAATACCTCGGTATTGATTTTGCTAGGGTCTGCTTCCGGACGATGCCAGAAGGCCGCTGTCTCTGTTTCAAACAAATCTACTGCTACCAGCCAATCCAACTTCTCCATGGCTTTCCGTCCTTGGAAAGAGGAAGGACCACCTACCGCAGGGTTTTGGCCCCAGGCAATCATACCCTTTACTTTACCTTCAGCCATATCAGAGAAAATACCCATGTGAGTTCGGTTTTTATTATCGTGCTTGGGAATATAGTCAAAGCAGAAATCATTTTCTTGGGTTGCTTTGTCACCATACCAAGCTTTAAGCATACTCACTAAAAACTTATTACGGTTAGACCAGTAACTGGTCTTTGGTACATCCTTGTCAAAATAATCCTGTAGTTTAGTATGCTTATGGGCGTAGATCATCGGGTTATAACCGGGCAGATATTGGTTCAGCATGGCAAAGTCAGTGGAACCCTGTACGTTGGATTCACCCCGTTGGGCGTTAACACCACCACCAGCAATACCGATATTACCCAGCATTAACTGTAATACGGCGAGAGCACGGCAGTTCTGAGATCCATAGGTATGTTGCGTAATACCCATAGCGTAAATGACGTTACCGGCCTTGTTCGGCTTACCGGTGGAAGCAAATAAATCATATACCTTCTTCAACATATCCTCAGAAGTACCGGTAATTTTGGAAACGGTTTTCAGGTCATAACGGCTAACGTGTTGCTTCAGGATTTGGAAAACACAATTGGGATCCTGTAAGGTGAGGTCTTTTTTAATGGCTTCTTCTCGAATACCATCTTTAACAGGGTCACCATCCATTTGATATTGCCAAGTTTGGGTGTCATAAGTCTTTTTACCGTCTTTTTCAGCTAAACCGGAGAACACGCCATCTGCAAACCTGTATTCTGGATTAACCAAGAAACTTGCATTGGTATAATTCAGTACATAATCGTGGAAATATAGATCCTTTTCCATTATATAGTTAATCATTCCGTTAATGAAAGCAATGTCAGTACCCGGACGCAGGCGAGCAAAGAGATCTGCCATACCAGCAGACTTAGTTAAACGTGGGTCAACCACGATCAGCTTAGCACCTTTGTCTTTCGCTTTGACAATCCATTTCATGGCTTGCGGATGGTTTTCTGCAGAGTTGGAACCAATCATCAAAAATACATCGGTATTAATAAAATCGTTAAAGTGGTTAGTCATAACACCCCGTCCGAAAGAAGCAGCCAGACCGGCTACTGTAGAGCTATGTCAGAGACGGGCGTGGTGCTCAATATTCAGGAGCCCCCACGATCTAAACATCTTGTGTAATAAATAGTTCTCTTCGTTGTCCAAGGATGCACTACCAAAGGTAGCGATGGCCGTGGTTCTATTAACGGTAACGCCTTTGTCATCCTTCTCTTCAAAGGTAGCTTCACGGGCGGCTTTGACACGCTTAGCAATCTCGGATAATGCCCAGTCCCAACTCTTTTTCTCCCATTGGGAACTGCCAGGAGCCCGGTATAACGGCTCAGTAATCCGTCGCTTGTTAACTTCACGTTGTTTCTTTTTATTAACGTTATTATAGACGTCAATAATGCCATTACCCTTGGAGCAAAGGGAGCCTTCATTAATGGGATGATCAGGGTCACCTTCACAGAAAATCATTTCTTTTTTGTCATTACTGTAAAGAATAATACCACAGCCGCAGCCGCAGTAAGCACAAACGGTAAATGTTTCTTTTACTTTTCTAATTTTGGAGGGTAATTTCTCTCCGGTAATACTAGAGTGGGACTCGGATGCCAAGGCAGGGCTAGCCACTAAAGTTAACCCTGCGGTACCAAGTCCTATACTTTTTAAAAAATCGCGCCTGCTTATTTTCTTCATGTAACCTTTAACCCCCTCGGTTCTACCGGGATTCTTTATAGTGGGTTCTAATCTCTAATTTATTTCTCTGTTTCTTGTTTTGAAGTTGTTTCTTCTTTAACAACTTTTTTGTCTTCCTGGTCGAAGCTGGCCGATGTGGCTCGTCTAAATTCACTGACGGTTTTTCCCATGGCCTTGCCTACTTCAGGCAACTTGCCTGGCCCAAATATGATGAGGACCACAACTAAAATTAAGATCAGGTGGGTTGGTTGAAAAATTCCTTCGAAGAAGATGTTCACTCTCCTTTCCTTTTTAATAATTAGGTATCAGTACTTGTATTCATTATGCCAAACATGCATATGCTTGGCAACCTTAATATCATAATGGTCTGAAAATTTAAAATAAAAAGACTCAATGTCGACTGATCTTTTAAGCCTCCTTTTCAAAGCATAGCCCCACAGGTATAATGATATTATATTTGCCAAAGAATTTAAAAATACTTGGCTTTCTATAGACAGGTATTTAGAAGTGAATTTGAAGATCTCTTACGAGCTTCTTTGATTATCGTACAATTTGAGTTGTCTTGGCTTTTTTTTACAAAAAGGATTTTTTCGATTTCAATTAAACCTGAAAGATGTGAAGTAATGGTAAAAACAAAAGCGTTTTCTGCCATAATTTTGGCGGGCGGCAATAGTAGTCGTATGAAAACCAATAAAGCTTTATTAATGTTAGAAGGACAAACCATTATCCAAACCATTATCAATCAACTGGTTTCGCACTTTCAAGAAATACTCATTATTAGCAATACACCGGAACTCTATCATCCATTTAACGTGCCTGTATATCCTGATATCTTCTTGAAGCAAGGCCCTCTGGCAGGAATTCATAGTGGCCTGAAGCATATGTCTTCTCCTTATGGGTTCTTTGTAGCCTGTGATATGCCTTTTTTTAGCCCGCCATTGGCACAGGAACTGTTGTCTGGCTTGGAGGAATACCAAGCCATGGTGCCTAAAAAAAATAAATACCTGCAGCCTTTGCATGCAGCTTACCGCAAGGATTGCCTACCCTACGTCGAAAAGGTACTGCAGGAACAAGAACGGCCTAAGATTATTTCCTTTTACGAATTAATTAACATAAATTACCTGGATTTCAATCAACGTTCAGATCATGAGTGGGATCAAATCTTTTTTAATGTAAATACTCCGGAGGATTATGAATTTGCCAAGCATTTAAGAAGTGAGAAAGATAGAGCCCCTGTTGGAGTAAAGAAGGGAGCGGTGGCACAATAACCAATGTTCTCTAGTAAGCCAAAGCACCAGTACCTTTTAGACAAGTACTGGTGCTCTTCTTTCCCTTAACCTTCTCAATATTTCTTCATTTCCCAGAGGATTCTTGGTCACCCATTGATTCCCATCATGATTTTCTCAAAATCAAGTAGGCATATCAGCACACCACTTTTTTTTACGACGCCTGTCACCACACCGTCTCCATCTCTGAACATATCCGGTATTTCAATCTCATCCTGTGAAATTTGATGAATTTCAATCACCTGATGTACATGGAAGGCAAATCTCCCTTGATTGACCTCTGCGATGACAAAGATGTCCCGATCCGCTTGTCCCGAAGGAGGATGCTGCAGATAAGCGGCAAGTTCAATCACAGTTAATAGTTGATTGCGGGGACAGATAATGCCCTCCACGCACGTTGGTGCGTTAGGGATTGGCTGAACCGGACAGTATTGCAGCAATTCGTGTACTTGGGCCACGTCAATCCCATAACTATTGTCGCCGACGCGGAATTCTAATAATTGTAGTTCGTTGCTTCCTGTTTGCACGAGATTTTCACTTTTGGTATTGTTCATCAGCGATACCTCAATATTTCCCCAAAGCCGGGGCAGTTTCACGTACTGTTAAAGGGGATGTTCCTTATTCTCTTCGCCGGCCACAGCCAGCTTGAATTTTCCAACTTCCTCGCGTAACATAGCGGCCTGGGCAGACATTTCCTCGCTAGTGGCAGAGTTTTCTTCCGCGGTAGCCGCATTTGTCTGCACAACGGCGGAAACCTGAGTCAGTCCCTGTCTAATTTGTTCGATTGCCTGGGCCTGCTCAGCAGATGCATGCTCAATTCTGCTAAAGCCTTCCGCTACCTCTTGGGCACTCACCTCTACATCCTTTAGGATTTGCACAGTTTGCGCCGTTATTTGCGTACCTTTGGACACATCAGCAACAGAAGCCTGGATCAGCTCTGCGGTCTGCTTGGCGGCTGCTGCGG
>CAMKDG010000048.1 GCA_946411205.1 uncultured Desulfotomaculum sp.
AATTCCTTCTATGCACATAACTGACTTGGTGGCATCTCTGGCACCCGGCATCGAGACCAAGGTTATTGGTATCCGTCCGGGAGAGAAACTACATGAAATCATGTGCCCAGCCGACGATTCCCACCTAACCTTAGAATTTCCCGATCACTACGTGATTAGACCCAGCATTATCTTTAACCAACCCTTTGACTATCGGGAAAATAAACTAGGGGAAATTGGTGAACCGGTTGAGCAAGGATTTGAATATAACTCTGGTACCAACCCAGACTTTCTTTCTGTGGAGCAATTAAGGGAGCTGAATTGTCAGTGCTAACGATTCCCTATGGCAAGCAGAGCATAAATAAAGCAGATGTAGAGGCCGTCATAAAGGTGTTACAATCCGATTGGCTAACCCAAGGTCCGGCCATAGAAAAGTTTGAACAGACAGTGGCCTCTTATTGCGGTACCCAATATGCCGTTGCCGTAAGCAATGCCACCGCCGCACTGCATCTTGCCTGCTTGGCTGCAGGTCTGGGCGAAGGAGATAGCCTGTGGACTTCTCCGAATACCTTTGTGGCTTCGGCCAATTGCGGACTTTATTGCGGTGCCAAAATTGATTTTATCGACATAGATGCAAGTACCTACAATATGAGTATCCATGCATTGTCACAAAAACTGCAAGAAGCAGATAAAGAAAAAAAATTACCCAATGTCATTATCCCGGTACATTTTGCAGGCCAGTCTTGTGAGATGGAGAAAATTAAGAAACTGGCAGATGCTTATAACATAACCATCATTGAAGATGCTTCCCATGCCATTGGCGGGATGTACAAAGGAAAAAAGATTGGTTCTTGTACCTTTTCGGATATGACAGTGTTTAGTTTTCACCCGGTTAAAATCATTACTTCCGGTGAAGGGGGCATGATTTTAACCAATCGGCAAGAACTGTATGAAAAGCTTGTTTGTTTAAGAACCCATGGAATTACACGTAATCCTGAGTTTATGCAGCAAGAGTCACCTGGAGCTTGGTATTATGAGCAAGTTGATCTGGGTTTTAATTATCGTATGACAGATATTCAGGCTGCTCTGGGGAACAGCCAGATGTTACGTATAGATGAGTTTATAGCAAGACGACACTATCTGGCTGACAGATACAATTGCTTATTACAGGCGTTACCAATCCAGTTGCCCCGACAGCAAATGGATACTTATTCCGCTTGGCATTTATATGTTATTAGATTGCGCCTGAGTGAAATAAACAAGACCCGTCGGGAAGTCTTTGTGGAAATGAGGCAGGTGGGGATCAATGTCAATGTACACTATATTCCTGTGCATACACAACCCTATTATGTAAAATTAGGCTTTAAATGCGGTGATTACCCGGAATCTGAAAGATATTACCAAGAGACGATAACCCTTCCCCTCTATTACGACTTAACCGAACAGGAACAGGATTACGTAATTAAGGTTCTTAAAGAGGTATTACAATGAAAATAATCATTATTGTGCAAGCTAGAATGACCTCCACCAGATTACCCGGTAAGGTTTTAAAAGAAGTCATGGGGAAACCGTTGCTTGAGTATCAAATTGAACGCCTGCGTAGGGTTTCTCTGGCGGATAAAATCGTTATTGCTACTACGACCAATGATTCTGATCAACCCATTGTGGAATTATGTCAAAAATTGAATGTTTCATACTACCGCGGCTCGGAGGAAGATGTATTATCTAGGTATTATGAGGCAGCAAAACTTCATCAGGCGGATGTGGTAGTACGGGTAACCTCGGATTGCCCCATTATCGACCCGCAAGTAATTGATCGAGTAATTCAATATTTCCTGGCGCATCGTAATAACTATGATTACGTATCCAACAGCCTAATGCGCACCTATCCGCGAGGTATGGATACAGAAGTTTTTTCCTTTAAAGTTTTAACTGAAACATTTTTAGAAACATTAGATAAACCTGAGCGAGAGCACGTTACCCTATTTATCTATAGAAATCCAGAACGGTATAATTTATCCAATGTAACCTATTCTGAAAATCAAAGCCACCACCGCTGGACAGTGGATACCATTGAGGACTTTACACTGATTAGCAAAATCATTACAGCTTTATATCCTGTCAAGCCAACCTTTGACCTGGAAGATTGCCTAAAGCTCTTATTTGAAAAAAGGGACTGGTCAAAGATTAATAGTCATATAGAGCAAAAGAGGCATAAGGGCGTACATATTAAAACTCTGCAATAGTAAGCATTACTAAAGATTATTAGAACGCGGTGTAAGTGTAGATAAAATTTTGCAATTATAGTGATCTATGTACCCATTGCATCAAGTTGATTCATAGTCATTAAACGCACGATACGGGGGTATATAATGAAGGCTGTTATACTAGCAGGAGGATTTGGAACTCGTATAAGCGAGGAAACGCAGGTTCGACCAAAACCGATGGTTGAAATTGGCGGAAAACCCATATTGTGGCACATTATGAAAACATATTCCTATTTTGGCATCCATGATTTTATCATTTGCTGCGGATATAGAGGCTATATGATAAAGGAGTATTTCGCCAATTACTTCTTGCATACATCCGATGTCACTTTTAATATGATCAATAATTCCATGGAAGTACATGAACGTCATGCCGATCCTTGGAAAGTCACTTTGGTTGATACTGGAGAACAGACGATGACAGGGGGACGTCTCAAACGAGTGCAGAAATTTATTGGTGAAGAAACCTTTTGTTTTACCTATGGAGATGGGGTGTCCGATATCAATATAAATAAACTTATTAAGTTTCATAAAGCTCAGGGGACATGGGCTACTCTGACAGCAGTACAACCTCCCGGACGTTTTGGTACCTTAGATATGCAAGGGTGTCGTATTACTACCTTTGAGGAAAAACCCCAAGGAGACTACGGCTGGATTAATGGTGGATATTTTGTATTAGAACCGCAAATTTTTGATTTAATTGAAGGAGATTTCACAACCTGGGAGAGGGAACCACTGGAAAAGCTAGCACATACCAATCAGCTTTCTGCGTATCAACACAGAGCTTTTTGGCAGCCGATGGATACTTTAAGAGATAAAATTAAGCTGGAAGAACTGTGGGAGTCTGGCAAGGCTCCTTGGAAGGTTTGGTAATATGGATAAATTCTGGGAAAGCAAGCGGGTATTTATTACCGGACATACAGGATTCAAGGGAAGCTGGCTAAGCTTATGGCTGCAAACTCTCGGCGCGAAAGTAATCGGTTATGCATTGCAGCCGCCCTCCAATCCTTCGCTATTTGATGTAGCCCATGTCGGGGATGGGATGATAGCTCTTGCGGGAGATATATTGGATTATCCCCATTTACAGGGGGCTTTGCAGGAGTACAAGCCGGATATTGTAATTCATATGGCGGCGCAATCGTTGGTAAGATATTCCTATCACTATCCCATAGAAACACTATCAACGAATATTATTGGTACTGCTAACGTATTGGAAGCAGTGCGGCATACGCCGGAAGTTCGGGTAGTGATTAATGTCACAAGTGATAAATGTTATGAGAATCGTGAATGGGCATGGGGCTATCGGGAAAATGAACCCATGGGGGGACATGACCCATATAGTTGTAGCAAAGGTTGTGCCGAACTGGTGATTTCAAGTTATCGCCGTTCGTATTTTTCCGCAGAGCGCACAGGCCATATTGCAAGTGCCAGAGCTGGAAATGTGATTGGCGGCGGTGATTGGGCAACGGATCGGATTGTGCCTGATTGCATTCGTGCTCTTCATCAAGAACAACCTATCCTGATTCGGAATCCATATGCAATTCGGCCTTGGCAGCATGTGTTGGAACCATTGGCAGGATACCTGCTTCTGGCGCAAAAGCTGTGGCAGGGTGGAGAAGCCTATGCAGATGGTTGGAATTTCGGACCAATTGAAAGCCATGCCTGGCCGGTAGGAAAAATGGTTGATGTTTTCTGCCGTTTATGGGGTCCAGATGCGCAATGGTCGGCGAATAGCGGCGATCATCTGCATGAAGCTCACTATTTAAAATTGGATTCATCGAAAGCTAGGAAAAATTTAGGGTGGCAGCCAGTTTTAAATATGCAGGATACATTAGCGATGACTGTTGAGTGGTATAAGCGATATTTTATCGGCGAAGATCCGCAAGCGATAACCTTAGCGCAAATTGCAGAATACCAGAAGATATGTAAGGAGAATGGAAATGCCAGCTAAACAATGCCGGTTTTGCCAAACCCATTTAACAGATACTGTAGTCGACCTAGGGATGTCACCATTGTCTAATTCCTATGTATCGGTTGAACAGCTAAATACCAAAGAAGCATTTTATCCGCTTCGTGCTTACGTATGTCCGAAGTGTTTTTTAGTCCAGCTAGAGGACTTTGAAAGCCCGGATGCAATATTCAATGATTATGCATATTTTAGCTCCTATGCGGATACATGGCTGACGCATGCACGGCAATACACGGAAAAGATGTGTGAACGGTTTGCGACTACAAACAAGAAACTTGTAGTAGAGATTGCCAGCAATGACGGATATCTATTACAATATTTCACCGAAAGAGGGATTCCGGTTCTGGGGATTGAACCGGCGGCTAATGTTGCGCAAGTATCGATAGAAAAGGGGATTCCTACTGAGATTGGTTTTTTTGGCAGAAAATTGGCGCAAAAGCTGGTTGGTGATGGGGTAAAAGCTGATTTGCTGCTGGGTAATAACGTATTGGCACATGTACCGGATATTAATGATTTTGTTTCTGGCATGAAAATACTTCTACAAAAGGACGGCATCATTACGATGGAATTTCCCCATTTATTGAAGCTTATGAAAGAGCGACAGTTTGACACCATTTATCATGAACATTTTTCTTATTTATCATTTAGTACAGCAGAGCACATTTTTAGCGCCCATGGGCTAAAAATGTTTGATGTGGAAGAATTGCCAACCCATGGCGGATCACTGAGGATATATGCCTGCCACAGTGATTTTCACGGACATGTGGTAAGAGGCCGTGTTGCTAGGATGAAGGAAAAGGAAGCAAGATTCGGCTTGAAAGAAATAGCCACCTATCGTGCGTTCGCAGAAAAAGCGAAGTCCCTCAAGTTAGAATTATTGGCAACTTTGATTTAAAACGCCAAGGGAAAACCGTTGTAGGCTATGGCGCTCCTGCGAAAGGCAACACACTTTTGAACTATTGCGGTATTCGAACTGACTTTCTTGAATATACCGTAGATCGCAGCCCGCATAAACAGGGAAAATTCTTGCCGGGAACTTATATCCCGATTTTCCATCCTGACGAAATACGGAAAACCCAGCCTGAATATGTTTTGGTTTTACCGTGGAATCTGAAAGATGAAATTATGGAACAACTGGAATACATTCGGCAATGGGGCGGCAAGTTCATAGTGCCCATTCCAACGGTGGAGGTATTGTAATGATCTTCACAGAGACGCGATTGTCTGGGGCATATGTTATTGATTTGGAATGTATCAACGATGAGCGAGGATTTTTTGCTAGAACATGGTGTAGAAATGAATTTGATAAACATGGTCTGAACTCAAATTTAGTTCAGTGCAATCTGTCCCATAACATCAAACGGGGGACATTACGCGGTATGCATTATCAAGTAGCGCCATATGAAGAAGCTAAGCTAGTATCCTGCATTTCTGGGGCAATTTATGATGTGATCATTGATTTGCGAGAAAATTCTTCTACTTTCAAGCAGTGGCAAGCTTTTGAACTATCTGCTCAGAATCATCGAATGTTATATATCCCGGAGGGCTTTGCCCATGGGTTTCAAACATTGCAGGATAATACGAGCGTCTTTTATCAGATGAGTGAGTTTTATCATCTCGAGTGTGCAAAGGGTGTGCGATGGGATGACCCGGTGTTTGGGATAAAATGGCTCTATGAACCTCCAATTATTAGTCAAAAGGATAAAACTTATAAATTATTTGAGGGATAACCATGCATAAAATTAGTTTAACGGTTTTTGCTGATAAATATGTTGGAAAAGAAGCAATTAGATACTTATTGGAAAACTATCCAGAACATGTGAAATGCATTGTTGTAACTGATGAGCAGTCTGAAGTTCTATCTTTTTTAATCAATGAAACGGATTTTGATGAAAATTATATTTTATTATATACCGACCTGGAAAAAGAGAATACACAATTTTTAAAAGGAATAAACCCGGATTATATATTATTAGCTTGGTGGCCGTTTATTATAAAGGAACCTATTTTACTTCTGCCACAAGTAGGTATAATAAATTTTCATCCAAGCTTATTACCATATAATCGAGGTAAACATTATAATTTTTGGACAATTGTTGAAGACACCCCCTTTGGTGTGACGATCCATTTTGTCGATAATTCTATAGATGGCGGAGATATTATTTTTCAAAAGGAAATTGAAAAAACATGGGAAGATACTGGTCAAACCCTTTATCAAAGAGCCCAAAAGGCTATGCTTGAATTATTCATTAAAAACTATAAAAATATTGTGGATCATAATTATAAACGGATTAGGCAAGACATTAATGAAGGAAGTTTTCATTATGGAAATGAACTGGAACCGGCTTCCCAAGTTTTTTTAGATAAGGAATATAAAGCAAAGAACCTGTTAAATCTTTTAAGAGCACGAACCTTCCCTCCTTATCCTGGTTGTTACTTCTATAATGAGAAAGGGGAAAAATTCGAAATTAGAATAGAAATTAAAAAGGTGGATGCTAAATGAGTAGAAATATTGAGTTTGAACAAAGAAACTCTGAGTTTATTAAAAAGATAGGAGAAAACAATGAGTTGAAAACTATTACAAAGGAATGGTTTTCACTTTCATCGAAATTTGAATACTCATATCACTTTACGTGGATGGGACGTCCAATTATTCAGTTTCCGCAAGATATTGTGGCCATGCAGGAGATTATTTGGAAGGTAAAGCCAGATGTCATCGTAGAAACAGGGATAGCACATGGAGGTTCCTTGATTTTTTATGCATCAATGTTAGAATTGATTGGTAATGGCGAAGTTTTGGGTGTAGATATCGATATTCGAGAACATAATCGCATTGAAATAGAAAAACATCCAATGTACAAGAGGATTCATATGCTTGAAGGTTCTTCAACCGATCAAAAGCTAGTAAAAGAAATTTACGATTTTTGTAAAGGTAAAAGAACTATAGTTGTATTGGATTCCAATCACACCCACGACCATGTTCTTGAAGAATTAAGGCTTTATTCAGATTTGGTTACAAAAGGGAGCTATTTAGTAGTCATGGACACTGTTGTTGAGGATATGCCCGAAGACTTCTTCCCTAATCGCCCCTGGGGAAAAGGGGATAACCCCAAAACAGCTGTAAAAGAGTTTCTGCAAAAGAATGATCGATTTGTTATTGATGCGAAAGTCCATTCTAAACTATTAATTACAGTTGCTCCTGATGGATATCTCAAATGCGTTAAGTAGAGGAGAAATGAAATGCAAAAAACACAAATTAATGTATCAGGACCTTCTATTACGCAGAAAGAGATTGACTATGTTGCGGACGCAGTAAAAAATGCTTGGTATTCCAATGCTAATATATATCATGAAAAATTTGAAACTGCATTTGCCAATTATATTGGTGTAGAATATGCTATGGCTTTGCCGTCTTGCACTTCTGCCATACATTTGGCATTAGTGGCGGCAGGAGTAGGCGCAGGGGATGAGGTGATTATCCCTGATATTACTTGGATTGCCAGTGCTGCACCCATTAGTTATGTGGGGGCGACACCGGTATTTGTCGATATTGAGCCTGATTCTTGGTGTATATCAGCGGAAGCGTTTAAGGCTGCAATTACTCCACGCACAAAAGCTGTTATTCCTGTGAATTTATATGGTAATATCCCTGAAATGGAGGATATTTTGAAGGTTGCCAAGGAATATGGGATTTTTGTGCTGGAAGATGCTGCGGAATCGATAGGCTCCGAATATAAAGGTCGTAAATCCGGGAGTTTAGGCGATGTTGGTGTATTTAGCTTCCATGGTTCGAAAACGATGACCACGGGGGAAGGGGGAATGTTGGTCACCGATAATAAGGAGATATATGAGAAGTCTCTAGCTCTCCGGGATCACGGACGGAGTCAATGCGGAAAAATGTTCTGGAATGATACAGTAGCGTTTAAATATAAGATGAGTAGCATGCAGGCGGCTTTGGGTTTGGCGCAGTTGGAGCGGATTGATGAACTTATAGAAAAAAAACGGCAGATTTTTGTGTGGTATCAAAAATATCTTGGGGATTTCAAGGGGTTTCAATTAAATTCTGAGGCCGCTTATATTAAGAATACATACTGGATGGTCACGGTAATTTTGGATTCTTCTATCAGTTTTCAGAAAGAGGAAATTATTCGTTTACTGCAGGAAAAAGGTATAAATACTCGACCGTTTTTTTATCCATTAAGTTCATTGCCTGCGTATAAACATCTTGCTGATATAAACACTGCGAGCGAGAAAAATGTTGTGGCATATAAGCTATCTCCCTATGGTATTAATCTTCCCTGTGGCATGGATATGACAGAAGAAAAGGTTAAGTATGTGTCAAAAGAATTGATAAACGAGTTTGGATTTAGAGATTAGTCTACCAAAAAAGCTGTCCGACAAATGTTGACAATCCAGTAAAGTAGTTGCGAATACACCATGTAAAATAAATACAATCTTCTGATACGGTATTAACCCAAGTCAAACGGAGGCTGGGAAAAATGATCGAAACGTCTGAATGTAGCAACCCAAGACCTTTAGTCAGTATAGGACTGCCGGTTTATAATGGGTCACGCTACGTAGCTTTAGCTATCGAAGCTTTACTAGAACAAGATTTTGCAGACTTTGAACTGATCATATCTGACAACGCATCTACCGATGATACGGCCCCAATATGTGAGAAATATAAAAAAATAGATGAACGAATAAGATATGTCCGAAATGATAGCAATATTGGAGCGGCTAAAAATTTTAATCAAGTATTTGAGCTGTCTTCTGGGAAATATTTCATGTGGGCCGCATGTGATGATATCTATGAGAAGGGTTTTATTGTAAAGTGCTTACAAAAATTAGAACAGCATCCGGGAGCAGTTTTTTGTTGTTCAGAAATTGAATTTATCGATGAAACTGGGGAGCCTATTTTAAGAAGCCACAGCAGTATATGTACTACTGGGACAAATGTTCAAGAAAGAGTGTATGACTGGATTTCACGGATGGGTTGGTTTGAAATTTACTCACTGATACGTGCGGATGCATTAAAGAAAACAAGATTGTTTTTACAGACATATGGTAGCGACGTAATATTGGTGTTAGAGCTTTTGCTGCAGGGAGATGTGGTTAAAGTCCCTGAAAAACTTTTTAAATATAGAATGCCTTTACAACAAAAGACAGCTCACGATTACATGCAAGCTTGTGAAGATTTGCGGGATGCACCCTATACGAATTTAGCGAGAGAGTTATTGCAAGTTGTTATAGATTTCCATTTAGAAAAGAGTGTGAAACAAGAAATCAAACAAAATTTTATTGAGATTATAGGTTTCAAAAATCATGAGTGGAGAAGGCGCATCTTACAAGAGTACGCAAAATATACGGAACCGATCATCCTTTCGGAACAGCTATATGAATTCCTGCATATTGCGTTAAATAACGATCATCAACGAACGCTGGAATTGTTGCCGGAATGGAAAAGAAATATTCGACTCAAAAATATTTTTAATAATAGATTGATCTATATTTGGGGGACCGGAGAGGTTGGACGGAAGGTAATTCAATGGGTGCTTCAATCTGGTTTCAGGGCAACGGGTTTTATTGATAACAACCCTGCTAAATGGAATGAAGAATTTGAGGGCCTTCCGATACATTCGCCGCTTATTTTAGAGAATCCAGATGTGGATAAACCTTACGTTCTTATCGGTTCTAGCTATATAGATGAAATTAGCAAGCAACTAAGAGAGATGGGCTATGATTATAAATGTTATTCCCCAATATATCAATTAAACTTTAAGTAAGATAAATGTATGATGAGGTGATAAATTATGGAGGCATGGAAGAAACGTGAAAAATTGACAGTAGCTTCCCACTTTCCGATATACCCTGCTTTTTCAGGCGGTCAATTGCGAACAGCAGAATTATATAGTAGATTATCCCAGTGGTTTGATATTGACCTAGTCACTTTTACACATGCAAGTCAAAAAGATGGTGTTTTAGAAATTGCTCCTGGTTTTCGTGAGGTCCGCGTTCCTAAATCGGTACAACATCAAAATGCAGAGGATGCATTGTTTAAAGAGATTGGAGTACCTGTAGCTGATGTTGCCATGCCCCAATTTTGTCGGTTATCTCCTGCTTATATGAAAGCATTAAGTGAATCTGCCAGAAGCGCGGATGTTGTTGTTACTTCCCATCCGTATCTGTATTCAGCGATCCGCGAGATTAGTAATAAAATGTTATGGTATGATGCTCAGGATGTGGAAGGCAGTCTAAAGCCTAGAATGTTGCCAAACACAGTTGGTGGACGGAAACTGGTTGAAGAAACTATAAAAATTGAGCAACTGTGCTGTACCGATAGCAGTTTAATCATGGTATGCAGCGATAACGATAGGAAACTTATGGGGGATTTATACGGTGTGCAACCTTCTAAGGTAGTCACTGTTCCTAATGGGGTTGATACGCAACAAGTGGCCTTTGTTCCTTGGAAAGAGCGACTAAGTAATAAACCAGATAGTGAAAGATTTAACTGTATCTTTTTAGGGAGCTATCATGCGCCTAATATAGCTGCTGTAAATCACATAGTAGAACAAGCTGCTCATTTATCCGAAGTTGATTTCCTTATTGTGGGCGATGTATGCCGAGAATTTAAATTCGAGGGTGTTCCTCCCAATGTAAAATTGTTTGGTATGGTTGACGATGAAACAAAAGGTGAGTTGTTGAAAAAAGCCGATGTAGCCCTTAACCCAATTACCTATGGCTCAGGTACGAACCTGAAAATGTTGGAGTATTTTGCTGCGGGGCTTCCGGTTATCACGACTCCGGTCGGTGCCAGAGGTTTGGGATTGGAAAATGGAAAAAATGCGATTATCACGGATATGAATCAGTTTAATGATGCGATTCGGCTGATTAAAAATAGCAGCGTTAATAAAATCAGATCTATGATTGACAATGCAAGATTACTCGCTGAAGAAAGTTTTGACTGGCAAGTAATAGCAGACCGACTGGCTGATTCAATTCGAGAACGTGGATTATTAAAGGGTAAGGTACCGAAAAGACTCAATAAAAAATCCATCGTGTTAATACCTTCCAATATAAAAAAATTAGTTGGAAACCGTCCTATTTTAATCTGGGGAGCAGGTAGCGGAGGAAGAGAAACACTGGAATGTTTTATAAAAATGGATGTTCAAGTTACTGGATTTATTGATAAGGATCCGGAAAAATGGGAAACGACCATAAGGGGTGTAAAAGTATATGCACCCGCTTCTCTTATTCATTTAGAAGAGAAGCAAGAGAAGCCATTTGTTATTATTGCTTCTATTTATGCACGGGAAATTAGACAAGAGTTAGAATCTTGGGGATATAAAGATCAGTTGGATTATAAGCAACAGGACGTAACTGTTCCATGTATCTTCCTGTTATAAAATTAAGTCTAGAATTGAGGGATTAAGGTGCATATTGAGGATATCTGCGGCGTGTTTGAAAATCTTTATACACGGCTGCGTTCCGTCGAAATTGTGGATTTTAGTATAGTTCAGAATGTCCAAAAGGTGCTAGTTATCAGATCCGCTGATATGACCACATTTCGAAATTTTATGAAACGATTGCGTGATGTAACTCCTGATGTATATATTTATGTAATCACTCACGAAATAGATCGAAAAGATGTCATTGATATTTGCGGGAAAAATAGCGAAGTGATTACCTATAGAGATGGCGGAAACTATGATGCTGCTAAACTTACGGAGGTAATAAAATATATACAAGGACAAGCTGTCGAAGAATTCTTTTTGCTATATAATAATCGTTTTGGTATCGGGTATGAAAACGTATTGAACCTGCTCAGTTGTATAACACAAACTACTGTCTATGCATTTAATTGCTATTGGGATTTGTTGCGGATAGAGAAGCCGCTGCTCCATCTTGAAACATTAAAGCTAATTAATGCAATTGCGGATTGGCATTGGGAGTACTTGGTGGCACATGAGGAGGGGTAGGAATGCAACGTATCGGCTTAGACTTACGTGTGTTATGTAGCAGAAATTATAGTGGCATACCTCGTTATGCCTATAATCTGGCCCGTGAACTCACCCAATATGAGAGTGAAGAATATCTATTCATATCCGAGCTTAAGGGCAATGAGTTTCCAGAAGAGAAACGGATTTACTTGGATTTACCCAATAGTAATTCAGAGCTTGCAAATAAATTACTTTCTTATACAGGGTATAAAGAGAAAATAGATCTGCTATTTTCTCCTTATTTTCCCATACCAAAGCGTCGGACATTCAAGGGAGTATTAGTCATTCATGACCTAATTCCGTTACGCTTTCCCGATTTTTATACTACTAGAGGCACCTTTGATTTTTTTGATAAAGGAATTAGGAAAGCCGCTATAGATGCGGATCATGTAATTGCCGATTCATACGCCACAAAAGCAGATATTATTGATTTTTTTGGCATTGCAGAATCTAAGATTAGTGTGGTACATCTTGCAGCATTTACAAACGATTTTTCCTTGGACAAGTCTGAAGAGAAAAAAATGAACGTACTTAAGAAATACGGGATCAAGCATCCGTATTTTTTATCAGTTTGTACGATTGAACCGCGCAAGAACTTGTCACGTGTACTGAAAGCGTATGAAATGATGCGCAGCAAATCATTAGAAGCGATGTCGTTAGTCCTTGTTGGCGGACTCGGGTGGAAATATCAGGATTTACTTAATGAAATAGCAACCAATAGGTTCCGCGATGACATCATCATGACAGGGTTTGTATCCGATGAGGAATTAGGTTTTTTATATGGCAATGCTCAAGCATTTGTATACGCTTCTATATATGAAGGTTTTGGACTGCCAGTATTAGAGGCCATGTCGCTGGGGGCGCCGGTGATCACTGCAAATTCGTCATCTTTGCCCGAGGTTGCGGGGGATGCAGCAATTTACTGTGATCCGTTGGAGATTGAGTCTATCGCATCTGCGATGGAACAGATGATCACAAGTACCGATACTCAGAAGCACTATATTCAAGCAGGATTAGAACGTTCTTCGTTATTTTCCTGGAAGAGGACGGCAGAGGAAACACGACAGATATTTTTTAAATGTTTATATGATGCGGAGTAGGTACGATGAAAATTCTTGAGATGACAACCTTTTTACGGGGCGGTGCAGGCTCGTTTCTGACCCGCTTAGCCCGCAGCTTTAAAGAGAGAGGTCATGAAGTAGATGTGGTTTCTAGCGGGAGTTCAGGAGAGTTGATTGATTGGGATCAATTGAAATCTGAATTAGCAGATGCTCATATCAACCATCATCAAATCAACTTCTTTAACCGGCAAAACGAAATTTTCTGGTCTGAAATGAGGAGACTATCTAATTTATTGGATTGTGCTCGCTATGATGTTATTCACGTGCATGCTGGAGTTCCGGCGCTTGCTGCATATCTGGCGAAAACAGAGAGAAACTTAGATATTCCGATCATTGCGACTTTCCATAGTTGGGGGCCGGATCGCCCTAATTGGATGGATATTTCGGATGCTTGGGCTTTTAATCAATGTGATCGGGTATTTTATGATTCAGAAGAATATATGAAGTTTGGCGCTGTAAAAGGGGTTAAAGGATCTGGTGTAATTTATCCAGGATTATATGTTAATCCACAGAGCTACATATCACGTAAACGGGAATTAAGAGAAAGGTTGCTCTCTAGCTATGATATCTTGACAGAGTCTAAAATAATTACACATCTAGGTGAGATTACCCAACGCAAAGGTCAAAGAGACATTGTAAAGGCATTAGCGAAACTGGAGGGTCCATATGTTGCGCTGTTGATCGGAGAGAGTAGAGATTCACAATATAAAAAGGAACTTGATGAAACAATTCATCGACTTGGCATGGAGAATAAGGTGATATTCACGGGTTGGGTTGAGGATCCTTATGAAGTTGTTGCTGGCTCAGATTTATTTGTTTTCCCTTCATACAGTGAAGGTCTTGGTTTGGCACCTATAGAAGCGGTTACATTGCACGTACCTGCTATATTTTCTTCTGTCGAAGGTACGAAGGATATTGAAAAAACATTGGGCGAATATTGTTTGGGGACATTTCAACCAGGGGACATTGAAATGATTGCTAAATTAATCCATCAAACGTTAGATAGCAATTATTCAACGGTTGCTGCGCAAGCGAAAGCGGCAGAACTTGCCAATAATGTATTTGGATATGAGAAGACCCTATCTGCTTATGAAGATACAATGTTTGAGTTGTGTAAAAAGAAAAGGGTATAAAGAGAATCGCCAATTGCCAAATGTAGATAAAAGTAAATGGGGAGTGGTCTTAAGTTGATGAAATTCCTTGTTTATTACCCCCAAATGCCATCGTAGCCACGAAGTTTTTAGAGTAACCGACAATGGAAAGCGGGCGAATAAATGGCGGAGAAAACAATGCGATACTATAAATGCTTGACACAAAACCATTACAGCTATAACGATTATCAACTGCTTCCCATTCGGAAGCAAGATATCATGTTGATTAAGGACTGGCGAAATGCGCAAATTGATGTGCTAAGACAAAAGGAACCGCTCACCGAGCAGGGGCAACGGGAGTATTTTGAAAAAATTATCTGGCCGTCCCTGGCGGAGGAAAGACCTTTACAGGTATTGTTTAGCTTCTTAAAAAAGGATACCTGCATTGGCTATGGTGGAATTGTCCATATCAATTGGGAGGACAAGCGGGGAGAAGTATCATTTCTATTAAATCCTGAACGTGTTGGTGACCAAAGGGTGTACAGAGAGGATTTCCTCGTTTATTTGCGTTTACTAAAGGAAGTTGCTTATGGGGATTTAGGCTTTCATCGTTTAACTGGAGAAACCTTTGATATAAGGCCCTTCCATGTTGCCATTCTGGAAGAGGCTGGCTTTTGCTTAGAAGGCCGGATGAAAAGGCATGTCTACTTAAACGGTGCTTATTTGGACTCCTTAATTCATGGGCACTTAAAAGAGTATGACGAGGCAAGATGTCCAGTTAAGCCCCAAGTGGCGGCAGACTTAAATGTTTTGGTGACCAGCGTTTCCAGAAAAATCCCCCTGCTTAAAGCAGTAAGAGCAGCCATGACGAAGGCTGGCTATAGCGGAAGGTTAATTGGGGCCGATAGCAATCAGCAATGTTTAGCTCGATATTTTGTGGATGATTTTTGGTCTATGCCGCCACTGGAAAAATTAAAGGATCAAAAGTTACTTGGTGAGCTAAATTTACGTAAGGTAAAATGTATTATACCCAGTCGTGACGGTGAATTGTTGTTTTGGAGTGAGCGTAAGCAATGGCTACGCAAACACGGCATAGAAGTGATGGTATCTGACCCTAAATCAATTGGCAACTGTCTGGACAAGCTACTCTTTTATACTGCCGGTAAAGGTATGGAACTGCCCGTAATTACAACCTCGGATAAAATAGACGATATTAACGCGGATACCTTGGTGGTAAAGGATAGGTTTGGGGCAGGGGCAAGAAATATCAGGTTAAATTTGTCCAGAGAGAAAGCCCTGCAGTATGCCGCATTATTAAAAACCCCAATTTTTCAACCCTATCTTCAGGGGAAGGAATACAGCGTTGATGCATATATAACCCGCAGTGGACAGATTAAAGGGGTCATTTGTCGTACAAGAGATATTGTAATTGATGGAGAGTCACAGGTTACCAGCACGATCTTCGATCAATTTTTAGAAAATAAATGTGTGGAGTATATGAAGAAGTTAAATTTGTATGGACACATTATTATCCAACTCCTTCATGCTGCAGACGGTATTCATATTATAGAGTGCAATCCACGCTTTGGTGGAGCTTCTACTCTTAGTGTAACTGCCGGATTGGACAGCTTTTACTGGTTCTTGTTAGAAACGGTTGATGAAGAAATTGAAAAATATCCTTTCTCCAAGGCAACAATACCTCTTAAGCAAGTACGCTATCCCTGTGATTTGCTGATTGAACAGACGTGATAATTATTTGTAGTGAATTACGCAGACTAAAACGGGAGGATGTCCAATGGATGACATTAAAATTGGAGCTTTTAATATTGGGCGTAGTCACCGGCCATTTATTATAGCTGAAATGTCGGGCAATCATAACCATTCGCTGGACCGAGCCTTGGCCATCGTGGATGCGGCTGCCAAAGCGGGTGTACAGGCATTGAAACTGCAAACCTATACAGCGGATACCATGACTTTGGATATTGATCAGGGTGAGTTTTTTATTGAAGACCCTAATTCATTATGGCAGGGTAACTCGTTGTACAAACTTTACCAGCAGGCATATACCTCCTGGGAGTGGCACAAGCCAATTTTTGACCGCTGCAAAGAGCATGGCCTTCTAGGTTTTAGCACCCCTTTTGATGAAACTGCGGTGGAGTTGCTGGAATCTTTAGACGTGCCCTGCTATAAAGTTGCTTCTTTTGAAAACACAGATATTCCACTTATTCGTAAAATAGCCTCTACCGGTAAGCCCATGCTTATTTCAACGGGAATGGCTACCATCACCGAACTTGCTGAAACGGTACAGGTGGCAAGAGATGCCGGTTGCAAAGACATGGTTCTGCTTAAATGTACTAGCACCTACCCGGCTACTCCAGATAATACGAACCTGCTGACGATTCCCCATCTGCGTGAGTTATTTAATATGCAAGTAGGCTTATCAGATCACACCATGGGCATCGGTGTGGCTGTAGCCGGTGTTGCCTTAGGTGCTTGTGTAATAGAAAAGCATTTTACACTTTCCCGGTCTGACGGTGGCGTGGACTCGGCTTTTTCTATGGAGCCACAGGAAATGCAGGCTTTAGTTGCGGAAAGTAAACAGGCTTGGCAGGCTCTTGGTAAAGTTAGCTATGGTCCGACCGAAAAAGAAGTTCCTTCCCTAAAACACCGTCGGTCTCTCTATGTAGTAAAGGATATGAAAGCCGGAGATATCTTGACGCAAGAAAATCTAAGGACCATTAGACCCGGGCTGGGTTTATCACCAAAGTATTATGATTTGCTGCTGGGAAAAAGGGTTAGGTGTGATATAAAAAGAGGCACGCCGGTTAACTGGGATTTGATTTTAGCATAATCTTGAATGGGAAATTTTAGGCTAAGTCGAAAAGAGGGGAAAGGTATGATTTTTAAACATTTTCTAGTACCGGATTATTTATTAACATTCCAATGTGCCATGTGTGCCGAATGCTGTAAACTACGCTGGAATATTTATTTTGATCCGGCTAGTGTCAAAAAGTATCATGGCTTCGCTGCTGCCGATGAAGATTTTGCCGCCCTGCTAAAAAGTGGTATAGCAGAGAAAAAAGATGGTGGTGCCTTTGTACAGTTTAGACAAGGTGAGCAATCAACAGGCGCGGAGGCTGGCTGTGAAAAAAACGTATGCCCTTTTCTTAATATCGAGGGCCTATGTGCGATTCAAAAGCAGTATGGTGTTGAGGCACTGTCGGATACTTGTAAAATATTTCCTAGGGAGATCACCCTTACTGAGCGGGGCTGTGAGATGGCTCTTAGTTATGCATGCCCTGCCGCAGCGGCGACTTTGAAGAAAAGGGAGCCCATCCAGTTTTATCAAAACCCGGCGGGCTTTAACTTCTTTCCAATAAATATGCAGTACGGCAAAATTGGCAATCTAATGGAGCGGCAAAAGGTTGGTAAAACAAATTATTTTGAAGTAGAAGAGTTACTGATTGATATTATGCAGTTGCGGGGATTGGATATTGATATCAGGCTGATCCTGACTGGCATGATTGTAGATAAGCTAAAGGATGGTGACCTTGATGGTGTTCGCAGGTATTTGCGGAATATTGATGAGTCATTAATTAGTCAGTTCCAAAAGTTGTCTGCCAACCCAATATTCATGTTGAGGTTTATTAAAGATGTAATGGACGGTATTGCTGGTGAAGAGAGACCTGGTGATATGCAAAAACTTTTGAAACTAGCCCATCAGCAACTTAAGCTACTTAATGAGAAAGTTATTTCCGACAAGATGGCCAAACAAGTGGCGGAAGGTTATCGGCAGTACTATGAACCAAGCCTGAACGAAATTAACCATATTTATGAGAATTATTTCGTTAACTTTATTTTTGCTAAGCTATTTTATACCCATAAATACTTGGATGCCTATTTTCTGATGGTCTTTTTTTATACCCTCATTCGATTTTTCACTGTCTGCACCTGCATGGCAGAAGAGCGACAGGCGGACGAAGATATGGTAGTAGCGGTGATTCACACCATTGCAAGAGGAATCGGCCATAACAAATCTTTTTACGAAGATATTTTAAAACAAATCAAACAGACTAACTATCATCGCCTGCCTTATATGATTTCTCTAATTAACCATCCCTGATTTATAGGCCGGCTACGGTCATTAACTTAAAGTATTACGAACTTCTATTAGGCAAAAGGATAAAGCAAGACACCTTTAAGGGTACACAGTTTCTTGAGAGTTGCTAGAGTAAGGCGGAGGTAACGTGGTAGATATTAGCCTTTGTATGATTATTAAAAATGAAGAAGCTACATTAGAACATTACTTGTCATTGGTGATGAAATCATTATTATAGATACCGAATCAACGGATAAAACGAAAGAAATTACCTTTAGATTTACTGATAAGGTATATGATTATACTTGGACAAACGACTTTGCCGCTGCCCGCAATTATTCTATTAGCATGACAGAGAATGAATATATACTGGTATTGGATAGCGATGAAATAGTCGAGATAACCTCAAATTGTTACTTAGGCAGCATCTCAAAGAGATAGGATGCATTCTACGTTTAATGAATTTACAAGAAAGAGTTTGCCATAAATATAGTGAAGGAGTGAACCGCTTATTTTCTAAAAGGTATTATCACTACGAAGGGATAATACACGAGCAGTTTATGCCAGCGGAAACCATAGATTTAAATGCCTTCTCAAAGGTTTGGGTCCGTGATTCCTGAGGATAATACCTATCCCATACCATTAATCGTTTACCATTCCGGTTACGAAGGGACCTTACCCACAGAAAGAAAAAACGGAATTAAATATCTGCTTACTAAAAAGTGCCCTGCGACAGCATCCCGACGCCCCCTATCTCCTATATGGAAGAGGATTATGAAACTGCCCGGGAGCTTTTTGGACAGGCACTCCATGCGGCCTTGGATCCAAGATGGGAATATGTTCAGGACATGGTAGAAAGCTATGGATATTCCCTGATCAATATAGAGTAATACGAAACGGTTCTTCTGATACTGAATATCTATGATGAATTCTCCCATTCAGCAGATTTTATCTTCTTGATAGCTTTAATTCTAATGAATAATGGACGCTTTCAGGAGGCTATCCGGGAGTTCCAAAAAGCAACTAAAAAACCGAAATGTAAAAATGGATGGTGTTAACGATTATCTGGCGTTCTATAATATTGGAGTAATTTATGAATGTCTCGGAGATCTGGAAATGCAAAAAAATTATAGAAACTGCGAAATCTATGAGGCTGGCCATAAGATTAAATTAAGTGAGATATTGGGTATGTAACACTCCACATGGACATGGTCCATCTCTGACTCCTATTTTACTCCCTTTCGAAGAATTTTTAATTTTTGAAGATTGTCCACGGCAGGGTGGCCTTACAAAAGCTAAGAGCAACGCTTATTTCCGATTTGCGTCGGAAGATATGTCGTTGCTACTTATCTTATTGATGAAGATAAGCATCAGGTAAAAATTGTTGGTATTCCCCGTGCTGAAACTTACTAGTTATCGATATTTTAAGGCAAGGTGAAGAACTGTCCAGGAAAATTGGGCGGTTCTTAAATTTTATGCTAAATAATTATCTTAAAAAGCCGAAAGCAATTAATAAGTGGAGATATAATTTGGCCGCTAAGATTGTAAGGAGTTGAAAAATATATGGTTAACAGAATTAACGGTTTCTCTGGCTTTGATGTGGAAGGAACCATTACTAAACTGATGAAGGCAGAAAGGGTAAAGACCGATACCCTGAAGCAGGTTCTGCAGCGATTATCCTGGCAGCAGGAGGCCTATAGGGGAATTACCAATGTCTTTCGTTCCTTTAAGGATGAGTATTTTAATATTTTAAAGCCCGCCACCAATTTTCGCTCGGCAACAGCCTTTGCTTCCTTTGGCACCAGTTCTTCGAATAGCGGCATAGTAAGCATAACGGCTGGTGCGGGAGCTACCCCGGGCAGCCGTAAGATAGAGGTTACTAAATTGGCCAGTATTGCTGCAAAAACAGGGGATGCCGGGGTAAGTAAAGGGACAACAGATGGTTTGACCGGTGAAAAGCCGGTTGATGCGACCATGATGGGAAAAATGAAGCAAGGCAAACAGTTTAACCTGACTTTAGATGGGGTTACCAAAACCATTACTTTGGATAAGGATTATTCCGCAGGCAATGTCGCAGCGTTGGTTGCCGGTCGTCCAGATAGCCACCCGGATGGTAAAGCTGCTGGTTTGCAAGCGCTAATTAATGATGCCTTTGGGGTTGGTAAAATTAATGTGTCGGAAAGCGGCGGCAAACTAAACTTTAAACCAGCTACCGCCAGCAGTAATTTACGCATTTCCGACAGCGGAAATACTTATTTAGGTAGCTTGGGTTTCAGCGATGGGCAAAGCAACGCCATTACCAGTAAAGAGATTACTGATTTCACAGGCGGCAAGTTTAAGTTGCAGGTAGGCACCGGCGAGGCTATTGAAATTGATGTGGCAGGTGTTACGGATGGAGATATGAATGGCCTCATCAATAAAATTAACGATGCCTTAGTAGGAAAGCAAGTTAAAGCAATTGCTGATTCGAATAATCCAAAGCAAATAAAATTTGTTTCTCTGAATAGCAGCGAAAAAGTGACCTTGACAGCTGGCAGCAGTGATGACCTGCTGGCTAAATTAGGAATTGCCAACGGCAGTAGCACCAATCTAAGTGGCACCATCAATTACAAAACAAATGATATCGGCAAGGATTTTAATGTAAATATTGGTGGGACGAAATATCATATCGACCTGGAGGCTGATTATGCCGATGATGCCACTTTCCAGAATGAGTTAAGAAGGCAATTAGCACTCCAAGGTGTGCTCACCGATCCTGCTGATTTTGCTGATCCCAACTATGTAGAGGTGACCGTCTCCGACGGAAAAATCAGTTTTAAAACCAACTCACCCAAGGAAATTATCCTGCAAAAGGGTGATGCCGGTTTACGGGATGAACTGGGCTTTACTGATGCGGTCAACAGTAACAAGATTGACTTAGGCGATTCTCTGGAGAATATCAGTCGCAATTTAGAAAAGACAGTAATACCGCCAGATACACCATATCTACTGCCCTATGACCTCGCCACTGGGGAGGTGGAATTTACCATTAATGGTGTAACTATCAAGGCCACCAAAGGGGATAGCCTAAAAAAGATTATGGATAAGGTTAACACCAGTGAAGCTGGTGTTAATATGCGGTACGATTCTCTGACGGATAAATTTGTTTTGGAGTCAAAGGACAGCGGCTTGGCAGCTAAAGTGGATATTAAGGACGTAAAAGGGAAGTTTTTTGAAGTCCTTAAGATTAATACAGCCGATATCGAGTATGGCAAGGATGCCGAACTTATCATTGACGGCAATGCGGTAACCCGCTCAAGCAATAAATTTACCATTGACGGCGTTACCTATGAATTAAAGGGAACTACCGAACCTAATTCCCCGGTAATGGTAACAGTGACCAGTGATCCCGATAAGTTAATGGGCAATATTAAAGATTTTGTTGCCAAATACAATCAGTTACTGGATACCATTAACGGTAAACTAAATGAAAAATCCTATCAATATGCCAGGAAGGGTCAAGCAGCCTATGCTCCCCTGACCGATGAGCAGAAAAAAGACATGTCGGAAGAGGATATTAAGCTTTGGGAAGAGAAAGCCAAGAGCGGCTTGCTGCGCTCCGACTCGTTGCTGGAAAAAGCCATGTATGATTTTCGGGGTACTTTATTTGCCAAGGTGGAAGGACTGGATATCAGTTTGTATGATATCGGGATCACCACTTCGAATGACTGGAAAGACGGAGGACAATTGGTCATTGATGAGGCTAAGTTAAGGAAAGCTATCGACGAAAAACCAGATCAGGTAGCTCGACTCTTTACTCAGGAATCGGACATACCTTATGATTCTCCTGACCGCTCCACCCGTTTTAAGCAGCAGGGTATTGCCCAGAGGATGTATGATGTCATTGAAGACAATATCCGCACTACTCGTGATAGCAGGGGCAATAAAGGAGCATTGTTGGTTAAAGCCGGGATTGATAATGATGCTACCGACCAGGATAATTTTATTTCCGAGCGGATGAAAGAAGAAAATAAAAGGCTGGAGGCTTTATTGGAGAAGCTGCAGGATAAAGAAGACAGTTATTATAGGATGTTCTCTGCCATGGAAGCCGCTATGCAACGTATGAGTGCCCAGTCTTCTTGGTTAGCCCAACAGTTTGGGGGCGGACAAAGTTAAATAAAGTAGGAATTATGAAAGGCTCAACAATCAGCAAATATCTGATAGTTGAGCCTTTTGCGTGCAAAAAGGTAGTAAAAGGTAACTCATATTTTAGTTGTGAAGTCATACGTTGGTTGGCCCGTGCCCCAATCCATTTTTGTTCGATAATATCTAATTCAGGGCGTGAAGTATGGACAGCGTATAGTTCTTTATCCTACCCTAGTTTATTCTTTTGGGGGAAACAGTTTAGCAAAATCCATTTCCTTTGCTTTATGGGAAGCAGCGGCCTGTTGGTTTTCTGCTTGTATGGCTTGAAATAGTTCGGTTCGGTAGATTTCTATATTTTTGGGTGCGGCGATGCCTATTTTAACGGTATCACCAACTGTTTCCAAGATAGTGATTTTGATATTATTACCAATATGGATGGATTCATTTTTTTTACGCGTAAGTACTAGCATATATTATCCCTCCGCGCGCTGCAGAAATGTTTTCAGCGATTCCCGAATGTTATAGGGTTGTTCCAAAACAACTTGAACCCCTTGACGGTTTGCTCCATTTATGATAAGCGGTGCTTTCAGGTTGATGGTGGCTTCTTCCCAGCCCTTTTGACAATTAATAATGTTGAAAACCACTAAGGCAGAGGGGGCCTCTATCTGTAGTAATTCCTTCGCGAAGGGTGTCAGTTCAAAGGAATAGTTTTTATCAAATTGAAAAGGGTTGATCACCAGGAAAGAAACCGACTCATCCTCTAGCGAATTTAAGGAAAATAGGGGGTATTCCTCGCTGGGTTGAGTTAAAATAAAATTTCTTAAATTTTCATAGCCAGGGAGTCCCTGTTTAAAAATAATAGTATTATTAATATTGTTTTCTGTCATTGTAACAGCTCCTAATAGTATAGACTTTTTAATAGTTGATTCGGGGTATGTTGAATATTTCCTTTAATGTATCACAAAAACACTCAAGGTTTACAGGGTTTAACCGAATTTATAGTTAGTAAATGCAGAGGGTTATTTTTACTGAAAAACTAAAAAACCCTGGAGGGATTATAGATGATTGCCAAAAGTCCTTATCAAAATTACCAACAAAATGCTGTCATGAGTGCGAGTCCGGAAGAACTCATCACCATGTTATATAACCGTTTGTTAAAGGATTTAAAGTTAACACAGGAAGCTATGCAGAAAAAGAACATACCCAATGCCCACAATGCCATTACCCATGCCCAGGAAATTATTTCTCATTTGATGAGCACCGTAAATACCGATTATGAAGTAGGACAAAATTTACATAGTATGTATGATTACATGAATCGCCGTTTGGTGGAGGCCAATTTAAAGAAAGATGCAGATATTCTTTTGGAAGTGATGGGGTATGCCGAAGAAATAAGAAATACCTGGATAGAGGCGGTAAAACAGCTAAAATCAGGCGTTCCCGTGGGAGGCTAAGATGACGGAAAAACTTCTTATATTACTTCAAAATAAAAAAGACAAATTACGGGAGATATTAGCCTTAACGCAACAGCAAAGTGAGTTGCTGGATAGGCAACAGTTCGATGCCTTTCAGGAATCGCTGGAAGAGCGGCAAAGGGTAATGAATGAAGTGGATCAACTGGATCAAGAGATGGCCTTGGCACAGGCATCCTTGGGTGATTTGTCTGAGTTACAGGAATTATTAAAACAAATTATTGAGCTTGATCAGGCAAATGGCACTAGGTTAAATGCGAATTTGGCCAATGTCAAATTGAAAATGCAGGAATTGCATGGAAATAAAGTAGTCCAGCAAGCCTATGCGCCATTTAAACCCCAACAAAAGCATGGCTATTTTATTGATAGGATAAAATAACGGGAGGTGAAGAAGGATGGTAGAGGGCATAAATTCGGTTGGAGCCGCTCAGGATTATTTCCAACGCACTGTAGCAGTGAAGGAAGTAGCTGTACCGGGGACTAATCAAGGAACCGCTCAGAGAGAAGAACTACCGAATTATTCTCTAGACTCTCAAGAAGAGCCGCGAGAGTTTGGCAAAGAGCAGATTCAACAGGCTGTTGACAAAATGAATAAAACGATGGAAACCCATAGTACGGAATTGCGTTTCAAGCTCCACGAAAAAAGTGGCGAGTATATAGTAAAGATTGTTGACCCCAGGGATAATTCCGTAATTAAGGAAATTCCACCGGAAAAGATTTTGGATATGGTGGCTTATTTCAAGAAATTGATTGGGCTGGTAGTGGATAAATTTGCTTAATTAACGAAAGAACCAGAATTTGAGCTGGTTCTTTTTCATAGGGCACAACCTACTTTGATCACCTACTTAAGCAGGATTGAATATTTTTAATAAAAAGGTGAAAATCTTCAAGGTGATGTTCTAGTATTTTTTGCAAAATACGAGAACGTAATTAATTTTGTGTAATTGGTTAT
>CAMKDG010000049.1 GCA_946411205.1 uncultured Desulfotomaculum sp.
CAAAAATACTTTGACGTATGTTGTGGCTGACATTGAAATTTTGCAAGAGGACAATCACCAAAATAAAAGGGAAATAAAGCGAATCAAGAAAATAATTGAAGCCTAATGGGCTGTATAATATAAAACTATCGCTTCATATAGAAGTAGATAGTTTTTTTATTGGTTACAGTTCTTTATGACTTTTCTAATAACCGGGCAATAGGACCGTCCTGCCGAATTAGTTGATCAATTTTTTGATAGGGGATAACAAATTCAGGGGTACCATCAGCATGGATGGTGTATGCCAGCTCCTGAAAATAGATCACCAGAGCATCTTTCGTTAGGTAGAAATCTTGATTATCTGTAATGCCCGGAAATTCTTTGATTAAGGTTAGGCCCTGCTCCTGGATTTGCTGGCGGATCATTTTATCAAGAACCATTTTATACCGACTGCCAGGCTTAAATAAATCATGTAGTTCATATACTTTGCCGGTTGCCAAATCAACGGTGATGGATTTTTGGATGTTTAAGCCGTTGGCTGCCTGTTCTCGGATGGTATAGAAGTATAAAACAATGCTTAATAGTCCTTGCTTATTAAGTTTTACTTCATATTTTCCGAAGGTAGAAGTCTGACAGTTGTCCTTCGGAAGAATTTTGTTCACTTGGGCGTTGATAAGTCTATTTATGTCTGCTTGGACGGTTTTGTTTGTTAAACCACTTACCTGAGGATAGGTAATATCTGTACATTGATCAACCAATTTCTCATCGGTAATGATGGCGGTATGATTATTTTTACTTACCATTTCTTAGCACTCCCTTTTGTTGCCCCATAAGAGCAAATACTCCTTCCTATAGATTATAATTTTTCAGATGTATGGTTACACGGGGACATGTTTTCTAAAAAGAAAAGGCAATCATCCACTGGCGGCAGATGATTGCCAAATTGTTGATGCTGTACTGCACCTACTTGTTTATTGATCGCCTGAATATAATAGGGTATCTCTCTGCAGGAGAAAGACTTTTGCTAATGCCGGGTCGAACTGTCTGCCGCTTTGTAAGCGTATTTCTTCTAGAGCTTGCTCCTTGCTGAAGGCTCCTTGGAAGACACGATCGTGTGTCATCACATCATAGGTATCAATAATAGCCAACAACCGACTGATAAAGGGGATTTGCTCTCCCTTTAAGCCGCTGGGGTAGCCGTTACCGTCCCAACGTTCGTGCATGGCTAAAATTGCTTCTGCCACAGTGGATTCACCAATGGAAAGTCCCATACGATAGCCAATTTCACTGTGGCTTTTGATGATTTCCCATTCTTTTGCAGTAAGACTGCCGGATTTGCACAAAATTTCTTGGGGTATTGCCAGGTTCCCTACATCATGCAGGGATGCCAGCAACAGCAGATTTCTTATCTCGGTGGAAGTGCTAGAGAAACCAAGTAACTTAGCAAAGTGCGTGGCCAATTTTTTTATACGGTGGATATGGCCGACATTGGCAAAACGGGAGGTTTGCAAGCGATCTTCAACATTAGAAATAATCTGCCGGCGGATTGCTTTGCTTTCTAGCAGTTTCTTTTTATACATCTGACTTTCTGCAATACTAAACACTTCAGAAAAGGATGAAGTGGGATGCTCTAGAGTGGCGTTGCCCAGTGCAATGCTAATCTCAATGGGGTTACGAGATGTTTCCTGACAGGTTTTGGTTATTCTGTCTACCACTTTTTCACATTGTTCGTGATTTGTGTTGGACAATAGGATTAGAAATTCATCACCGCCCCAGCGGGCAATAATATCTGTATCTCGGCAACATTTTTGTAAAACCTTGGCTGTGTTGATAATTAGTTCGTCGCCTTTTTCATGGCCAAACATGTCATTAATTAATTTAAGTCCATTCATATCTCCCAGGATGATGCTGATGGGTAGCTTGGTCGGGCACATTATTTCGGAGACTATTTTGTCCACGTAGGCCCGGTTAAACAGTCCCGTTAGACTGTCGTTGTAACTGAGAAATTCAATTTGGGCTTTAGAATGTAAGTGGTCGGTAATATCTGTCAGGATCAATAAAAGTCTTTTTTCATCGTTTTCCGTTGCTTGAATAAACTTGTAGGCCAGTGCAATGCTTTTTTCATTTATGAGGATTATGTTGGGCAATTGTGCTAGATATTGGTTTTTGGCATCCTGCTCATTGACCTGAAAAACCGTAGCAAGCACTGTTGAAAGATGCTGTTTTAGATGAGGTTCATTGATACTAAGTAGCTCTATAATGCTGGCATTGACAATCTTTTTACCAAATATTTCGATGCATTCGGCACTGTACTCACTGTCCACCAACAGATCTTGGCCAAAGGTTAAAAACCCTTGGTTAATGTTATCTAGCAAATTTTTTATCTCATATTCCCGTTTCTTGAGGGAGCGTCCCTGAGAATCGCTGATGACAAATATTTTTCGGGATAACTTAAGAAGCCGTTCATATTCGTTAAGTAACTCCTGGTATTTAGGCAATAAATCATTGCCGTCATAGTGGGGATTACTGATTTCTGCCTTACCGGATTGTAGTAAGGCTATTTCTTTTTGAAAGATTTGTTCCAGGTTTTCTTTATTCCCCTGCAATATTGGTTCTTCCTTTCCCGTGATAACCTACCGTAGTTTAAAAGCCATGACTGTAATGTCATCCCTTTGTGTCTCATCACCCATATAATTTAGTAGCTCCCGAAGAAAAACTTTACCCTGATCAGAAAGCTCTTTTTGGTAACTGCCGCTAATAATTTCTATAAAACGCTTTTTACCGAAGGAATAATCTTTGGGACCACCGTTTTGATCCAAAAAGCCATCTGTTGTTAGGTAGAAAAGATCTCCAGGTTGGATTTTACGGGTATTGTTGGTGTAGTGGTAGTCTTTCGCTGTCCGAACATAGCCAATACTTTTCTTATCCCCTTTGATAATATCGATTTCTTCATTGGTTTTGATATAGAGAGAGGACTTTGCTCCGGCAAAAACAAGGGTATCCTCACCATTGAAATAGCACAGGCCAATGTCCAGACCATCATCGGTGAGGGCTTCTTTGGTTTCTTGATGGAGGGTTTCCTTAATAAAGACATTTAGTTTTTGCAATATCTGAGCGGGATCGTTTTTGGTTTGCTCATCTACGATCTGATTAAGAATTGAAATAGTAACCATTGTCATGAGTGCTCCGGGTACACCGTGTCCGGTGCAATCTCCCACGGCTACCAGCAACTCCTTATCGAATCTTTTACTCCAATAAAAGTCGCCGCCCACCAAATCCCGAGGTTTCCACAACAGAAAATAATCCTTAAATAAGGTATTAAGCTTATCCTGAGAAGGTAAGATGGACTCTTGAATTCGTTTGGCATAATCAATGCTGTCCAGTAACTTTTGATTTTTTTCCCTAAGTTCTAGGGTCCTGTTGGCCACCTGTTCCTCTAATTGTTGGTTCAGCTGCAGGGCTTTTTTATAAGGATTTGCCAGCTTTCGGGATACAAAAATAAAGAAAAGGGTGATAGAAATAAGTGTAATAATAGAAGCTAACAGCGTATTTATTTTTATCGTTTGCAAGAAAGCAACTGTTTCGTTCCGGGGAATTTGAACTAAAAGCGTCCAGTCGGTTGATGCCAAAGGATAACTAATTAAATCCATTAATTGCCCCTGGTTGTTTTTATATTCCAGGGTAGAGGACAATTCTTGATCAATACCAGCTAAAAAAGCTTTCGTAACCTCTTTGGGGAGAAAATCGATGACATTCTTACCGTTATAGGATAGATCGTCTGAGAGATAAATGTTACCTTTTTGATCAATTAACCAAAGGTCACTATTCTCACCATATTTAAAGGTTTCAAAATGCTGGGAAATATCTTCTAAACTTAAGCCTACGCCGGTTACGGCCAGGGGATGGTTGACATCACCCATCAGGGCATTGACAAAGACAAAAGTATTCTTTCTCTCTTCATTATAATCAATGACCATGGTTACTTTCTGCTTGGCAGCTAAAACATCATAAAACCACTGGTCATCAGGGTCGCTAGGTGACATGGTATCGATCAACTGCCCGTTTTCGTCCCAGTAGTGACCAGTAAGCGCACTAACCACAAAGGAATTACTGTAACCCATGCCGTTAGTTAGCTGAGAAATTCTTTGCATAACATTTCTTTGAACTCTCTGATCGTTTTCCCTACTGGCCACCCACTGCATACTTTCCGGATCTTGTGCGAGCACTAGAGCGGTTTCTTTGGCCCTTAAAATACGACTGTCAATTTTAGAAGAGATGGCGTCGGCAATCGTTGCCAAATCTTTGTTCTTGAGTTTATAGACGACCTCTTTTTCTGTAATGACGTAAGAGATGAGACCTACTAATAGAATGGAAAAAATGATAATGATACTGGCGAAAAATGTCACCTTTTTTACTTCGGAATCCGGTTCCAGAGAATATTTATTTAATTCCATGCATCTACCTCATTTTATTATTCCTGTTCCTGGCTTTTATTTATTTTCTCGGCTGGTGATGTTAAAGGGAAAAGTTAAGTCCTCTTTAAATTCCTCGGCACACTCCAATTCACTTTCGTTATCTTCGTTGTAATACCAGTTTAGGGTGAGTTTTTTCCCAGACGCATAAGCCTTATCCAACCTTTCCAGTAACATCATGATACATTTAGAACTACTGGTATTAATGTAGGGAAGGTTAAAATCAATTTGCACCAGAACTTCTGCGGTTAATTTTTCTAAATATTCATCAACCCACTGGAAAATTGGCTCGTAAAATTTAAAGGCATTTTCCGGGTATGACTGACCTTGTAAAAACAAGTTATTTTTTTCTGCATCTAAAATGACCGTTGGTGTACTTTTGGAACCCTCGATGTGTAATTTATTCATGTCGATATCCCCCTATATAATGGCCTTTAAGGTAAAAAAGGAGAATTGTTGATCAATCCTGCTTACTGTGTACATTAGAGGTTTGCTAGCCTTGCGAGCTATGTCGATCAGGCCAACACCCGCCCCGAGGCTACCTGGAAGAAGTTCTTGTTTAAGTTGCTCTTTGTAGCGTTTTTTCAGGGAGATTTTGTCTAAGGGAATCAATTCTTCAATATGCGCAGTTAGTTTTTCGGCATCGCTATTTTCGATAATGTTACCGGAACTGATGTAATTTCCACCCTCGCATTTACCAATAGTAACAATACATGAGTTTGCAATTCTTTCGTAGGAAGTTAAAAACTTTTTACTTTCACAATAATTCTTAATGTTTTGGGTTTGTTCCACAAAAATAGAAAAGACATTAAATATATCATTTTTTGGATGTTCTTCTGATTCTAGGTATTTCTTTACTGCTTCCCCCAATTCTTCGATAATTGCCTGGGAGAACCGTCCCGAAAAACTGATAAGAATACCATTCTGGCTTAGGTAGTTTTGTAATTCTAATAGTCCAGTGTGAGCCAAGTGTATTCCCTCCCGTGTGTAATAATTTAGGTCTAACCTGGTAAAATTGAAACAAATTTAATTATATGTATATTTTCGTACCAATCTGCGTTTTCCTTTCTGGTTTTAAAATTTTGTTGAATAGACAAGGGTAATGGCCTTTCCATAAAAATAAAATTGCTTGCACTTCTTCTGCCAACCGCTTACTATAAAAAATAAAATCTTTTATTACCTAGTAGGAGAGAGTAAATGTTTTGTCAACTGGATCAAGTGAAGGATGTATTAGATATCGCCGAAGTGGTGAGGCGTGCTTTGTTACAGGAACAACCGGAGAATTCAAGTTTAGCTGGGAGCGAGCGAAAGGCTTGCTCGCTAATCTTTGGCTTACTTTTGCTCCGGGACTATGATGTGTTTATTCAAGAAGGAGTCATAACAATTAAGGGAAATGAGCACAGGCACCAATGGTTGGAGGTCTACCTGGAAGGTGAGTTTTTTGTGCTGGATGTAACTCTTAGCCAATGGACCGAACAGTACGAGGCAGAGATTCCGGAAGTGGTATTTCTCCTCAAAGAAGACGCTATAGAAGAGTATGGCTATGGCTCCAGTGAAGATTATGAATGGCAGCGGGACGCGGCCAGCAAGAGCCTGTGGAACAAGGTGCTAAAAGCATTACAGATAAATCAGACCGTTGATGAAGTGTTAGCGGAAATTTCTAAGGGGTCGGAACCTTTTAATTAGGAAAGGGTTCTGCCCCCTTTTTATTCACCTTTAAGTAAGTAGAATAACAAACCGTTTTGAAAATGGATACTTGACAATGAGAAGGATTATCATTATCATGTAATTAGCAGCATATATTTTGGAAGTACATAACATTCTTAAAACAAAGAGGGTGCCCAATAATGTCCTTGTCAGGAGGGGTTTTTGCGGCAAATACAAAAAGTGATTCCAGTCTAAGTAAAGCTGAATTGGAGAAAAATCTGGAGCAAACGCAGTTTATTAATGAGGTACTAGTTTCTCTAATTAAAAATACTGACATGGATAGCACACTGGCCGCCATTTTGGATTTGGCTATCAAGATTACCAATAGTGAGGCGGGAGGGGTTTTACTAACAGATCAATCTTCCCACGCAACACAAATCATGCTGGTACGAGGGGAGTTAACTGCAGAACAACTGCAGAGAATTCTTAATAAAGCTAGATTTATCCAAAAACCGGTGGTGGCTAGAGAAATTATTTGTTTGCCCCATGGCTCCCAGTGTCTTCGGGAAATGTGCAAGGTAGATCCTGCTTTACGCTCCTTTATTTCAGTTCCCATGATGGTAGAAAGAAAAACCATTGGCATACTTGTACTTATGCATCGTCATGCAAAGAGGGAGGACCATCGGGCTCATTACTCACCTCAGGATATTGCCACAATTTCAATCTTTGCTAGCCAGGCGGCCTTAGTATTGCATAATACCCTCTTGAAGCTGGAGAATGCTAAAAAAGAGGTATATTTAGAAACCATTGCCGCGTTGGTGACAGCCATTGATGCAAAAGACAAGTACACCCGCAACCATTCTAAAAACGTTGCGCGAGTGGCGGTCACTCTAGCCCAAGGTCTTAAACTAAACGCCCGGGAAATTCAGACCATTGAGTACGGTGCGTTACTACATGATATAGGGAAAATCGGCATTGCTGAAGAAATTTTAAATAAAGAAGGTACTTTAGCGTATGAAGAATATGAAAAAATGAAAAGCCACCCTGTGATCGGGGTAAAAATATTACAGCCGGTAGGATTTTTACAAAGCACCAGTGACATCATACACTATCACCACGAAAGGATTGACGGTAGGGGGTATCCCAGTGGACTGAAGAATGAAGACATCCCCTTTGAGGCTCGTCTGGTTGCCATTGCCGATGCTTGGGATGCCATGATCTCAGATCGTTCTTACCGGAAGGGGATGTCCGCAGAACAGGCCCTTTATGAATTGCAGAAACATGCGGGGAGTCAATTTGATGCTTATATGGTAAAGACTTTTGTATCGATGTTTAAAACAGACGGAGCTTCGCTCCTGTCCGGTTGAATAAAAAAGGGTATTATTTAACTAGTTATTGATAATGAATATCGTTATTAGTTAAGAGGTGTAACCAAGTGTCATTCTTTAAGATTCCCTTTATGGGAAAATCCGAAAGTAAAAAAGATAGAAACGCTACTGAAGCGTTGTTATTAAAAAAGGCCATTGAATTGGAAGCTTTAGTTCGGGAGTTGGCTGAATTAAACAATGGTTTGGTGGACTCTGGGGGAGAAGTTCATGATATCGTCTCGGAAGCTACCGAAACAGCCCTGTGTAGTCAAGGGATGGTAGAAGAACTTAGTAAACATGTAACGGAAGTTATGAAACAAGTGGGGGAAACGGTCTCATCGTTAAAAGATGCTAAGATGTTTGCCGAACAGGGGGCTGGGAAATTACAGACAGCTCACAAGGAAATGGAAGTGATTCAAGAAGGTTTTTTAGAATCCATTAAAATGACGTCCATCCTGCAAGTGGATATTAAAACTTTGGGGGAAATGCTGCAGGCCATTAAGTCCATTGCTGACCAAACTAAATTATTAGCCTTTAATGCATCCATAGAAGCGGCCAGAGCTGGAGAGGCCGGACGTGGTTTTTCGGTAGTAGCTCAGGAAGTTAGTAATTTGGCTGTCAAAAGTAAGGAAACGGTTGATTACGTAAATGCCAGCCTCGAACAGATAAGAGTTAACGCAACCATGGTTGTGCAGGGGATGTCAGAGGGAGCTAAAGGAGTTCAAAGTGGAATGCAGATAATTACCGATGTTAATGATCTCTGTCAAATCATTGTGGAGCAAGTAGGCAATAGCGTAGGAGCTGTGGAGATGGCTTATGGAAGTGCCGAAGCGTTGGACCTGGGGATGGGGGGAGTACAGTGTATGACGGAGGAAGTAAAGCAAGTAATTGTCAAATGCTCTGATATTAGTAAGCAAAACGCGGGTGTTTTAACGGAACAAGCAAACTTTGTACAGCAATTGTCCAATACGTTAGCCGGACTGCAAGAGCAAGCAGGCTAGTGGTTATAAAAGATTGGAGGAGATATTTATGACGAAGCCATTAAATGCTGTTAAACAAGGAAGGGTTGTTACCATTCAGGATATTGAAGGGTGTTGCAATCGCAAACGCCATTTAGAAGAGATGGGCTTTATTCCCGGCACTCCTTTGGAGGTTTGCCGTTGCTGTTGCCAAGGCCCCCTGGTTGTGGCTATTCGTGGTGGAAAAGTTATGCTTGGACAAGAAATGGCCCGGCATATCATGGTCAGGTCATAATTGAAAGGGGGGGTTGGGGAAAATGATCACTCTAAAGGATGTTAAACCGGGTCAGACAGTTCTTGTGGATAGTGTTAAAGTAACAGGTCAGGCCAGGGGACGTTTTATGGCCATGGGAATTATGAAAGGAACAAAGTTAAAGGTTATTAAGGTAGCGCCCATGGGTGATCCCATAGAGGTGCTGGTGAAATCATATAATTTATCTTTTCGTAAGGCTGAAGCAGAACAGATCATTGTAATTTTGCAATAAGGAGGGATTGGTCAAATGTCGGCGATTAATGTGGCTTTAGCTGGTAATCCCAATACAGGTAAGTCAACCATTTTTAATGCCTTAACCGGAGCTCGTCAACACATTGGTAACTGGCCTGGGGTTACTGTAGATAAAAAAGTTGGTCAACTTATTAAGGGTAATAAGCAAGTAAATATTGTCGATCTACCGGGCACATACAGTCTTAGTGCGTATTCCCTGGAAGAAAGAATTGTTAAAGACTACTTGGTAGATGAAAAGCCTGATTTGGTGGTTAACGTGGTGGATGCCTCCAATATAGAGCGTAATTTGTATCTAACGGTTCAATTATTGGAATTGGGTGTACCTACCTTGATTACCCTAAACATGATGGATGAAGCTAAGAGTAAAGGGTATGAATTTGACATAGAGGTTCTCAGCCAGCAATTAGGAACACCGGTTATTTCTTCGGTGGCCACCAGTAAAGATGGGTTACAGCAACTAATTAATTCCTTAGATTCTTCTACAGTGAAGCAATCCAAGGAAGTGGGCAGTCCATTATTAGCGGAACACATTAAGCAGGTAGCGGCTCTTAGAAAATCGGGAAAAGACAGTGAGTTAGTTGAAGAAGAAATTATTGAGTCCCGCTATCTCTTCATTAACAATGTTTTGGAAAAGGCTTTAGTAGCTAAAGAAGGCGTTCAGTCATGGAACGATAAATTGGATAATTTTGTGACTAACCGTATATTAGGTTTGCCTATTTTCATTGCCATCATGTATTTGCTATTTCAGGCAACTTTTGCTTGGGTTGGTCAGCCAATTTCGGACCTGCTAGATGAGTTTGTATCCACGAATCTGACAGATTGGGCCAGTGGGGCTCTGATCGCTATAGGAGCTGCTGATTGGCTGCAATCCCTGGTGATTGACGGCATCATTGCTGGGGTTGGCAGTGTAGTGGTCTTTGTACCTTTAATTTTCACCTTGTTTTTCCTGATTAGTTTCCTGGATGGAACAGGTTACATGGCTAGGGTAGCCTTTATTATGGACCGGGCCATGAATAGAATTGGTTTATCGGGTAAAGCTTTTCTGCCAATGTTGATTGGCTTTGGTTGCACTGTGCCAGCTATTATGGGAGCCAGAGCCCTTGATACGGAAAGGGATCGCAGGATTGCTGTACTAATCGCACCCTTTATGTCCTGTGGTGCCAGACTACCGGTGTATGCGTTGTTCGCCGCCTTATTTTTCCCAGGGAGGGAAAGTGTGGTTGTTCTTTCTCTCTACTTACTAGGGATTGCTATGGCAATTTTGATGGGTCTGGTATTTAAGAGTACCTACTTTAAGGGGGAAGCGGAACCCTTTTTAATGGAGTTACCGCCCTACCGTATACCGACCATGAAAACGGTTTTGCTGCAGACTTGGGAAAAAGGAAAGGCCTTCTTAATTAAGGCTGGTACTATTATTTTCAGTATGTCGGTGCTTATCTGGTTGCTCAGCAGCTATAACTTTTCAGGTCCGGCGGAAATGCAGGATAGTTTGTTGGCTGCCATTGGTGGCGTCATTGCTCCGCTTTTTGCCTTCCATGGCTTTGGTTCATGGCAGAGCGGTGTGGCGGTATTAACTGGGATATTAGCCAAGGAGGCTGTGGTATCTACTCTGGGTGTACTTTATGGTGTTGCTGAAGTGGCAGAGGAAGCGGTAGAAGCAGCCACTCAAATGAAAGCTTCCATTGGTGCAACCTTCACCAGCCTTTCAGCCTACGCCTTTATGGTTTTCACCTTGTTGTACACGCCTTGTATGGCTGTGCTTGGTACCATCAAAAAAGAACTGGGTTCCTGGAAATGGACTTTATTTGCAGCCGCGTATACCTTTGCCTTAGCTTGGATTGTGTCACTTTTGATTTACCAAGGTGGTTTATTATTGGGATTTGGCGGTTAACTCTAAAAAATACTGATGGGGGGTTGTTATGGTGGAAACTGTTACGGGAGTGATTTCTACCGTTATCCTGGCAGCCGGGATTGGTTTTCTTACCTTACGAGGATTTCAGCGGGAAGCAACCAACCTAAAGAATGGTGGTTGTTGCAGTTCGGGTAGTTGTTGTGGTTGTGATTGTGGTGGTCATTGTCATGACCAGCACGATCCTCAAGAGGACCCGAAGCAAAACCCCGGAGACAATAAAAAAACGTAAAAAACTTGGAGGGTCTCAGGGAGGGGGACAAGAGTGCAGGAAAGGCAGAATTTGCAACGGGAAAATGAAGAATTAAAGGTCCTAATTGAAGCCATTGAGGATGATCTAAAAGCCTATGAAGCTAAAAATAAAGACCTAGAAAATGAAAACATAAACTTACTGGCGAGAATTGCAGAACTTCAGACCAGAGTAAGGGAACTTAAGACCCAATGCTACTGTCAACTTTATCAAGGGGAAACCCAAGGAACCGAAACCTGTGACCAAAGCTGTTGTAATTACGAACTTTGCAACAAAAAGATTCTAATTGTTGGAGGCATTAGCAAATTTAAATCCTTCTATAGAGATTTGATTGAAGAAAAGGGTGGTAAGTTTGATTATTTGGATGGTTACATGAAGGGTGGTGAAAGAGTTCTTGACATAAAAATAAGGAGGTGTGACCTGGTGCTTTGTCCGGTAGACTGTAACAGTCATAACGCCTGTTTAAGTGTCAAGAAGCTGTGCAAGAAGCACGGTAAGCCCTTTAAAATGTTAACCTCATCCAGTGTATCAGGGATTACGCAAGCCATTCGATAATGAATAATGTAGGTTTACAAAGAAACCCAGTTGCTAATTTTTGGCAACTGGGTTTCTTTGTAAACCATTACTCTTCGTAACTCAATAGCCGACGTTCACCTTGCAAGGCACGGATGCCGGTGACATTTTGGCTTACCTCCATGGTACCTAGATAAGTGCCCTTTTCATCTCGCAGAGCAAAGTAACGGATATGAATAAAGGCACCGTTTAGTTCCAGCCAAAATTCTGCCGTACTGTGTTTACCGCTTTTAAAGTCCGCCAGAATTTTTTCCACTACGTGAACGCTATCCGGCGGGTGGCAGTTCTGAACTTTACGGCCAATAATGGACTTGGTACGGACAAAGATCCTTTCCCTACCCTGGGAGAAGTACCGTACGGTGTCCTCATGATCCACAAAGGTGATATCAATGGGTATATTGGTTAGAAGGGTGTTAATCTGCTTTAAGGTAAGGAACCCGGTATCCAGAGGAAGTTCGTTGGCACTTCCTTGATAAACTGGCTCTTTTGATTGGCTAGTCTTAGGCTGCCAGAAAGACCCATGGGCTTGAGAAAATACTACACCAAACTCTTCATCCTGTTGCTTGATCTCTGCCCACTCTTCCTCAGTGAGAGTTTCTAGGGACATGGGGGTTAAGATATTTATTTCCTTAAAGATCATCTCGCTGACTTTTTGCCGCAAAGCTTCATAATTATGCTTTAGATCAGTTAGATTACCCGAGGTAAGTTCGTGGACCTTTGCGCTGACCCCTTTTACTAAATCACGAATTTCATCATCCACCGACCACATCACGGATGGGGGGCCAGTGATATTATGACGCTCTAAATAAGGAAATAAAATATTTTCTTTTTTGGCGTAGTGCTTGTCTAAGTGCTCCCGGAAAAAGGTCAGTCGTTCTTTAAACTTGTCTACCTGATTGCTTTCCAGGTAAGCGTCCAGTTCGTTAAGAACTTTTTCGATCTCATCATTTTCATGTTTCAGAGTGTACATGGGGTGGCCGGGGATAAGCTCCGGTTTTTTGTTTTGTTCCAGAGCATCCCGAAATACGGCGGCATGGACATCACACAGTTTGGTAATTTCCTCCGGCTTCATGCCTTCCCGGATAAGAGCTTGCTCCATTTCCGCAATTTCTGAGGCATCTACATCTTTAATTAATTTTTGAAATTCGGCTTTTACTTGATGTAGCTCCCTGCCTTGATGCAGATCTTTAATAATCTTCTTTAATATCTCTTGTTTGGCTTCTGCGCTACCGAGATACTCACTCATAGGGGCCCTCCTTACGATACAATTTCTACAGTAAGTGATGCCCAAATATAGAGAAATTATCCCATAACCTTACCTTTAACAGTTGCAACTGCAACATCCTGGACATTTGACGGTTTTACATAATTTACAAACCCCGTCCTGATCGGGCCGTCTACTTCTGCCACAGCAATGGCAGACAGAGGTTTCGTTAGGCACAACTTCTTCTTGCTGAACGGAAGCCACCGAGCCATTTTTAAAACGAATTGTTACCAGTCTGCTGCTGGGGCAGCCCCCCAAGGCGCTACAAGGTTTTTGGGTACGCACGTGAAAAAGTGATTGACCAATCTGTGGAAACTGATTCACCTAAAAAACACCTCCAAATACAGCATATGAAAGTTGCTGGATTACGTTTCTTTGAATGAGGTTATACGGTGTCGGTGTAGTCACCAAACCCCTCATTCCTACATAGTTTAATTAGGAAAGAATATCCACTTAAAGGAGTGAACACAAATGGCTGATGAGTTACTGGCCAGTGTGGGGAAGTACCTAACCATTGAGATGGTAAATGGGAAAAAAATCTCCGGCACATTACTGGAAGGTAATTTGCAATTTATCCGTTTGCAGGTAGACAAAAAGGTAGCTACTATACCTTATGCTGCTGTTATGGTAGTGTGGGATGGGGGGAGCAGTGAGAATCTGACCGAAGAGAATATGGATTATATTGCTAAACAGTTAAGGAGTGAAGTGGAGGAGCGAATCGTTTGCACCTCAATACCAGGCTTTAACTGTGCAAATCGGTATGTTTGTGTTCCTCCGGATGTTTGCACTAACATCTTTGCTTGTCCCGGTATTTATACCCCCTCTCAACCCCAGGGAGGCGGCTGTACTTTTGGCATTTTCCAACCTTGTACCTTTAATTTCCAGCAACCCTGTAACTTTAATTTCTCCAACCCCTGCAGCTTTAACTTCTTTCAACCCTGTGGTTTTCATTTTCATTTCCGGCCCTGTGGAGCTCAATTTTTCCAACCCTGTACCTTCCGATTCCAGCAACCTTGTGGTCGGCCCTTTGGCTGCAACGCCCCCGGCGGTTTTAGCTGCCCCGGTCAGGCCTTCATTGGCATTGCTCCGGGACCCTTTCAAACGCAAAATGAGAAGGAATAATTATGGAGAACAGATTAAATAATATCGTTCATTTTATCAGGGAGTATGCCGGGAGTTATCCCGGCTACTCTCCAGCAGATTTAACTGTCGCCTTAGAGCGAACTTTTGCACTGCCGCGGGAGCAGGCAAAAAAATTGGCCCAAATGCCAGAAGTGACTCGAGAGAAGATGGGTTTGGCAGCCATTGAGCTGAATGTTACCTTTAACTGTAACCTTACCTGTGAATACTGCTTTGTACACTGCAAGAGTCCCCAGGAGCGGATGCGTTTTGCTACGGCTCAAAAAGCTATTGACCTTTTAATGGACAAGGCAATTTTTCCCAATGTAGTGATTACACTCATCGGTGGTGAGCCACTACTGGAATTTGAACTTATTAAGCAAATAGTGCCTTACGCTTTGGCGCGAGCTAAAGAAAAAAAGCTGGAAATTACCTGGGCACTTACCACCAACGGCACACTGCTAAATGAAGAAATGGTGCAATATTTCTCCCAACATCAAATTAACGTGCTTCTGAGTATTGATGGAGGTCAGGAGACCCACGACCGCTATCGTCGAACTCGTAATGGGGAGGGAACCTGGCAAAAAATTGCTGATCGTATCCCTCTGCTAAAAACATATCAGCCTTGGTTAGGAGCCAGAATGACGGTTAGTAAGGAAGCCATTGCCACGATGCGGCAAGACTTTAACCAAATTGTTCAATTAGGTATTAACCAATTAATTATTGCCCCGGCCCAAGGGGCTGAACCCTGGGATTTGCTACAGGTTGAACAGTATGGTAAAAATATGGTAAAGATTTTAGAGGATTATAACAACTATCAGAGACAGGGGAAGCAATTGTTTATTGAAGAATTTGAAAAGGATGAAAGGGTGAAGTTTGGTTGGGGTTGCCGGGCGGGCAGTACTTCGCTGGCCGTTGCTCCGAATGGTGATGTTAGCCCCTGTTCTAAGCTGTTGGGCTTAACCAATGAAGCAGGGCGCTATATTGTGGGTAATGTTCACAGTGGGCTGAATGTAAAAAAGCTACTACCCTTCCAAAATGCCATCAGCCGTCAGCCCGCTCACTGCAAGGAATGTTCCCGCCCTTGTGCCGGTGGCTGCTACGCAGTGAATTTTGAACAAACCGGCGACCATTTCACGCCACCGACAGAGAATTGCTTCTTTTGGGTAGTGGGTCAGGAAACCACAAGAATGTCCCGGTTTATGAAATTTTGCTAAGCCAAGAACAGATAAAGCCTAAGGATTCCCGGCATCCGGGAGTCCTTAGGCTTTATAGATGCAATATAATTTTAAAAATACATCGCAGTCTTAGAGAAATAAAAATTTTACAATTAAGAAAGTGAAACCTGCCAATACCATCGTGACGGGAAGGGTAATAACCCAAGCTGAAACCATCGTTATGGCAGTTCCCCATTGTACGGAGGAAAATCTCTTAGCAGAGCCAACACCCATGATGGCAGAACTGATAACGTGGGTGGTAGAAACCGGTAGTTGAATTAAGGTGGCACTAATAATAACTAGGGCTGAACTTAAATCTGCAGCAAAACCGCTGGCCGGCTCAAACTTAATAATTTTTGTGCCGATGGTTTTAATAATTCTCCAGCCACCCACAGAGGTGCCCAGAGCCATGGCTACCGCCGCAGATACCTTTACCCAGGTTTGTATTTCCACAGAAGACTGATATCCTCCGGCTACCAGAGCAAAGGTAATAATACCCATTGTTTTCTGCGCATCGTTGGTACCGTGGCTGAAGGATTGAAAGGCTGCGGTGAGAATCTGCAGAGAACGAAACTTAGTATTTATCTTGTGCGGTGAAAAATTTGCGAATATCACCCGAATGATTGACATAATAATGTAACCAACGGTAAAAGCCAGTAAGGGTGATAAAATTAGGCTTTCAATGATGCTTAAAAAGCCTGCCAAGTTTACAGCACTGATGCCTGCTGCCGCAATAACCGCCCCGGCTAAAGAGCCAATCAGGGCGTGGGAAGAACTACTGGGAATACCGTAATACCAAGTAAATAAGTTCCATATAATAGCGGCGACAAGCGCAGTTGCCACCACATACACTCCATGTTCGATATTGGCAGGGTTGGCCACTTTGCCACCCACTGTTTTGGCTACCCCCGTAAAGACCAGAGCACCCAGCAGGTTCATCGAGGCTGCCAACATGATGGCATAGGCGGGTTTTAAGGCTTTGGTAGAAATGGCGGTTGCGATAGAGTTAGCGGTATCATGAAAACCGTTAATAAAGTCAAAGCTTAGAGCCAGTATAACGACAGCGATGATAATAATATGTTGATCCATGTTTCGCCTTCCTCTTAGGAATTTCGCATTACAATACTCTCCAGAATGTTAGCCACATCCTCGCAAGCATCGGTAATTTCCTCAAGCATTTCATAGATTTGCTTGTATTTTACAAATTGAATTGCATCGGTACAGGAAGAAACCAATTCCCGTAAACTATTGTTAAACAAATGATCTGCTTCGTTTTCCAGACCATTAATTCTTACGGTATGAGGGCGAATATCCAGAAGCTTCTTTTTTACCAGTTTTTCAATACTTTTTTCAATTTCCTGACAACTTTCGTAAATGATTTCAGAGTTTCTTTTAATAAATATGTTGATGTCTTTAATTTCATATATATCCATGCGAATAAAGGTTGCTTCAATACCGTCCAAAACATCATCCAGCTTCACGGCAAGATTCATAATATCTTCCCGATCCAGTGGGGTAATAAAGGTTTTGTTTAAGGCTTTAATAATGGTATGAGTGTAGCGGTCGCCGGCTTTTTCGTAATCTTGAATATTGGTAAGGCCAATCTTGTCTGCACTGGGGTTGTGTAGCTCTTCTCTGAAATCCTCAGCGGTTTTTGTTAAGTTTTGAGCGATAGCAGTAAAGGTTTCAAAGAATATATCTGACTTTTTAAAAAACATATAGCCCCTCCATTTAAATGAATTGCCCGTCCATCAAAGAGTATATCATAGTCATCGCACTTTTGATTAAAAAATGTTAGATGCTGTTGAAAATTAACATTGTCTTAACATTTATTAGCTTGCCCCAAATCATTAACCATATATTACATATAACGAGAGTTGCTAAAGATAGGAACATTTATTGGCGGAGCCCCATAGCATAAAGTAGAACCTATTTTTTATTTTGGATACAAGGGCATAACCTTTGGTCACGGGCAAGTAAATAAGCCAAGTTTTTCTAAGGAGGGATTTTATTTGTCACCTGCACTTTTAACACTTTTGGCCCTTTCCATTATCAATGGGATTATTCTGTTGGTTTCTTATATTTCCTCTGGTAATTTGCCTGACCCACTTTCCCCGCAGGAAGAAAGAGAACTGCTTTTAAAATTGACCAAGGGAGATCCGTTGGCCAAAACCATACTAATTGAAAGGAATTTGCGTTTGGTAGCTAAGATTGCCAACAAGCTACAAGATGCCAGGGTGGATAAGCAAGATTTATTTCAAAATGGGGTTGTGGGTTTAATTAAAGCAGTGGACACCTTCGATGTAAACAAAGCCAGCAAATTTTCCACCTATGCCGGTGTCTGTATTCAAAACGAAATATTAATGGTTTTACGTAAACAAAAAAACGAGCGATGCAATGTCTCTATGTCCGAACCACTGGATTACGATAAAGATGGCACGCCTCTGGAATTACAAGATACACTTATGACAAACGATATACCGGTAGAAGAACAGGTAGAAACCTATCTGCAACTGGAAAAACTGGAAACAGCTTTGGAAAAGTTAACCCCCCGGGAGCAAATAGTCATTCGCTTACGCTATGGTCTGGACGGCGAACAGGAGTTAACCCAACGGGAAGTGGGAAAAAGGCTGGATATTTCTCGTTCTTTCATTTCTCGCATTGAAAGCAGTTCAATCAATAAGTTGTATAAGGAGTTGAGTAATTAGCCGTCTGGGTTGGTTTTAGCTTTTGTTTTTAACATATTGCAGACAATAATATTTATTCGTACATTTTGTTAAAAACAACCAGTAAAGGTAACAACCCCAAGAGACTAAGGCCTATGTTCAAGCAAAAAGGCTGCCAGCACGGCAGCCTTCCTAATGTAGATCTTAGAACAACGGCACCACAGAACCCTTGTAGGTTTCTTCGATAAACTTTTTCACTTCAGGAGTTTTTAAAGCTTCGGTCAGCTTCTTGATTTCTTCGCGGTTTTCATCGCCCTTACGGATAGCCAGAATGTTACCATAGGTATCAGCAGCTTCGGAAGTAGCATCTTCAGCCAGCAGAGCATCGCTAGGAGCAAATTTGGCTTGGGTCGCGTAGTTACCGTTAATTACTGCACCAGCTAAATCGTCCACAGAACGGGGCAGTTGGGCGGCTTCCAGTTCAATCACGTCTACTTTCTTCTCTACAATGTCCCTAACAGTAGCCTTGATACCCACACCCTCTTTAAGCTTTAACAAACCGGCTTTTTCCAGCACAACCAGAGCACGTCCACCGTTGGTGGGGTCGTTGGGGATACCAACTTTGTCGCCTGCTTTAAAGTCAGCTACCGCTTTCAGTTTTTTGGAGTAGAGGCCCATAGGCTCAAAGTGGATTTTGGCGGTGTAGCTTAAATCCAAGCCCTTGTCCGCATTAAACTGCTCTAAGTAAGGTAAATGTTGAAAGTAGTTAGCATCTAGTTGCTTATCGTTTAAGGCCAAGTTGGGTTGTACATAGTCGTTAAATTCCATAATTTCTAATTGAATACCTTCTTTTTCCAGGATGGGTTTAGCCACCTTAAGGATATCACCATGGGGCACGGGGCTGGCACCAACTTTTATTACTTTAGGTTTGTTGGTATCCTGGGCAGCGCCTTGCTTAGCGGGTTCATCTTTTTTGCCACCACAACCGGTGATAACCAGGGAGAGGGTAAATAAAGCAGCGAATACTAAGACCAGTTTCTTTTTCACGTGTCATTCCTCCTAATTTTTATTAAATTTTGCGGCAAATAGATTGCCAAGGGATTGTATAACTTGCACAATAACTACCAGTATGATGACAGTGGTCACCATTACCACGTAGTCAAAGCGCATATGGCCGTAACGCACCGCCAGGTCTCCCAGGCCACCACCTCCGATGACGCCAGCCATCGTCGAGTAGCCGATGATTGTAATGGTTGTAATGGTGGTACCCAAGATAATGCTGGGCATCGCCTCGGGCAACAGCACCTTGCGAATAATCTGCCAAGTGCTGGCCCCCATGGCCAGGGAGGCTTCCACCACACCCCAGTTCACTTCCTTTAAAGAAGTTTCCACTAATCTGGCCACAAAGGGAGCTGCGGCAATGGTTAAGGGAACGATGGTGGCAGTGGTTCCGATGGTGGTGCCCACCACCAGACGGGTAAAGGGACCCAAAGCCAGCATTAAAATAAGGAAAGGAAAAGAGCGCAAAACATTAACAATAGAACCAAGGATTTGGTTAAGTTTCAGGCTTTCCTTAATATGACCTTTATCGGTAACGACCAAAATGACCCCCAGAGGAATTCCCAGCAGGGAAGCAAACAACACCGAAACTACCGTCATGTATAGGGTCTCCCAAGTGGCTTTGATCAGTTCCGGTGAAAGGGTGGCTAAATGGGTGAACACATCATTCGGCACTTCGTAACACCTCAATTCTTAAACCCTGCTTTCGCAGGTACGCGACAGCTTTGTCACAGTTCGCTTTAGCCCCGATACATTCAATTATCAGCATACCAAAGGGAGTATCCTGGATTTGATCGATGTTGCCGTAGAGAATGTTAACGTCCACATCAAAGTGCTTTACCAGGGAGGAGACGACCGGCTCGGCAGTATTGTCGCCAATAAAGGAAAGTCGGATAATTTGCCCCTGCCCCTTTTCCAGTAATCTTTCACGAATTTTATCCGGCACATCGGTATTAATAATAGTCTGTACAAAGCGGCGGGTGGTGGAGTGCTTGGGCTGGGTAAATACATCGATGACCAGACCCTCTTCAATAATTTTGCCACCTTCTATCACTGCCACTGAATCGCAGATTTCCGAGATAACCTTCATTTCGTGGGTAATCATTAAAATGGTAAGGTCCAGTTTACGATTGATATCTTTTAACAACTCCAAAATAGAGCTGGTAGTAGCTGGGTCCAGGGCGGAAGTAGCTTCATCGCACAGCAACACAATGGGGTCATTAGCCAGTGCCCGGGCGATGCCCACCCGTTGTTTTTGTCCACCGGATAATTGAGAGGGATAAGACTGGGCTTTATCAGCTAATCCCACCAGTTCCAGCAAGTTGGTGACCTTTTTGTTAATTTCCGCTTTAGCAACACCGCTAATTTCTAGGGGGAAGGCTACGTTTTCAAACACGGTACGAGAAGACAATAGATTAAAATGCTGAAAAATCATGCCTATTTTTTGTCGCATGGTACGTAGTTGACTTTCATAAAGGGTGGTCATTTCTTGACCATTTACTATAATGCTGCCTTCAGTGGGTCTTTCCAGCATATTAACACAGCGAATCAGGGTGCTTTTGCCTGCCCCACTAAAACCAATAATACCATAAATTTCCCCTTTACGGACTCGTAGGCTGACACTATCTAAGGCCACTACCTCACCGGCAGCACCCCGATAAATTTTAGTTAAATCTCTGATTTGAATCAACAGCTATCCGCCTTTCTACCCAATAAATAAGGCCTCTTCTGTTTAGAACAGAAGAGGCCATAAGGTTACTTACGTCCCCTCCTTATCTTTCAGAAGATTTATCTTCTGCAGGATTTAGCACCTTTCCTAATAATGATAAGAAGGTTGCCGGGCGTCGTAGGGCCAGTCCCTCAGCCGCTCTGGATAAGAAGTAATATACATATTTATTTAACATGTCTGATTTTATGATAAGTATCTCACTTTGTCAATCTCTTTTTTAGCATTATCGGTCCTTCGGCGGCTAAAAACTTGGCGTACCCTAACGGGCATTTAACTTTTTTTGTATATCTGTCTTTTATCCTGTAGATGTATTTTTTTGTGGTAATATAAAAATATATTCCTGTTGTAAATGGAGGTATATAACATGCAATTTACTTTTCGTATGACCACTAGATTATTTTTGGGCGAACACTGTGTAGATAAACATAGCAGCGAATTGGCAGCCCTGGGTAAGAGAGCCTTACTTGTTACCGGGGGAAGATCCTCTAAACAAAACGGTTCTTTAGCTGATATGATGGCAGCTTTAACGAAAGAAGGTATTTCCTATGAAATATTTGATCAAGTGGAGCAAAACCCCAGTCTCAATACCGTTTATCAAGGCAGTAAGCAAGCTAGGGAGATGAAAGCTGATTTTATCATTGGGATTGGTGGTGGCAGCCCCTTAGACGCTGCTAAGGCAGTGGCCATTCTGGCGGTAAATGACATTAGCCAACAAGAACTTATGGCCAAAAATTGGTCTAAAGATCCCTTACCGGTGGTGGCTGTTCCCACCACTGCTGGTGCCGGCAGCGAGGTTACTCCCTATGCCATTCTTACCGTGGACTGGGCAGAAACAAAATTGTCCATTGCCGGGGAAAACCTGTTCCCGGTGGTGTCTTATCTGGATGGCCGCTATATGATGGACCTTCCTTGGGACGTTACCGCCAACACAGCGGTAGATGCCCTTTCCCACAGCATTGAAGGCTATATTAGTAAACGCGCCTCGGTGATGACTGACTTACTGGCACTGGAAAGTATTGGCATCTTGGGCAGACTCCTAAGAACCATCGACCCGCAGAATATTACCCTTAGAGAACGAGAAGAACTTCTTTATGCCTCTATGCTGGCGGGCATGGTGGTTGCACAAACAGCTACCGGTGTAGTGCATGGCTTGGGTTACCAATTAACTTACTTTAAAGGTTTGCCGCATGGTTTGGCCAACGGCGTGATTTTAAAGTCTGCCCTAGAATTCATGGCCCAGGCGGCACCGGATCGGGTAGAAAAAGTGGTTGAGAGGATGGGCTGTTGCGACCTGCAGGAGGTAGGCGAATTATGTAAGAGGGTATTACCCCCAGTGCAACTAAAACTTACAGCAGAAGAACAAGCTAAGTATGTGTCCAAAACGATGCAGAGCAAAAACGTGGATAATTGTTTCAAACGTCCCAGTGAAGGGGACTTGCAGCGAATTTTAGTAGAGAGTGAATTAGTATAGACTAGACATAGAAGGAACCTGCTTTTTGGCAGGTTCCTTCTATGTCTATCGTAATTATTTCCAAGGTTTTAAATAAAATAAAGATTTAGTTACTCGGAAACGTAAGCTTACAGACCTCCAGGGTTTTTCGCAAAAATGCGGAGTTTTCCCGCCATGGGAATGAACAGGGTTTTTCTTGTCTTGGTTTTGTGTTCTCTTAATAAATTGCTTGGCAGGGCTTGCTGGTGGATTACTTGGTTGGCTATTGCTACTGCTGTTTTCACTGCCTGCCAATCGTCCTCCTCTGCCTTTGCGCCTCTCATCCTTGATTTCTTGGGCTGCTTTCATATTAGGGCAGTTACTGTATTTTCCAGAGATGCAAAATTTATTTTTCCAAGAATCTGGAATGGTCACGGTATTGGATGAAAAGCCTGCACTGCGTAAGGCATTACAACCATAAGTACCGCTGGCATAGGGACATGTCATCATTAGGTGCCTGGTTTACTACTCCACCCTATTTGGGGGGAGGAATGACCAGTTCCCTCCTTTTCGTCAAAATAGCTGTTATTTTATGTAGAATACGGAAAAATAAACTAATATAATTTGATTTTACATGGTTAAACTAGTTAATTCAACATGAAAAACAGCAGATACCTTATGAAAGTGAGGTTGCGCTACAATGAGCAGGTTTTAACCTTTAAAACTTGACAGTTCTATAAAACTAGTGTACTATTTAACTAATACACAGGTACATCAATACAAAGGAAGGGATTAATTAAAATGAATTCGTGGTGGAATCTAATTAAAAAAGAATACAGGATGAGTAGAAGGTCTATCTTAGCCATCTTAGTGATGATCTTAATTGGCGGGCTATGGTTAATGTATAGTAACCGTCAGCATATGGGAATTATTTTTGCTCCTGCTTCTTTACTGGTATTTTTTTCCTTGCTTTACCCAGCCATTTTTATGTATAGCAGTGTTTCCAAGGAACTAAAGAACACGCCTCATCTCTGGCTCCATTGCCCTCAGCCGGCTTGGATGTTGTTGACCGCCAAGTTGCTTATGGCAGTGATTTATATGCTTTTATTTTTGTTACTGGCTGCAAGTGGTGCGTATATTGCATTATTTTTCGGTCAGTGGCCGCAGAATGCTAACATGACAACGGAACAAATGGCATTAATTATTACGGAGCTAGGCTTGTATGCCAGCCTAGCTATTACGGTTGCTGCTCTTTATCTCGCAGCTTGGGGTACCCTTATAGCGGTGGTTAGTGCCACTGCCCGCAACTGGTTAGGACGTTTTCGCTGGTTGGCTAGTTTGGCAGTTTTTCTTGTGGCTACCTGGGGAATGGGGTGGGTGTATCACAGTTGGCTATTTGCCCGGATTACCCAGTGGGGAAGTTTTGAAATAAAGCCACTATCTCTAAGGTATCTTAGCCTTGCCAGCCAAGACTTCGGGGGGCCGGCAATATATACCGGTCAGATTGTTGCCATTATTTTCGCGATTGTAGCTATCTTCGCGCTGGCCACCTGGCTCATTGACAACAAAGTAGAGGTGTAGCAAAGTGGTGCAATCCTTTCATAATAATCAGCCCATTTATTTGCAAATTGTCCAGCGTCTCTGCCGGCAAGTTCTCCGTGGGGAGTTAGGAGCTGGGGATAAATTGCCTTCGGTACGGGATTTAGCGGTGCAAATGGGAGTTAATCCCAATACCGTGCAGCGGGTCTATACCGAGCTAGAACGATTGGAAGTGGCCGAAACCCGTCGGGGGTTGGGTACCTTTATCACAGAGCAGGAAAACAGGTTACAAAGGCTGAGGGAAGAACTTATGGAACAACAAATTCAAAGTTTTATTCATGATATGCAGGAAATGGGCTTTGACGCCGAGGAGATTGTAGATGGTGTGCAGAAAGCCTTAAAGAACTCATAGAGGGGTGTCAAAATGTCAGAACATAGTATTGAATTTCAAAATGTTTTTAAGAAATACCCAGGGCAAATTGCCCTTAAGGATATCAGCTTTACCTTACCTCGCCATAAAATTATTGGTTTGGTAGGGCCTAATGGTAGTGGAAAATCCACTCTGTTAAAACTAACAGCAGGCTTGATTCACCCCAGTGATGGTTCTGTTCGGGTGAATGGTCAAGAAGTGAGCAGACGTATTGCTGCAGAAGTGGCGTATCTTTCAGAATTAGACGTGCTATATCCTTTTTATACAGTGGATGAAACTATAAAATTCTATGCAGGTATGTTTGGTGATTTTGATGAGGTTAAGGCGAAGGAAATGCTTAACTTTATGCAGCTAGATCAAACTAAAAAGGTAAAGGATTTATCTAAAGGGAACCGTGGGAGACTAAAAATCATTTTGGTATTGGCGCGTCGGGTGCCATTGATATTGATGGATGAGCCCCTTTCTGGTTTGGACCCACTGGTTCGGGATTCAATTATCCAATCGCTTATTTCTTATCTGGATTTGTCAGAGCAAACCGTCATTATTACGACTCACGAAGTTACGGAAATGGAGCCAATTTTAGATATGGTGGTGGCCGTTCAAAACGGTACTATACAGGGGATAGCTGAGGTAGACGAAATTCGCAGTGAGTATGGTAAAAGTTTGGTAGAATGGATGAAAGAAACTCTGGTTTCATAGTATTTTCGAAAGGAAGAAGAGGC
>CAMKDG010000050.1 GCA_946411205.1 uncultured Desulfotomaculum sp.
GGAATAAACCAATTACACAAATTACTATACACTCCCCATAAATTTCGCCTAACCATACTAACGGTACTGAAATCAGACTCCAAAGCCGTTGGTTGAGGGTTCAAGGCCACAGGAAAGCAGGAATTGCAAATATTGCGATTCCTGCTTTTTTATGTCTTGCGTAAGCGAAGCATAATGCAGAAAATCACCACTGGTCAAATTTGTCAGTGGTGATTTAAGTAGTATTTACTAATATTCATATCTTTTTTGTGTATAGTTATGGCTAGCTCTAAGGAAACTTAAATTTTAAAACGACCGACTATTGTATTTAAATCACCGGCAAGTTTTGCTAAAGTTTCTACGGAGGCTGTAACTTCTTCCATGGCTGCTGTTTGTTCTTCCGTAGAAGCCGCTACATTTTGAACACCGGAAGACATCTCATTAGTGGCAGATACTAGATCATTTACCTGAGAAGACAAGCTTTGAATACCTTCAACAATGGTACTAAAATAATTTCCAGACTGTTGAATAATGATTGAACCGTTCTCAACCTCTTGTTTAGCTATTACCATGCTATCTACAGCTTTTTGAGTATAAGATTGTATTGCCGTAACAAGAGTAGCAATATCTTTAGTGGCATTACTGGATTGTTCAGCAAGTTTCCTAACTTCCTCTGCAACTACCGCAAAACCTTGGCCATATTCTCCTGCTCTAGCGGCTTCGATGGCAGCGTTTAAAGCTAATAGATTAGTTTGTTCGGCGATGTTAGTGATTAAATCAACGATTTGATAAATCTCTTGGGACGTCTTATTGACTTCATTAAAAGCTAAGCCTACTTCATAGGAAGCCTGATTAATATTTTGCATTTGCTCTATAGATTTAGTAATACCATTGTTACCTTCAATAGCATTACTGGCACTCTTGTCGGCCACTTTTCCTATCATAATCATGTTAGTGGTAACTTCATCTACCGTGCTAGCGATTTCAGTCATCGTAGCTGCGGTTTCATTAGCACCTGCAGTCGTTTGTTGAGCCTGATTATTCAGCTGCCCAGCAGAACTATTTAAATAGCTAGATGCATTTTTAATATTTTCGATGATTTGCTTTAGCTTTTCTCTAGTTCCTTCAATTGCTTCAGCCAACTGTCCAATTTCCGATGTATCGTGCTTAACACGTACTGAGACAGTTAAGTCACCTTGAGCCATTGCTAACATTGAGTCTTTTAGCGATATTAATGGCTGGATAATTTTCTTAAATGAAACATATATGTAAATTGATATGGTAACAGCAGTAAGTATTATCAATATTACCATTAGAAAAAGATAAGATGATAATTGCTTTACTACCTCAGCTAATTCATTTTCCCCTCTAGTATTCATTTTTTCTTGAAATTCTGTTATGGGTTTCATAATAATGGCTTTATTTTTATAGTATTCCTTACCAAACATAAGCTCTTGAGCAGTTTTATAATTTCCTGCTTCAACTGCCTTCATAGCAGTGTCTTCAATTTGAACTAGCGTATCTGAATTCTGTTTAGCTGTTTCAATAAGGTCTAATTCTTCTGTAGGCGTATTTAATTCCTTTAGTCTTTGAACTACTTTATCCCTAGTTTTAATTTCAGTTACTTCTCGCCAATAGTTATTAAAGTGCTCTTTTTCTCCCATGACAACATATTTCTGTGCTTCATTAGTTAAATAATCCGAAGCATTTGCTAAGTCAATACCTAGCTGTTTTAATTCAGCTTTTCTACTCTCAGCTAACTGTACTTGTTCAAAAACATTTTTTGTCAATATAGCACCTGTAATTAAAAGTATACATAAAACCAAAGATATGCCCCCAAATAGTAGTATCAAGGTTGACTGTTTTACTGCGCCCTTTGTCACTCTTAGATTCCCCCCAATTTTTAATCGAATGAACTCTCACAGTCAAGATTCATTTTTTCAGTATGTCATTTATCAGACAGACCAGTCAACGTAGTTTATAATAATTTCATAAAAAAATTATAAAATGGTTAGTTATTTCGATAAATAATGGATTTTAATTAACAGTGAAATTATATTTGAGGAAAGGAGAGCTTTTATAACTGAACTAGGTAATCAAGTGATTTTTTAAATCCCTTTTTGTAACATAAAAAAAGGAAGTACACTTTCATGTGACTTACTATTTTCCGTATTGGTTTATATATTCTGGATAGGTTACACTAAAATGGACAGTTCTCTTAAGGTCTAGTAAACCAAAGACCAATAAATGAAAGAAGGGGAGATTGTGAGCTTTTACAGATGAATTTAAAAATCAAATGGTTCAACTTTATCTAAAGTAAACCAAGGGCAGAAATAATCAGCGAATTCGATATGACCTAGGTTTTTAAAAAAAATAATGTCTTACATACAAATAGATAGTAGAATTATACGCATTAGATGGGAAACTAATTTTGCATTCAAAATTTAAGGGGGTGTTTTTATGAGTAATGTAAGGACTGTTCGTAAAATTGTAACAGGGAAAAATGCCATAGATGGAGCTGGGGTAAGGCTGGTGAGAGTTTTTGGCTATCGCGATGTCAAGGATTTTGACCCATTTCTAATGCTGGATGCCTTTGATTCCACTAATCCCGATGATTATGTTAAAGGCTTCCCGATGCATCCACATCGAGGAATAGAAACCATTACATACTTGATCAAAGGAGATATAGAACACCAAGACAGCTTGGGAAATAAGGGCAGCATTTTGGATGGAGATTGTCAATGGATGACTGCTGGTTCTGGAATTATTCATCAAGAAATGCCTAAGCCCAGTGCAAGGATGCTTGGGGTTCAGCTGTGGCTCAATTTACCTGCGAAGGATAAAATGGTTGCACCCCAGTATCGGGATATCCGTAAGCAAAATATCCCTGTGCTTGTTGAAGAGAACCATCGCGTACAGATCATTGCCGGCCAATATAACGGAATAGCTGGTGCCACGACGGGTGATTATGTAAAAGCACTCTATCTGGATGTAGATGTGCAGGCAGGCAGTGAGTGGTCTTGCAAGATAGAAGAGGATGCCACCTTATTTATTTATATCGTACAAGGAGAAGGTTGCTTGGACCCTCAGAGTGATGTGCTCATTGCGGAGAAACACGCGGTATTATTTAATGAAGGTGATACCTTTTGGGTAAAAGCATCGGATAAGGGTATCCGTTTTTTACTTTTATCCGGCAAGCCCCTGCAGGAACCCATAGCTTGGGGAGGACCAATTGTTATGAATACAGAGGAGGAACTGAAACAGGCGTTCTTCGAAATAGAAGAAGGTAAGTTTATCAAATAATTAAGAATAAAAAAATGAATGACGAACAGCAAACAAATGCCAGATGGAATTAACCATCCGGCATTTTGTTTCCTAACATTAGGATAAGATAGCATTCGCTTGAATATTCTATTTTGGCAATATAATGCTTTCCCCCGCATGTCTTTCCACTGCTCTTGTACCTACGGTTGTACTAACCATGGATCCGGGGCCGCCTACACAGCCCCCTTCGCAGGCCATACATTCAATAAAGGTAAAGCTATCATGAATCGGTTTTTTAGCGACGTTCTTTAAAGTAGTAAGGCATTGTCCTAAACCTTGCACTTGAATGGCTTCCAGTTTCAATTCGCCTAGATGATTACGCACAGCAGTGGTTACACCACCAGCCCTAGCAAAAAGGCGACCACTGGCTGAGGCATCTTTTAACTCGGTAGCTTCTAAGGCAGTTAAATCAAAATCTTGAGCTGAAAAAATGGCGGCCAATTCCTCAAAGGTTACTACATAATCAATTTCAGAGCCCCAAGTTGCCTCGGTCTTCTTGGCGATACAGGGTCCAATGAAGACATTCGTAACCTGTTGGTTGTACTTATCCTTAACTAACTGACCAGTGACACGCATGGGTGAAAGGGTGCTAGAAATCTTGTCCTGATGCTCAGGGTACTTAACCGCAATAGCCCTCGTAATGGCAGGGCAACAAGAGTTTGTCATTAGCTGGCTCTTTCCAGCATGCACTTTAATTTCTGCTGCTTCTTCCTTGGCTACGATGTCTGCTCCCAAGGCAGCCTCAATTACTTCATCAAACCCCAGTTTTAGCAAAGCTGTTTTAATTTGATCGGGACTTGTTTTAGAACCAAATTGACCTGCTATGGCTGGAGCAACAATCGCTACATGGGGCTGTTCATTGACACGAATAGAGCATAGAACATCAAGCATTTGTGATTGATCCGTGATTGCTCCAAAGGGACAGACAGTCATACAAAGACCACAGGCCACACAGGTTTCCGGGTCTATTATCGCTTTGCGAGAATCGTCAACTTTAATGGCCTGAATAGCACAAGCCCGTTCACAGGGACGAATAATTTCAATAATTGCATTATACGGGCAGGCCTTGGCACATTTGCCGCACTCGATACAATTGGTTTGATCTATAAAAGCTCTGTTTTGAATAACAGTAATCGTTTTTTTAGGGCAGCTATTTCTACAGGGATGGGCAACACAATTTTGGCAGGCATCTGTAACGATATATTTGTTTAAGGAACAGCCATTGCAAGCATCTGGAATAACGGTTACTTGTTGGTTGGCAGGCGTTAATCCTACCGCAATTTTAATCCGCTCTTCCACAATGGCTCTTTCTTTATAAATACAGCAACGATAACGGGCGGGTCCATCGGGGATAATTTCCTTTACCATGGTAGATATGTCCAACTCCATGGGTGCGTCTAAAGGTTGGTTGAAAGCCCAACTAGCTACCCGAGTAAAGATATCCCGGCGGAGTTTTGTCACTTCCGAAACAGGATTCATATGATCTCCTCCCATATTGTCTACTGTGCAGATTATCTCATGTGTATCATATAAGTGTCAATTTATAGAACATAAGTTGTAATATATTAAACTATCAGTTCATTTAGACAATAACAATTCACGTATTATTGAATAAATGTTTTCAATATTGGCAATTACATATAACAATTATCCTACTCTAAATAGTAACATTATTTGAAATTTGTAACTAGAAATATCAACTATAATATAACGCTGCAGCAACCAAGATTTGAAAAAAATAAAATACAATAAGGATTTTACAGCGTACCTAAGAATATAATAGAATAGTATTGTAGTTAGAAGATTTTACAAATTTGGAGGTGTAAATAGATTGGTGCTAAAAATCGGGGTTATCTGCGGTGGCCGCTCTGCCGAACGAGAAGTTTCCCTAAGAAGCGGTGAAGCTGTATATCAAGCCTTATTGTCAGCAGGCTACACAAATGTTGTTAAGATAGATGCCAAGAATGATTTGGTGGAGCAACTGAAGGAAAATAAAATTGAACTGGCGTTTTTAAGCTTACACGGCAAATATGGTGAGGACGGAACGATCCAAGGCCTGTTAGAAATGTTGGATATTCCTTATACTGGCAGTGGAGTTTTAGCCAGTGCAATGGCTATCAGTAAAATAGCTACAAAGAAGATCTTTCAGCTAGAAAATATCCCCACACCTGCCTTTACTGTGATAACCCGGCGGGAAGTAACTAAAAAAGGGATCGAGGCAGCCTCAGCCAGAGCTATTAAAGAGGTTGGTGTGCCAGCCGTGGTAAAGGCTAATACCCAGGGATCTACAATAGGGATCACTTTTGTCCATAGTTTAGATAAAATGTCAGAAGCCATTACTTCTGCATTAAATTATGATCAAGATGTCTTAATAGAAGAATTTATTACCGGTATGGAAGTAACTGCCTCGGTGCTGGGAAATGATGAACCATTTGCACTCCCTTTGATTGAAATCACGTCTACTACCGGCGTATATGATTATGAGGCTAAATATACTCCTGGCATGAGTAATCACATCATACCTCCCAGATTATCGGAAAAAGTCCAAAGAAAAATAGAAGACCTGGCAGTCAAAGCCTTTACTGCTTTAGGTTGCCGTGGTTTGGGCCGGGTCGATTTTATGATCACAGACTCAGAAATTTTTGCCTTGGAAATTAATACCCTTCCAGGTATGACAGCCACCAGTTTATTTCCCGATGCAGCCCGTTATGCTGGTATAGAATTTCCACAATTAGCCGACAGATTGGTAAAATTAGCGTTGGAAAAGTAATTTGAATAGCCAAAACAAAAAGGCGGATAAAAATCCACCTTTTTGTTTTGGCTTGTTCTATTCTTGGTTACCCTATATATAATAACCATAAAATGGAACTGTTGACAGTAAAACGAACTATATTTTGACTTTTTTCATTTTACAGAAAAAGAGGCAGGAATTCTGTCACTGTGAGAAGAAATTCACACATAAGTGCTCGTTGTGGGCTATTTGACGGGGGTGACAGAATTGGAAAACCAAGAAAAAGAAATTCGCTGTATTATGTGTGGACGTATCATTGTCATCGAAAAAAGTGAAGATCCCTGGGAAGAGGAGGATGATTTTATTCCTAAACCCAAAAAATCTGTGTCCTTTTGCCAGCTTTGTGAAGCAAAGTTAAGAAAAGAGTCAGACGACCGAATCAAGGGCACAAAACCCGTTTAAAAAGAAAAATAAAACTTTCGGAGGTGTTGTCGTGAGTCAAGGGTCTCGGACTTCCCTTGGTTTTATCATTATCGCTGCATTTATTCTAGTAGCATTGATAGGTTGGGGGGCTGGGCTTTATATCGATTGGTTGTGGTTTAGTGCTTTACAATATCAACAAGTCTTTATGACTTCCCTTGTTTCTAGCCTTGGATTAAGGGCCTTGGTTGGTATCTTAATGTTTATTTTATTATTACTAAACTTGATGTTTACCAGAAAATCCGTACTTCAGGCCGTAGAAGCTTCCAAGTCTTTCCGGCCAATGTTTCAAGATGACAATGTAATTACCATCAATTATCCCCCTTTTCGAGCTGATTGGCGCGAGCAGATTACCCCTGGTAGATTAACCGCAGTATTCACAGGCCTCAGTTTGCTGTTGGGCTTTTTATACAGCTCTACGGTATCGAACGAATGGACCACTGTATTGCAATATTTTAAACAAACAGCCTTTGGTACAACTGATCCAATTTTTAATAAAGATATTGGTTTTTACATCTTTAGCTTACCTTTTTACGAGCTGCTTTATCGTTTGGTGGCTTCAGCCATCTTCTTAAATATTGTTTTAGTGGCTTTAGTTTACCTTTTAACAGATTCTGCCCGGGGCGGTTTAACCAAGATATTTCGTTTTCCCGCGGCCAGATATCACCTGTCAGCGTTAGCTGCACTGTTCTTTATTCTTAAAAGTTGGGGCTACCGTCTGGATCAGTTTCGTCTGCTACTGTCTTCCTCTGGTGTAGTACACGGTGCCGGTTATACCGATATTCATGCTTCTTTGCTGGCATACAAGGTATTGTGTATCCTGTCATTAATTACCGCCCTAGTAATAATTGCTAATATATTTATGCGGCGCTTCCGTCTCACCGCTTATGCCATCGTCGGCTTATTGGTAGTTTCTGTATTATTGGGTGGGATCTACCCCAGCATTGTGCAAAAGTTTATTGTTCTGCCCAATGAATTCAACCGAGAAGCCCCTTATATCGCCAATAACATCAAGTTATCACAACAGGCGTATAACTTAGATACGATAGAACAAAAAGACTTTCCCGCAGGACGTACTCTGCAGGCAATGGACATCAAGGAAAATCGTAATACCATTGAAAACATACGTCTGTGGGATTGGCAGCCACTGCAGCAGACCTATAGCCAATTGCAAGAAATGCGGCTGTATTATGAATTGAAGAATATTGACGTCGACCGTTACAAGATTAATGGTGAGCAACGTCAGGTGATGCTGGCAGTGCGTGAAATGAATCAGAGCCAACTACCCCAGCAGGCACAGACTTGGATTAACCAACGTTTGCTCTATACCCACGGTTATGGTGTAGCCATGAGCCCGGTAAATGAAGTTACCGGAGAGGGGTTACCGAACTTTTTCCTAAAGGACATCCCGCCAACCCCCACAACGGATGTTAAGGTAACTCGTCCAGAGGTTTATTATGGTGAATCCGATGATGGTTATGTCATTGTCAATACCAAAACAAAAGAATTTGATCACCCCCAGGGTGACGGTAACGCTTACTCTCAATATGAGGGCTCCAGCGGTGTTAAGATTAACTCTTTCTTCAGAAAGTTACTCTTTGCCACCACACTGGCAGATTATAAATTGTTCCTAACCAATGACATTACCAACGATAGTCAAGTACTAATGTACCGTAATATCAAAGAACGTATTCCCAAAATTGCACCCTTCTTAAGCTATGACAGCGATCCTTACCCGGTTATTACCACGCAGGGCGAAATATTCTGGATGTGGGATGCTTATACCATCAGTGACATGTATCCTTATTCGGAGCCCTTTGATAAGCGGGGTAATAATTATATTCGTAACTCTGTCAAGATAACGGTTAATGCCTATGATGGATCAGTCCAATTTTATATTGCTGACAGTAAAGATCCAATTATTCAGACCTATAGTAAAATCTTCCCGAGTATGTTTAAACCTTTGTCAGAGATGCCTGCTGATTTAAAAGAGCATATTCGTTACCCGGAAGATCTCTTCCAAGTGCAGGCTACCATGTATACCCTTTATCATATGACTGATCCCCAGGTATTCTATAACCGGGAAGATAAATGGGTATTGCCCACTGAGAAATACGGTGATGAAGAGAAGCCTATGGAACCTTACTTTACCATTACTGTGCTACCGGGTGAACAAGAACCAGAGTTTGTGCAAATTATCCCCTTTAACCCGCAGAACAAGAAAAATATGATTGCCTGGTTGGCCGCTCGCTCTGATGGCGATAATTATGGTAAGATGGTTGTTTACGAGTTCCCCAAACAGGAACTGGTTTACGGACCTATGCAAATTGAAGCCAGGATTGACCAAGATACCACCATATCGCAGCAGCTCTCCCTGTGGGATCAGAGGGGCTCTTCGGTCATCAGAGGGAACTTATTGGTCATTCCCATTAAGGATTCACTCATCTATGTCGAGCCGTTATATTTACAGTCTCAGCAAAGCAAGATGCCGGAACTGCGCCGGGTCATTGTTGCCGCTGGTGATAAGATTGTGATGGAGCCAACCCTAGACTTGGCCCTGCAAAGAATTTTTGGCGAGGATGCCGTCCCAGCCAAACAACAGCCACCGGGCGTATCAGTGCAGGAAAACCAACCCGGTAAAGCGACAGAGCCTGTGCCACAAACAACCGTTAAAGAACTGGCAGCGGAGGCCGGCCGCCTCTATGATGAGGCTCAGGCAAAACTAAAAGCAGGCGATTGGGCTGGCTACGGTCAATCCCTAGATAAGCTCAAGCAAGTTCTCACCAAGCTGCAAGATCAGTCATAAACACATCCGCAAATAAGTAGCGTAAGAGTAGGGGGCTGTCCTAAGGCAGCCTCCATTTTATTCAGAATCCAAGCACCCTTATTTATGATAAAATAAGTGAAACTAGTTGTCCGGAGGAGGGATTTGTCAATGAAAAGACTGGGTGTATTGACCGGAGGTGGAGATGCTCCGGGACTGAATGCAGTAATCCGTGCCATTACAAAAACAGCCATACGTGAATATGGCATCGAGGTCATTGGCTTTCGTGACGGTTTTAAAGGAGTCATGGAGGACCAGCACATGTTATTAACGGAGTCCGCTGTCTCTGGTATTTTGCCCCGGGGTGGTACCATTCTCGGGACTACCAACCGGGACAACCCGTTTAAATACCAGGTGGCTGAGGGACACTTCGAAGATCGTTCCGAACAATGCATCAATAAGATCAAAGAACATGCTGATGCCCTAATTGTTATTGGTGGAGACGGTTCACTTTCCATTGCCCATGAACTTTCCCTCAAGGGTCTGCCAGTGGTGGGTTGTCCGAAAACTATTGACAACGATCTGGCAGTGGGCCAGGCCAAAACCTTCGGTTTTGACACTGCCTATGCCTTTGCTACCGAAGCTTTGGACAGACTTCATTCCACAGCCGAATCTCATCACCGCATCTTGGTTCTCGAGGTGATGGGTCGTTATGCCGGTCATATTGCTCTCCATGCCGGCCTGGCAGGTGGGGCGGATATTATTCTCATCCCAGAGCTTCCCTTTACCTATGATAAAATTGTTGCTAAAATTCAGGATCGACTTCAACAAAATAAACGTTTTAGCCTGGTTGTCGTAGCAGAGGGGGCCAAACAACGGGGTGGTGAAATGGTCATTCAAAAAATGATTGCCGGTAGTGATGATCCCATTCGTCTGGGGGGTATCGGCGAAACAGTGGCTGGGCAGTTAGAAAAATTAACCGGTATTGAATCTCGCGTTACGGTTCTTGGCCACTTGCAACGAGGTGGCAGCCCAACCCCCTATGACCGTATTTTAGCAACCCGGTATGGGGTAGCTGCCACAGATTTAGCCGCCCAAGGACAGTTTGGTTATGTAGTTTCCTTAGATGGTGAAAACATCAAGCCCATTCACCTTTCCCAAGTGGCTCATGGTATCCGTAAAGTAGATATTGAAGGAGAATTATTGAAGGCAGCCAGAAAAATTGGTATTAGTTTTGGGGATTGAGAGAAATAATGGGGAGGGGCTATCATGATTAAAAACTACATTGAGTTAGCCGTGGAAGAAATGCTTGACGATGTCCTGGAAAGCTATGCTAAGAAAAATCCGGGTACCTGTATCTGTCCTAGGTGTAGGTTGGATGTTATGGCCCTTGCCCTAAATGCGTTACCCACCCGTTATGTAGTTACCGATGAAGGCGGAATTTATACCAAAGTAGCTATGGAACAAGTGGGGGGCCGGGCTCAGGTAATTGCTGCTATTTTAAATGGTCTTCAAATTGTGAAGACCAATCCAAGACATTAGAAGTAACCGTTTATTTAGACACTCCTTTGTTAATACTTTTAGTAGTGGTATTGTAAGGGAGAGTGTTTTTAATTGAGGATTGGTGTTTTTACGGATAGTTATAAGCCCTATGTGGGTGGTGTGGTAAGGTCTATTGAAATTTTTACCGAAGAATTAAAGCAGTTGGGACATGAAGTCTACATTTTTGCACCAAATTACCCGGGTTTACCGGAAGAGGAGGATATATTTAGATTTCCGTCAATTCCCTCTACCTATAAAGGCTTTTATCTGGGCTTGCCTTTTTCCACTCGGCTAGAAGAATTTTTAAATAGTCACCCTCTTGATATTATTCATGTTCACTCGCCTTTTATTTTGGGGCGATTGGGAGCCAGAGTAGCCAAAAAACTTGATATCCCTCTGGTTTTTACGTATCATACCCTCTATGATCAGTATACTCATTATGTACCACTCATCAAGGATCTTAGTAAGGAACTTACCCGTAAGGTTACGGTAAGTTTCTGTAACCAATGTGACTTAGTAATTACGCCAACGGAGATTATTTGCACACATATTGAAAATATGGGGGTAAAGACAAACATCAGGTGGCTGCCCACTGGTATTGATCTAACGGAATTTAGCAGCCTAGACCGGACCTGGCTGAAGAAAAAATTAGGATTAGATCAAGGGGAACCCGTACTTTTATTTGTTGGTAGAGCAGCCAAGGAGAAAAACATTCCCTTTGTCATTGATGGATTTGCTAAAATTGTAGAGCAGTATCACAAAGCATCTTTAGTCATTGTAGGGGAAGGACCGGAAACCTTACATTTAAAGAAATATGTCAAAGAACTGGCATTGTCAGAAAGAGTCTTTTTCACTGGTAACCTTTCCAGGGTGGATCTGGTGAATGCCTATGGTGGGGCAGATCTGTTTGTTTTTAGTTCTGCTACAGAAACCCAAGGCATTGTGATAGCAGAAGCCAAGGCCGCAGGGCTACCAGTGGTGGCGGTAAATGCCTTTGGGGTTGCCAACATGGTATCGGACGGTGAGGATGGTTACTTGGTAGCCATGGATAGGCAGGCCTTCTCTGAACAAATAATAAATGTATTAAAAGATGACGAACTACGCCAATGCCTGGCTAAAAGAGCAGTAGAAAATGCTAAACAGTTTTCTTCGCGGCTTTGTGCCCGGAAATTAGTTCAGTATTATCAAGAGTTATTGGATACTAGGTTAACCAAGACGGATGCAAAGGCACAATAATCAAAGGGGGAGTGTCGACCAAAGACACTCCCTTCAATTTTTAGGCATCAGGCTTATTTTGGTTCTTTAGGTTAGTTAAAATGGTGATTATTTCATCTAGCTGATCCTCGTACAGTTCAAAGAGGATCGATTGTTTATTGATTTCATCCAGATTATCTTTAACTGTCATTTTAAGTAGAATGGTTTCTTGGGAAGGGTAATTTTGACTAGCTGCTTTGACAATCCTTTGAGCGGCAAACTGCTCCAATACATTTCCGATGCAAGTACGATAAAAATGAAAGGCCGCTTGCAACTTGTTACTAATAATATGCTGCTTTACAGCATCAATTTTCTTTTGCAGGATGGCCTCAGCCGTTTTTCCTTCTTCCTGGGCCTGATTTAATAGCGTTTGTTCCTGATTATTTAATAGCATTAAAGAAATTTCTACGATTTCCTCTGTTACCAACTTGATTTTTTCCTGAGAAAATCGTGCCAATTTGCTTTCGAACGAAGGAGCTGGATCAAAGGATAAAGCAGCTTCGGTATGATCAAAAGAAAAAATGGCATGACCGTCTTGCAACATCGTACCTATGACTTTGGTTATATCAATGAAAATTTCACAATTCTTATTAATCAACTCTTTTTCCAAACTGATCACATTGGTTTTTTCTGCCATGTTCATCCTCCTGTTTACAAACAGCTTATTTCTTAGTAAAACTTGGCTTCCGCCAAGTCTTTAGACGCAGGCGGAAGCTTAGTTTGCCCTTATGCAGATCAGATAAACTTATACTTTATGATCTGCTAAGGCTATTATTCCCGTATCTTAGTAAATAAATGTTGCAAGAAAAAGGCTGTTAGCAAAGAATTGAAGGATTTAAAAAAGTTTCGTGGAAAAAATATAGTATAATTATGTATCTCAGAAAGGGGTTTTAACGATGGCAACGCCTATTATCAAGGCACTAATTGATTGGGATTATGATTTGCAAAATGAATTCAAAAATAGAAGCAGAGGATATACTTTTGTGGTGGACGCCTGGGAAACTCCCAAGCTTGCCTTGTATAAGTTTACTCCCTTTGGAGTTAAATGCGATTATTTAGAACAACAGCCCCCAGCGGAATTGCTGTTGGAATCCTTGCAGGGTCAGGAAAAGAATCCCGAAAACATCTACAAGATTAATCAAGCAATTCGTAGTTGGATAGAGGAAAATATACACTTTGAATAAATTGGTAGAACTTTTTTACTATCCGAAAAATTTAACTCTAGCAAAGAGGAAAATCATAATGGGAAAGTGAATATATACGTATCATGTCTAAACAGATAGGGTAGGAGGTGCTAACTTTGCTTAGAGCCCTTTGTAGTTTATTCTCTATTTTTTCTGTTAGCCCGATCATTGAGCTAATGATCTTTTCAGCTCTTGTCGTCATCGTATTTATTATTCAGTTAATTTAAGGTTCATGGGTGTGTTGTATTAATCAATTAATTAACTAACTAATTGTTGCCGGCTATATGCCGGTTTTTTGTTTGCTATTTAGATCATAAAAATTACCGGTTTGAAAATATACTTAGTAATACTTAGTGTTTTAAGGCACTAGATAATTTCAGACTGGAGGCGTTGTCTTGAAGGTTAAGTGGACTCCTTGCTTTGTTCTGCTGATCGTGACGATGATTATTATGGTAACTTGCACCCTGACTCTCGGTATCTGGCTAATGCGGGAGTATCAAGCCGTTTATAACAACTATGAGATGGAAAAATTTCAATATAACAATAGTCAGAAGGGGGCCATTTACTCAGCAGATGGTGTTTTGCTGACCTATCTTTATCAACTGAACAAAGATCACGTTCGCCTGCAGCAAATTGCTAAACCGATGCAACGAGCGGTAATTGCTATAGAAGATCACCGTTTTAACAGACATTTCGGGTTTGATACTTTAGGTACTCTACGGGCTCTCTACAAGGATTTGACCAGTGGCCAGGCAGTAGAAGGTGGCAGCACCATTACCCAACAACTGGCAAGAAATTTATTCTTAAGCCCAGAGAAAACCATTTCCAGAAAAATTACAGAAACATTTTTGGCTATGCAGCTAGAAAGAAAATTTACCAAAGCAGAAATTCTAGAAATGTATCTTAACGAAATTTATTTTGGCAATGGTTGTTATGGTGTGGAATCGGCTGCTCAAATGTACTTTGGGAAATCTGCCAGTGAGTTGAACCTAGCCGAAGCAACTATGTTAGCGGCTATTCCGAAAGCCCCGAGCTATTATGAACCGCTTCATCATCGACAAGCAAACAAGGAACGCCAGGAACTGGTACTGCGCAGGATGGTGGAATTATCCCTAATTAGCCAACATGAAATGACAGAAATCCTAACCCAAGAAGTACAGGTGCATCAGTTTACGCCAAGAGCAGAAGTAGTAACGTATAAGTTTCCCTACTTTACAACCGAAGTTGTTAATCAGCTCCTGACGATGTACGGCAAAGAAAAAGTATATAATAGCGGTCTTAAAGTAATAACCACGTTAGATTCCCGAGCTGCTCAAATTGCTGAAAATATAGCCAAAGCAAAAGTAGAACAATTTCAGCGTTCCGGTATTACTGCTTCCAATATTTCACTGGTTACCGTAAATAATCAAACGGGTGCCGTTATGGCCATGGTTGGCGGCTATGATTTTAATCAGGATCAGAATAATTTAGCTATGATTCCCAGACAACCCGGCTCAGCCATTAAGCCGATTCATTATGCCGGAGCGATCGATAAAGGAATTATTAATGAAAATACGTTGTTAAATGCTGGTTCTAAAAGTTTTGGTAACTATCGTGTCACATCCAACATCGATGCTGATGTTTCCGTAATGGTAGCTTTAAAAAATTCCATGAACGTCCCTGCGGTTGAAGTCGTAAATACCTTGGGTATTAATAATACCCTCGCCAATTTAAAAAAATTTGGTATTACCACCCTAAGTGAATATGATCGTAACCTGGCCATTGCCCTGGGTGGCATGTACTATGGTATTAAACCAACAGAAATGGCTGCGGCCTTTGCTGCCTTTGCCAATAACGGACAATATAATAAGCCCCATCTAATAACCTCCATTGAAGATAATTCAGGCAATATCTTGTATTTACATCAACCAGATCCAAAGCAAATTATTTCTTCTAAAACTGCTAAAATTATAACCCAAATACTTTTGCAAGCTGTTAGGGAGGGCACAGGTACCAGAGCCAATATTTCTGGCAATGAAGCAGGGAAAACCGGTACCACCAACGATAGTCGCTGTTTGTGGTTTGTCGGGTATACGAGAGAAATTTCCACCGCAGTATGGGTGGGGAATAGCAATAATCGTTCCGTGAGTGGGTTTTACGGTGGTGATTTAGCAGCACCTACTTGGCGGGAGTATCACCTGGCCTTAATCAAACAGGGGATCATTAAATCACCCGTCCGGATTTATGAGCAAGAGATTCCTATGAAACAAGAAATGATTGAGAAGCCCAAAGAAGAAGTCATACCAGAACAACCTACTCAAGCTCAACCTACTCAACAAGAAAATCCCCCAGAGGCTCAACAACCAACTCCACAGGAGATGATACTACCAGAACAACCACCTAAAATGGAAGATAACCAGGAAGCTGCCAATACAGTTCCCAATAATAATCCGACGAATGCTCCCGAACAGGAAGCACCGGACGCTGCCATACCGCCGGAGGAAACTAGTTCGTCCCCGCAAGCTCAATAGTTCAAATTGCTATTGTTTGGCTGTTTTTGCCATCTAATGTTATAATAATGGTATATTACATCTGGAAAGGATGACTCTCTTGAAGGCACAATTAATGAACGATATGAAGACGGCCATGAAGGCCAAGGATAAACTAAGGGTAGATACCATTAGAATGGCTAACGCTGCCATCAAAAATGCGGAAATCAATGGGAAAAAGGAACTTAACGAAGGGGAAGTAATTGAGATCATTGGTAAGGAAATAAAAATGCGGCGGGATGCTCTGGAGGAATATAAAAAGGCAGACCGTCCAGAAGATGTAGCCAAACTGGAAAAAGAAATCGAGATCTTGCTGGTCTATATGCCAGAACAACTTTCAGAAACTGAGTTGCGGGAGATGATTCAGGAGACCATTACCCAAACGGGTGCCCAGGGTGCTCGGGAGATGGGAAAATTGATGGGTGCCCTTATGCCGAAAGTGAAAGGGAAAGCAGACGGCAAATTGGTAAGTAATTTAGTGAAAGAGTTATTGGGATAAACGGACGATTTATTGACGTAACCAACAAAGAGGTGGGACTATGTTACGACCAGAGGGAGAACAATTATTAAAAGATTTTTCACTTACAGCCTACCCACGTCAAGTGACAGAAATCATACCCGGCGTTATCTATCATGTGATGGGTTATGGTACCGGCAATGCGAGCTTTATCATTGGAGAAACCTCCGTGATACTGATTGATACCTTGGATACCGACTACCGTGCGGAAGCCCTCAAAGCCGTTATCGCCGAGCATACCAACAAGCCGATAAAGACCATCATCTACACCCATAGCCATCCGGATCACTGTGGTGGTGCGGGAGTTTTTTTGGACAGTGATCCAGAAATTATTGCCTTTGCTCCTTGCAAACCAGTCCTCGGGCGAATGAATGCCCTAGGGGAGATACTCGATAAGCGCGGTATTAGGCAACATGGCTACGAGCTCAATGATACGGAAGCCATTTGCCAGGGCCTCGGCATTCGGGAAGGTATGGTTCAGGAGGAAGGGAAAAGGGCCTTTGTTCCACCAACCACTGTTTATGGTGAAGAAAAAATCAGCCGTACGATTGATGGAGTCAACTTAGAACTTGCTGCTGCCCCAGGCGAAACGGATGACCAGCTACTGGTCTGGTTACCAGCTTACAAGGTACTTTGCTGTGGGGATAATTATTACGGCTGCTGGCCGAATCTTTATGCCATTCGAGGCAGTCAGTATCGGGATATCAGTGCCTGGGTAGACACCTTGGACCAAGTAATTGCCTATCGGGCTGAACATCTCCTACCCGGCCATACTCAGCCGATCCAAGGGGAAGCAACTGTTGCAGAAGTCTTAACCAACTTCCGAGATGCCATTGATTACATACTGACAGAAACTCTTAAAGGCATGAATCAGGGCATGACCATGGACGAGGTGGTGGAAGCAGTTGCGTTGCCTGAAAAGTGGGCCAACCTTCCTTATTTAGGCGAGTTTTATGGTACCGTAGCCTGGTCTGTTCGTAGCATATACACTGGCTATGTAGGCTGGTTTGATGGCAACCCAACCAATCTTAATCCGTTGCCCAAGCAGACCCGGGCCCAAAAAACCATCGCTCTGATGGGTGGCGTAGAGTCCATCCTGGCTGCCATTAGCCAAGCCCTAGAGAACAAAGAAGATCAATGGGCTCTTGAACTTGCAGACATCCTTCTTGCCGCAGAGAGTTCCCATATACAGGCGAAGCGTTACAAAGCCCAAGGGCTGCTCAATCTCGGGTGTCAGGAAACAAGTGCTAATGGCCGCCACTATTATCTCGCTTGCGCGAAGGAAATACTTTCTACTTTATAATACTTAATCCACATTAAGTCACCATGACAAAAAGGAAGAGGACTTACGCTCGTAACCAGTGTAAGTCCTCTTCTCTATTAAATCTTATTTTGCATACCCATAAATACTTTCTCAGGTGTAATGGGGAGTTTGGTTACACTAACACCCACCGCATTATAAACCGCGTGAGCGATGGCTGGTGCCGGAGTGTTAATCACCACTTCACCAATGGATTTAGCACCAAAGGGTCCGGTAGGTTCATGACTCTCTTCAAAGGCCACGCGAATGTTGCCAATGTCCTTGCGGCAAGGAATTTTGTACTGCATGAAAGAGTTGGTCAGCAGCGTACCCTTGGCATCATATTTTACATCTTCATAGAGGGCTAAGCCAATGCCCTGGACAATGCCGCCTTCCACCTGAATCCTGGCTAACGTTGGGTTAATCACCGTACCGCAGTCTACCACAGCCACGTAATCCAATAAAGTAGTTTTGCCGGTCTCTTGATCCACTTCCACCTCAGCAAATCCCGCAACATAGGGTGGGGGAGAAACATCGCTGCCATGGGTTCCATGACCAACCAGTTGAAGCTTACCACTGCCGAGTATCGAAAGCTCTGCTAGTTTTTCTAAGGTCATAGACTTGTCCCCGGCCTGAAGCAATTGACCATCAAAGGCCACTTCCGCCACCGTTGTCTCTAAGAATTTGGCACCCTGTTGAATAATTTTAGACTTTATATCTTGAGCAGCCTTTAGCACAGCCATGCCAGTAACATAGGTGGTGCTGGAAGCGTAAGAACCAGGATCGAAAGGAGAGATATCGGTATCGGCAGCGTACACAACGATCTGGTCTAGGGTAGTCTCTAACACCTCAGCTGCCATTTGGGAGAGAATAGTATCACTACCAGTGCCCATATCAGTGGAGCCGAGCAGCAGGGTATAACTACCGTCATCATTAAGCCTAATTTCTGCAGAGGCGGTATCAATACCGGCTATGCCAGATCCCTGCATGGTAACAGCCATACCCACAGCCCGAACTTTGTTATGGCCCATGTCTTTTCGGGGGTATTTTTCCTGCCAACCGATTAATTCCTTGCCTTTTTCGATACATTGATGCAGGGTAGAACTGCCCAATCGTTTTCCATGATAAGCTAGGGCAGTTTCACCTTCTTTAATTAAGTTTTTCAGTCTGAGCTCCGCAGGGTCCAGGTTAAGTTTTTCAGCCAGTTTATTGACGGCACATTCCAAGGCAAAGGTACCCTGAGTTGCTCCATAGCCCCGTAAAGCCCCGGCTGGCATTTTATTGGTATATACCACTTGCCCGTGATAACGCACCGCTCTGGTTTTATTGTACAAGGGTAATGTTTTTTCACCCACGACCCAAAAGACAGTGGGTGCGTGTTCTCCATAAGCTCCGGTATCAGAAAGACCTTCGATATCCAGGGCCCTGATAAAGCCTTCCCGGTCGGCACCAATCCGTACTTTTAAACGCATAGCGTGACGGCTGGTGGTGCTGGTAAAGGTTTCACGTCGATCTAAGATAATTTTAGCGGGTTGGCCGGTTTGTAAAGTGACCAGAGCAGCAAAAACCTCGATAGAGCCCGTTTGCTTGCCGCCAAAACCACCACCGATTCTTGGTTTAATCACTCTAATTCTACTGGCTGGAAGCTGTAAGGCCCGAGCTAACTGCCTTCTCACATGAAAGGGGATTTGGGTAGAACTGGTCACCACCAGCCTACCGGCATGATCGAGATAACTAACTGCCCGGTAGGTTTCCATCATGGCATGGGCCTGGGCTTGGATATAATAGGTTTCTTCTACCACCACATCACATTGGGATAACTCTTGTTCCACATCCCCAACTTCATTGCTATGAGAGCACACAATATTCTTTTCCTGCTCTAGACCAATATCAATATTGCAAACTAGATCAGCCTCCGGGTGAACCACGGAAGGATGTTCAGTTGCAGTTTCAAAGTCTAACACAGGGTCAAACACTTCATAGTCTACCTTCACTAAATTCATGGCCCGAACAGCGGTTTTTTCATCCACGGCGGCAATGATAGCCACTTCATCACCCACGTACCGCACGATTTCATCCAGGATATAGCGATCGTAGGGAGAGGGCTCTGGATAAGATTGTCCCGCCAAGGTAAACCTTACTTGCGGTACATCCTGGTGGGTGAGGACACAAGCAACTCCCTCCAAAGCGACAGCTTGAGAGGTATCGATGGTTTTAATTCTGGCAAAGGCGTGGGGGCTGCGCAGTATTTTTACGACCAAAGTATTGGCCGGAGCTAAATCCTCGGTATAAACAGGCTGGCCGGTAGCAATCCGGATGCCGTCAAGCTTGGGCAATCCTTTTCCAACATATTTCATCCCTAGGCACCCCCTAAATACTTCTTAATAGCCCGTAGTTGCCCCATATAGCCAGTACATCTGCATAAATTACCCGTTAGATAGTGAATAATCTCTTGTTCCGTAGGATTTTTTAATTCATGTTTCATTGCCAGTACCGTCATGATAAAGCCGGGACTGCAAAAACCACACTGTTCGGCACCCTCTGCCACCAAAACTTGAGCAAATTCTTCGGCTTGTGGCTGTACGCCTTCAATGGTTGTGATCTGCTTGCCCTTAACCCGGAAGGCCAGGGTAGAGCAGGAGAGGGTGGGTTTCCCATCAATCCATACGGTGCAAAGTCCGCAGCAGGAGGTGTCGCAACCTTGTCTGATGCTTAAATAGCCCTTGGTTCTTAAGGCATCTGACAATAGTTCATCGTTCGCTACTTCCAAGGTAATTTTTTTACCATTAATGGTAGTTTCTATTTGCATTGCAGAACCTCCATAATTCCTCTTTTAACTAACACTTTGCACATGGCTTTTCTATATTCCGCACTGCCTCTGATATTAGAACCAAAGGACAGTTCCTCTACTGCCAGGCTAGCGGCTTGTTCAATATCTTCGATAGTTAGCTTACTGTTAGACAGTGCCTCGGATGCTTGAGCAGCAAGCTGTGCCCTCAGTGGACGAGCTCCCACCACAATGCGCCAGCTTTGATTCAACTCGGAAACAGCGATGGTAAGAATCGGATAATCGCTAAGGGAGTTCCTCATGCTTTGATAAGACGCCTTACGAGCATTTTTTTGGATGAACAATTGAGTAAGAATATCCTTGGGAAAGGACTTCTGTAAGAATTCTTCCAACGGCAGTCTGCCGCCTTTATATAGCTCAACCTCTGTATCTAAAGCCAAAAGTGCCGTCAGTAGATCAGAAAAACCATACTTGGAGTAAACTGTGGCACCTACGGTAACAACATTTCTAAATTGCACACCAATAATATTAGTAACCGATTTTGGTAACACGCCATTAAAAAGTTGATGAAAGGTAGGGTGGGTTTCAATGGTTCTAAAGGTGGTCATGGCTCCAATTTTAATCTCTTTTCCTTGCTCCACAATATAATCTAGCTTTAATTCACTTAAATCAATAGCGGTCCCTATTTTCTTAGAGCCTAACCTTAAAAATGCACATCCTCCCAAAACGGTATTACTTATATTTGCATGTAAGGCTTGATAGGCTTCTTCTAACGTTTCTGGTTGTAAAACATGTTCAATTGTAAACATACCGCAAACCTCCTTAAAATAGTCCGCTTGCTCCAAACATATAATCTATTGTAACAAATATTATGAGCCCATTCTATATTTAATCTTGGAGAGGCAGCTACACAAAAGGATATTTGTCTAATTTAATAAAATTTTTCAATATATTTTAACAATTACGTTGAACTATTCTATTTTGACTTAAAGCAGTTGGCAAGATAAAATATACAAGGTATTATATTATTTTAATTAATTGTTTTAAAGGAGAAGCAAATGAGTGTTTTAACAGTAGAGAATGTTTCTCATGGTTTCGGCGGCAGAACCATCTTAGAGGATGCATCTTTTCGTTTATTAAAGGGAGAGCATGTGGGTTTAGTGGGGGCTAACGGAGAGGGAAAGTCCACCTTTTTAAGTATCATCACCGGGGAACTCACCCCTGATCAAGGCAAGGTTGAGTGGTCTAATCGTGTAACGGTGGGTTATCTAGACCAACATACGGTTTTGACCAAGGGTAAAACCATGCGAGATGTTTTACGGGATGCTTTTAAGGGAATGTTTGATTTGGAAGCAGAGATGCTTCAATTATACGATAAAATGGCCGAAGTCTCGGAAGCTGAGGTGGCCCGCATGATGGAAGATGTGGGGGAAATTCAAACCATCTTAGAAGATAACGGCTTTTATACCCTCGATGCTAAGATTGAAGAAATCGCCAATGGTTTGGGCTTAGTGGAAATCGGTTTGGACAAGGATGTTGCTGATTTAAGTGGTGGCCAAAGAACCAAGGTGCTATTAACCAAATTATTGCTGGAAAACCCGACCATCTTAATCTTAGATGAACCAACCAACTACCTTGATTTTGAACACATTGAGTGGCTGAAGAAATATCTACAAAACTATGAAAATGCTTTTATCTTAGTTTCCCACGATATACCTTTCTTAAATGAAGTTGTCAATGTCATTTATCACGTGGAAAATAGTCTGCTAACCCGTTACACCGGTAATTATGAACAGTTCTTACAGCTCTATGAAGTAAGGAAAAGACAAGATCTCAAAGCCTATGAAAAGCAGCAAAAAGAAGTGGAACGCTTAGAAGATTTTATTGCCCGTAACAAAGCAAGAATTTCCACTACCGGACGTGCCAAAAGCCGTCAAAAGCAGCTGGACAAAATGGAGCTGTTAGAAAAGCCTCGGGAGAAAGCAAAGCCGATCTTCAAATTCAATGAAGCCAGAACACCCAGCAGAGTTATTTTTGAAACAGAGAATCTCATTTTGGGTTATGACGAACCATTAACCAAGCCATTAAAAATTATGTTGGAAAGAAATCAAAAAGTAGCTATCCGCGGGGTTAATGGCCTGGGTAAATCCACCCTCTTAAAGACTTTACTCGGTGTTATTAAGCCCTTTGGGGGGGAAATCTCCTTAGGAGACAATCTTTCCTCTGGGTACTTTGAACAAGAAAGCAGCCGGGACAACGACAACACAGCTATGGAAGAAATTTGGAGCGAATATCCTGGGCTTAGTAATTATGAAGTTAGACAGGCCCTAGCCAAATGCAGTTTGACCAATGAACATATCACCAGTCAAATGATGGTTTTAAGTGGCGGTGAAAATGCTAAGGTAAGGCTCTGTAAGTTGATGCTCAAGGATGTCAATTGGCTGGTGCTGGATGAGCCCACCAATCACCTGGATGTGGATGCCAAAGAAGAACTCAAACGAGCATTAAAGGAATTTAAAGGGACCGTGCTACTGGTATCTCACGAACCAGATTTTTATGAGGATTGGGTAACCGATATCTGGAATGTCGAGGATTGGACTACGAAAATCGTTTAAACTTAAAAGCGAAGGAGTCTTGGCCGTGGTTTCTGAAAGGTTATCAAAACAGCTTGCGTTTATTGTGGAGATTGATAAACTAAAGCAAATTTTGCGGCAAAGTGTTGTCACTGGTAGTGTAAGAAATGAAAACGATGCCGAGCATTCCTGGCACTTGGCTGTCATGGCCATTTTGCTTGCGGAATATGCTGCAACCAAGGAAATAGACATATTGCGTGTTGTCAAAATGGTGCTTATCCATGATCTGGTGGAAATAGATGCAGGGGATACCTTTTGCTATGATGCCAAGGGGTATGAGGATAAGGCGCAAAGAGAACAAAAGGCAGCCGATCGTTTATTTAACCTGTTGCCATCGGATCAAGCCCGTGAAATCATGGATCTTTGGCGTGAGTTTGAAGATTTAATGACTCCCGAGGCTCGTTTCGCAGCCAGCCTTGATCGAATACAACCGTTACTGCTGAATTACCATACCAACGGCCATACCTGGAAAAAACCTGGCGTTACCAGCCAAATGGTTTATCAACGGAATGCTGTGGTGGAAGAAAGTGCCCCAGAGCTCTATGACTACGTCAAAGAGCTTATAGAAAGTTCTATTCATAAGGGCTATTTACGGCGATAAGGAACATTGATAATAGCTAAATCATTACAAGACAAAGCAGCCAGTGTCTCCTAAAAGGGACCTCTGGCTGCTTTTACATTTCCTGTTACTATTTATTTACCGGCATCGGCGAAGAAGAGGGGTTCACCGTATTTGTCGACGCCGAATTTGCCAATAATTTCTTGTGTTTCTTTAGCCACCATGAAGTCCACAAAAGCCTTGCCGCCTTCGGCATTTACTTTGTCAAACTTCTCGGGGTTTACGTTCATTACGTGGTAAATGTTAAGCAGGGACTTGTCCCCTTGCTTCAGAATAGCCAATTTTACTTTATCCTTTTGAGCCAGGTAGGTAGCCCGGTCGGTTAAGGTGTAGCCTTGTTTTTCGGAAGCAATATTCAAAGTAGCTCCCATGCCGCTGCCGGCTTCTTGGTACCACTTTTGTCCCTTGGGCTCAATGGTAGCTTCTTTCCAAAGATCTAATTCCTTCTTATGGGTACCAGAGTCATCGCCGCGGGAAACAAAGACGGTACCTTTGTCAGCAATTTTCTTCATAGCATCTGCTGTAGTTTGGGCATCTTTAATACCAGCCGGGTCATTTTCGGGACCTACTAAGATGAAATCATTATGCATAACCAGGGAGTAGTTAACACCAACACCGCTATCTACCAGTGCTTGCTCGGACTTTGGAGCATGGACTAAGAGCACATCTGCCTCACCCTTTTCACCCATCTTCAGAGCGGCACCGGTACCAACAGCAATAATTTTTAACTTATAACCGGTTTGCTTTTCAAATTCCGGCTGCAGCACATCTAGCAAACCACTATCCTGCGTACTGGTGGTGGTAGCCAGGATAACTTCTTGGTTGGTTACTGGTGGTTTTGCTTCTTCTTTCTTAACTTCTTCCTTGGGCGCTTCCTGCTTAGCACAGCCGGCAAAAACCAGCATGCTTAGTGTTACCAACAGGGCAATAAGTATAGTAGCTCTTTTCTTCACGTTAATGACCTCCATAAATTGTTATATTTGTATTGCTACCCTAGAATAGCCTTGCCATTCTATCTAAGAGGCAAACTCCGCTTAATCCACCTCCCCATAAAAAAATAAAAAACCGTGTACTGTGCGTAAAGAAAACAGTATACGGAGTATTTCTGCTCAAGTCATCCTCCTTTCCGCACGGGAGGGCTGTCCGTTTCCAAACAAACCCTATGGGCCAAGGAACCATAATAATTCTACCGTAGGTTCCAAAGCTCGGAGTTCAATATTTAATTTTAATAAATTTTGCCA
>CAMKDG010000051.1 GCA_946411205.1 uncultured Desulfotomaculum sp.
TGTTACCCCATAACCGTTTGGGTGAACAGCAATCCAAGAAGCTCAAAGTTTATGAAGGTAGCGAGCATCCCCATCAGGCTCAAAAGCCGGAAGTATGGAATTTTTAATTTAGTCTTTACCGGAAGGAGGAAGTATTGTGGCTCAAGTACAATTTTACGGAACCGGTCGTCGTAAAAACGCAATAGCCAGAGTTTATCTGGTTCCCGGTGAAGGCCAGGTTTCTGTAAACAATAAACAAGTATTGGATTATTTTGGTCGTAAGACTTTGGAAATGGTTGTTCGTCAACCTCTAGAACTTACTAATACTGTTGGCCGTTTTGATGTAATTGTGAAAGTTCTTGGCGGCGGTGTCAGTGGTCAAGCAGGTGCGGTAAGACATGGTATTGCCCGTGCTCTTATACAAGCAGATCCTAACCTGCGTCCTGTTTTAAAGCGTGCTGGTTTCTTAACCCGTGACCCACGGATGAAAGAACGTCGTAAATACGGTCTTAAGAAAGCTCGTCGCGCACCTCAATTCTCCAAACGTTAATTCAATAGGGTTTACACAAAGGAAGGCAGCTGGCCTTCCTTTTTATTATGTCTAGGTTATTTTTATTGCTTCTATTTACCATTTTTAATGCATACCATTCCTTTAGAAGACTTGTACTACTAAAGGAGTGGATAAATCATGACCGTAATTCGCGCAGTTAGGATAAAAAAGTATTATGTAATCGGGCTGATTGCCTTACTTATCCTGGCTGTTCAAGTGTATAAATTATCTGTGTTGAAGCTGGAAGAGAAAAATATTACCTCTATGTCCTATGTGCTAGCCAATAAACTCATCGTTGTAGATCCAGGGCATGGAGGCAGAGATCCAGGTAAGATTGGTGTTAGCGGCGTGCCTGAGAAAGCAATTAATTTAGAAGTATCCAAACGATTGGCTATGGTACTGGGACAAATGGGAGCCGCAGTAATATTGACCCGAGATACCGACATCGATTTAAGTGATGATGCAACTCCGGGCTGGCAGGGGAAAAAAAGACAGGACCTATCTCGGAGAGCCGATAGGGCCAACGAAAGGAATGCTGATTTGTACATCAGTATTCACTGCAATGCTTTTCCCAGTGCCAGAGAGCATGGGGCTCAGGTTTTTTCCCATCCTGAATCTGACCAAAGTAAAATATTGGCGGAATGCATTCAAAAAGAAATGACTACGCTCCTAGGTAACACCAAACGGCAGGCTAAACAAGTGGATTACTACGCCCTGAGAAAAACGAAAATGCCTGCGGCAATTGTGGAGATTGGTTTTGTTACCAACCCTGAGGAAGATAAAATGTTGCGAGACCCACTTTATCAAAGTAAAGTAGCTTGGAGCATTGCTGCCGGAATTATTAAATACTACTCCGGTGAGCCAGAAGAAAGACAAGATGAACCCAAGGATAAAAGCGGGAAAGAAGCACTAAGAACCTTTAAACAACAGCCAGGAAACTATATACCAGCGCCCTAAAAAGAGGCCCAAAGAAGCGTCAATGTTTCTTTGGGCTTCGATTTTTTAACAGATAGTCACGGCGCATACATTAGTGAATAAAATGGAACATTAGATAGGCATAATTTTTTAAGGGGGAGAAATTTTGGTTTATTTTGATTCTGCGGCAACTTCCTGGCCAAAGCCACCGGAAGTATGGCAGGCCATGGAACATTTTATTAAAAAAGTAGGCGCCAGCCCTGGCAGAGCAGGACATAGAAGGACCGTAGAGGCCAACCAGATGGTGGATGAAACCAGGGAGCTACTGGCTGAGCTTTTTAATATTGGAGACCATCATCGGATTATTTTTACCTTAAATGCTACCGATTCGTTAAACCTCGCCATTAAAGGACTGCTGCGACCTGGAGATCATGTGGTTACTAGTTCCATGGAGCATAACTCGGTCACACGCCCCATATATACGCTGGCTTCCTATGGGGTGGAAGTGACTAAAGTCGCCTGTGACAGTCAAGGTAATATTTCTGTGAGTGATATCGAGCAGGCTATCCGGCCCAATACCAAGGCCATCGTGATGACCCATGCTTCCAATGTAACAGGCACCATTATGCCGGCGGCAGAGGTGGGGAAAATTGCTGCCAGGCACAACATCTATTTCGTAATGGATGCGGCACAGACTGCCGGGGTGCTAGATATTGATGTACAGAAACTAAATATTAGTGTGTTAACCTTTCCGGGTCATAAAAGCCTGCTAGGTCCCCCGGGAACCGGAGGTATTTATATCCGTGAAGGGGTGCCACTTTTAACCCTGCGGGAAGGTGGCACTGGTAGTGGATCTGAAACACCTACTCAGCCAGAGATGATGCCGGAGAAATATGAAAGTGGTACATTAAATGGAGTTGGTGTTGCGGGTTTAGGGGCGGGAGTAAAATTCCTGCGTAGAGTGGGTATGAAGAAGATTAGAGACCAAGAAATGACTTTGACAAAACGTTTTCTTGATGGAGCGGCACGGATTCAAGGACTACAGATTTATGGCCCACAGAATGTGGATGACAGAGTAGCCGTGGTTTCTTTTCGTATCGATGGGTATAAGGCTAGTCAAGTGGGAGAACGGTTGGATAAAGAATTCGACATTGCCTGTCGTGCCGGGTTGCATTGTGCTCCTGACGCCCACCGTACTTTAGGTACCTTCGAGGAGAAACTGGTCCGATTTAGTTTTTCTTACTATAATCAGCCCTCAGAAGTAGATTTTGCCTTAAATGCGCTGAGGCAAATTGCGGCTACCAAACCTCCGGCGGTTACTACCTTACCGGTGAAATAAACTAGAAAATATTTTTTGAGTTTAAAAACAGGGACTGGTACCCTGTTTTTATTTTTTGATAAAAATATAACCTTACGGATGGTTCACGATAAATCCGGCTACTTAAGCACCTTCTTATCCAAAGCAGCCACATGCACCAAAATCTTGGCCACAGCTTCATACAACTGAGGGGGAATTTCTACACCTAATCCCAGTTCAACCAAGGTATGGGCCAAGGTTGCGTCTCGATAGAGAGGAATGTTGTGATCCTGGGCCAATTTTTCTATGGTCTTAGCCATCTCCCCTTGGCCCACGGCTACTACAGTCGGGGCATGATCTTCCCCAGAGCGGTAACGTAAGGCGGCCGCTACTCGTTCTTTCTTCGGCTTGGCTTCCTTCATTTCTTTCATGGCTTACACCTGCACATTCAATAAAGAAATGGTTTCATCTGCTGCAAAATCAGGGTCCAAATCAGCTAAGCTGCGAATACCAGGCTGCATCCGGCAGGAAACAATCACAGTTTCATACCCTGCCTCGGTCAATTCCCTTTGTAAAAGCTCGGAACTGCCCCGAAAGACTTCCGCTACCAAACTGGCCTCTGTAATGCACTGAACGGATAAATACTTACTCTCTTGGGAAGTGAGTGTAAACCACAACGTACCAAGGGTGTCGGTATTTACGCTGAAAATAACTTTAGCCTCACCATTTTCCTGCACCTTGGCCGACAGTTCTTTTAGTTTCCAATAAAATCGGGCATCTTCATAAAGCGGTGTGCGGAGAGGCAGCGGGGCGTAAGGGGGCTGCTCCGAGCGTTCTGCTAGCGTTGGTTTATCTGTCGGCTTAGCTTCCGTAGGTCGCTTGACTTTGCCCATTGCCTTGACAGTTTCGGCAGCCAGATTTTGATCAAGTGTAAAGGGTTGTTGATTAATTTTATCTACTTGTTTGCCGGGAGTTATGCGCATATTTTCGCTAGCCTTAAACAAGGCCGACATGACTCGATCAATCATCAAAAGTCCCTCCCCCCTTAGCTTAGATAATACGTTCGACAGAAGTAATTTTCTTCCTCCTGCAGAATCATGCGGCAGGATTTTAAATGGTCTATCCGAAAAAACTAGTTGAGAGTGATTTTGGCTTGATCAGAAAATAATAACACTATACCCTTACTATCCCTACAGTTATTATTAGAATAGAAAAAATAAGACATTTTTTCTAAAAGGAGGGAATTGCCATGAGTATTGTGTTTTGTGGGGTTATGCCACATCCGCCGATTGCTGTACCCGAAGTGGGAGGGGCAGAAGCAGATAGAATCAAGGATACCCGTGAGGCTATGTTGGCAATGGGGCAAAAAATTAACAACAGTGGTGCGGAAGCACTGGTGATGATTTCTCCTCATGCCACGGTGTTTGGCGATGCCATTGCCATTAATGCTTTACCGGAAACCAAGGGGAACTTGGCGGGCTTTGGGGCACCCCAGGTGGCTCTTACCTGCCAATATAACCAGGGCCTGGGTCAGGAAATTGGCTGGCAGGCGGAAGAACTGGGCCTACCGGTGGCGGAGATCGATAAGCAGCTGGCTGAACGGTTACAGGTAAGTTTGGAGCTGGATCACGGTTTTGTGGTGCCCCTTTACTTCCTCCAACAGGCAGGGGTTACGTTACCACTGGTTCCCTGCTCCATGGGAGTATTCTCCCCAGAAAAATTATATGCCTTTGGACTGGCCATCAAGCAAGCTGCCGAGGCAACCAAGACAAAGGTTGCTGTTATTGCCAGTGGAGATCTCTCCCACCGTCTCACAGCAGATGCCCCGGCTGGCTATGACCCGAAGGGAAGGGAATTTGATCAGGCCATCGTAGCAGCTATTAAGTCCCTGGATGTTATGGGCCTGGTTACCTTGGAGGAAGACCTGTGCGAGCGGGCAGGAGAATGCGGACGGCGCCCCATCACCATGATGTTGGGAGCTTTAGACGGCACGGCAGCAGATTGCGAAGTATTGTCTTATGAAGGGCCCTTTGGGGTTGGCTACCTGGTGGCCGCTCTGCAGTCAACAGGTGCCGACGTTCATCGTACCTTCCTGAGGCGGTTGCAGCAAGACAAAAAGAAGATGCTGGAACAACAAAGAAGCAGCGAGAGCTACTTGGTTCAGATAGCCCGGCAGAGTTTAGAGAGTCATCTGCAGGGTCAGTGGAAGGACCCGGATCACTATGCTGTGCCTGCTGAGTTCGCCGGGCAAGCGGGGGTCTTTGTATCCTTTAAAAAGAACGGGCACTTGCGGGGTTGCATTGGAACCACGGCACCTACCCGAAAAAATGTGGTGCAAGAAGTGGCTTATAATGCGGTTAGTGCAGGGACTGAGGACCCTCGTTTTTACCCCATCCGGCTCGATGAACTGAGTGAATTAACAGTATCTGTGGACGTGCTCATGCCTTCGGAAACGATTGAAAATATGGAACAACTGGATGTTAAAAAATATGGGGTGATTGTGCGTCGGGGAAGCCGCAGCGGTTTACTCTTGCCGGATCTGGAGGGAGTGGACACCCCCCTGCAGCAGGTGGAGATTGCCAAACAAAAGGCAGGGATTGGAACGGATGAAGAAGTGAAGTTAGAGCGCTTTGCAGTGATTCGACATAGCTAGAAGTGAGCAGGGGAGAAGTTAGAAATGGGGGGAGCGGTACTTGGTGAAGGAAGCCATGTTTTGGCAGAGCAAAGCAGAGGGTCTGGTGTTTTGCGAGTTGTGCCCTAAGGGATGCAGTATTCGGGAGGGCCACAAGGGTTTCTGCCGGGTGAGGGAAAACCGGGGAGGTGTTCTTTATACCCTGAATTACGGGCAGGTTTCTTCCTATGCCTTAGACCCCGTGGAAAAAAAGCCGCTCTACCATTTTTATCCCGATACGGTAATTCTTTCTCTGGGAACGGTAGGTTGTAATCTGCGCTGCGGTTTTTGTCAAAACTGGCAAATCGCCCAGGGAGAACCACAAACCTTGGACTTGTCTCCCCACCAGGCTGTGGATTTGGCTAAACAACAAAGGGATAAGGGGCTGCCCTGCAGCGGGATTGCCTATACCTATTCCGAGCCCTTTATGTGGTACGAGTATATTTACGATACCGCTCGCCTGGCTCAACAAGCAGGGCTGAGAAATGTACTGGTGACCAATGGTTACGTACAGCAGGAACCTCTCCAGAAACTTCTTCCCTATATCGATGCGATGAATATTGATGTCAAGGGCTTTACCGATAAATATTACCAAGATAACTGTTTGGGTCATTTGGCTCCCGTTCTAAAAACGGTAGAAACGGCTTATAAGGAATGCCATGTGGAAATTACCATACTTTTGGTACCCGGATTAAATGATTCTGAAGAAGAAGTGCAGGCATTGGTGGATTGGTTGGCAGGATTAGATCCGGATATGCCGGTGCATTTTTCTCGCTATTTCCCCAACTATCAATTTGCTTTACCGCCCACACCGAAAGCCACCCTGCAGCGGGCCTATCAATTGGCTAAAAGGAAACTTCATTATGTGTACCTTGGTAATTTGGGAGATGCGGCGAGTCAGCATACCCTTTGCCCGAAGTGCGGTGAGGTAATCATCCGTCGAGAGGGTTACCGGACCCAGGTGACGGGACTTAAAGATAAAGCCTGTGGGCACTGTGGTAACCCAATTAGAATGGTTCCTTAAATTAATGGTTGTATTTTATGCAAGCGGGTGTATAATTATAAGATAAAATCATTAATTAGGGTATAAAACACTACATTATATAAATGTTTATGCAAAAAGGGAGGGTGACAGATGGCAAAGATAGGAGTGGTTGGCGCAACGGGCTATGCAGGGGCAGAACTGGTACGGCTGTTATCCCGACATCCCCAGGCTACGTTAGCGGTGCTGACTTCCCAGACGTATGCGGGGAAGTCTATGGGGGAAGTATTTCCCCATTTATTAGGCGTGGTAAACCAGACATTGGAAGAACTTAACGTAGAGGAATTAGTTGACCGTTGTGACGTGATATTTACTGCCCTGCCCCATGGTCATGCGATGCCTATGGGCCAGGCGGTTATGCGCCGAGGTAAAAGGCTCATCGATTTAGGGGCGGATTTTCGGCTCAGGGATGTGGCTACCTACCAAGATTGGTATAAGACCGAACATACAGCCTCCGCGCTGGTGGCCAAGGCGGTTTATGGTTTGCCGGAGCTATATCGAAAGGAAATTAAAAACAGTGTTATTGTGGCTAACCCTGGTTGTTATCCTACCAGTACCATCCTTGGTTTGGCACCGTTAGTAAGAAACAAATTGATTAACCCGGAAACCATTATTGTTGATGCCAAGTCCGGGGTATCCGGCAGTGGTAGGGGGCTAAGTCTAAAGAGCCATTTTACGGAGATCACAAATAATTTCCAGGCTTATGGAGTAGCCACCCACCGCCACACACCAGAGATTGAACAAGAATTGTCCGAACTGGCGGGTGTGTCGGTTACCGTTAATTTTACCCCTCATTTAACACCGATGATTCGAGGCATATTGTGTACCAGTTATGCCAAAATGGTTTGTCAGATGAGCAGTGAACAGTTGACCGAGTTATACCGTGAATTTTATCAAGGGGAACCCTTTGTCCGGGTACTGCCCGTTGGTATGTATCCTGCCACCAAGAATGTGGCAGGTTCAAATCTTTGTGATTTGTCGGTAACCGTAGATCCGAGAACCGGTCGGGTCATCGTGCTTTCCGCTATTGATAATTTAATCAAGGGTGCAGCGGGCCAGGCGGTGCAAAATCTTAATCTCCTCCTGGACATCCCGGAAAATACCGGACTGGATTTTGCAGGTATGTACCCATAGGGAGGAAGGAAAAGAATGACAGAAACAATCTATCAAGGTATACCTGGGGGGGTTACCGCCCCCAAGGGTTTTATAGCCAGTGGAGTAGCCGCTGGATTAAAGAAAAATAATAAGGTAGATCTTGCCTTGCTACTTTCCGAGACACCTGCTGCAGCGGCAGGGGTTTATACCACCAATCTGGTGCAAGCAGCCCCCTTGGTTCTTACCCGTCAGCGGGTGGCAGAGGGGCTGGCCCGGGCCGTGATCATTAATGCCGGCAATGCCAATGCCTGCACCGGGAGCCGAGGACTCCAGGATGCCATAGCAAGTAGCCGTGCGGTGGCAACCGCCTTGGCCATTCCGGAAGAGCAAGTCTTGGTGGCTTCCACCGGTGTTATCGGGGTACCCCTGCCGGTGGAAAAAATTGTTGAGGCTGTGCCCCGGGCGGTAGAGACTTTAGCGAAGGAAAATCATATGGCAGCCAGTCAGGCTATCATGACTACCGATCTGGTGCCAAAGGAAGTGGCTGTTCAAGTACAAATAGGGGAAACCTTGGTTACCCTGGGGGGGATGGCCAAAGGGTCGGGGATGATTCACCCCAATATGGCCACCATGTTAGCCTTTATCACCACCGATGCTGTTATCAGCCACGGGGTGTTGCAACAAGCTCTTAAGCAAGCGGTGGATAGTTCCTTTAATATGATTACCGTGGATGGGGATACCAGCACCAATGATATGTTGCTTGCCTTGGCCAACGGCCAGGCCGGTAATCCGGAGATTTTACCGGAAACCGAAGCATACCAGCTTTTTTATCAAGGCTTGTTAGAAGTATGTTCTGCCCTGGCGAAAATGATTGCCCGGGACGGAGAAGGGGCCACCCGGCTGATTGAGGTGACTGTCAACGGTGCGCTTACCCCACAGGATGGCCAAAAAGCGGCCCGCTCGGTGGCCGGTTCCAACCTCTTCAAGGCGGCTGTCTTTGGTAAAGACGCCAACTGGGGGCGGATTCTTTGTGCGGTAGGTTATTCCGGGGCGACCTTTGACCCATCTAAAGTAGATATCTTTATCGGTGAAGTACAGGTGGCTCAGGACGGTGCAGCCCTGGAGTTTGATGAAGAAAAGGCCGCCGTGATGCTGAGTCAGGACCCGGTTACTATCTTAGTCAATCTGAAATCCGGGACTAGTTCCGCGACCGCTTGGGGCTGTGACTTAACCTATGATTACGTACGGATTAATGGAAGCTATCGGACATAGATGGCCCTTGGCTGTTGGCCCTTAGCCATTGGCTAAAAACATATTATTTAAAGCCAAAGGCTAAGGTCCAATGGCTGTGAAGGAGAAAGAGGAGACTATGCAATCTGCACTGGAAAAAGCGAACATTTTGGTGGAGGCACTGCCCTATATCAAGAAATTTTCCGGTAAAACGGTAGTGATTAAATACGGCGGTCACGCCATGCTGAACAGTGAGTTAAAGCAAGCTGTCATGACGGACCTGGTACTCATGAAGTTTGTGGGTATTAACCCGGTGGTGGTGCATGGGGGTGGCCCAGACATTACCGGGATGCTAAATCGATTGGGGATTGAATCTCAGTTCATCGGTGGTCTGCGGGTTACTGATTCCTCCACCATGGAAGTGGTGGAGATGGTACTGGGTAAGCTGAATAAAGAAATTGTTTCTTTCATTAACCAGTTAGGCGGGCGGGGTATCGGGCTGTCTGGCAAAGACGCCAATTTAATTATGGCTGCCAAGAAACTGGGCAAGGACCAAGCAGATATTGGCTTTGTGGGTGAAGTGGAAAAGATTAACCCGCAGCTGTTAAAGACGGTTATTGAAGAGGGCTATATTCCGGTTATCTCTCCGGTGGGAGTGGGCCAAGAGGGTGAAACCTATAATATCAACGCTGATACGGCAGCCGGAGCCCTAGCCACGGCATTGCAAGCGGATAAGCTAATGATTCTCACGGATGTGGAAGGAATACTGGCGGACCGCAATACGAAGGAGTCACTGCTGTCTGTCATCCAAACAGAAGAAATCCCGGCTCTTATTGAACAGGGTATTATTCAGGGTGGCATGATTCCGAAGGTGGAATGTTGCATTAAAGCGATTCAAGGGGGCGTGAATACCACCCATATTCTGGATGGGCGGGTGCCTCACTCCATATTGTTAGAGGTTTTTACAGATAAAGGGATTGGAACGATGGTGAAATAGGGTCTGGAGGTAAGGTGAAACGATGAATAATCTTGATATCGTGTCAATGGGACAGCAGTATGTGATGAATACCTATGGGCGGTTGCCAATGGCCTTGGTTAAGGGAGAAGGCGCTTGGGTTTGGGATGCCGACGGGCGGCAATACCTGGATTTTGTTGGCGGGTTGGCGGTAAATTCACTGGGCCACGCCCATCCCAAAGTGGCCGAGGCTGTTTGCCAGCAGGTTAAGAACCTACTGCATTGCTCCAATATCTACTGGATTGAACAGCAGGTCAAGCTGGCGAAGCTATTGGTAGAAAACTCCTGCTTTGATAAAGCCTTCTTTTGCAACAGTGGAGCTGAGGCTAACGAAGGGGCCATCAAATTAGCCCGCAAATATGCGAAAATCCATCTAGGTCCAGACAAGTATGAAATTATTACGGCTACTAATTCCTTTCATGGTCGAACTTTGGCCACCATCACCGCTACCGGGCAGAGCAAATATCAAACAGGCTTCACCCCCCTGCCCGAAGGTTTTCGATATGTACCCTTTAATGACTTGGCAGCCTTAGAAAAAAGCATTGGACCTCACACTTGTGCTGTTATGCTGGAGCCGGTGCAAGGGGAAGGCGGTGTTATTCCGGCCTCCCAGGAATATCTGGCAGGTGTCGCAGCACTTTGCCGGGAAAAGGGTTTACTGCTGATCTTTGATGAAGTGCAGTGTGGTTTGGGGCGTACCGGGGAGTTTCTGGCGCACCAGCATTATCAGGTGGAGCCGGATATCATCACCCTGGCGAAAGCCCTGGGGGGAGGATTCCCCATTGGTGCCCTGTTGGCCAAAGACGCTGTGGCGGCGGCCTTCCAACCGGGGGACCATGCCAGTACCTTTGGCGGCAACCCCTTAGCCTGTGCTGCGGCTCTGGCAGCGATGGAAACACTGCTGCACGATGGAGTGTTGGCAAACACCCGGCAGGTGGGGCAGTATTTTGCCGATCAATTGAATCAACTGGCAGCGAAATATTCCTTTGTGAAAGAAATCAGAGGGTCCGGTTTAATGCTGGGGATGGAATTGACCATCGAAGGCAAGGATATCGTTGCCCACTGCCTGGAGCAAGGATTGTTAATAAACTGTACCAACGGTAATGTTTTGCGGTTCCTACCCCCCCTAATCATTACCCAGGATGAGGTAGATCAAGCCTTAGCCATTTTAGACAACGCACTTTTAGCCGTTGGCCATTAGCCGTTGGCTTCTTGATGTTAAGGTTTTCTATATATGATATTTACATTAGTTCTGTGGGGTTAGAAATTTGTAGTTAACCCCATTGACTTTCTAATCAAGCCAACGGCCAAGGGCCAATGGCTAATGGCCGATAGGAGGCAAAACGATGCCCAAACGGAAGGACATTCAAACGGTATTGGTGATTGGTTCCGGGCCTATTATTATTGGTCAGGCAGCGGAATTTGACTATGCCGGAACTCAGGCCTGCAAAGCACTGCGGGAAGAGGGCATCAAGGTGATCTTGGTCAACTCGAATCCGGCCACCATCATGACCGATGGCGACATTGCCGATGTGGTCTATATTGAACCCTTAACCAGTGAAAGTATTGAGAAAATCATTGCCAAAGAAAGGCCCGAAGGGTTGCTGCCTACCCTGGGTGGTCAAACCGGCCTTAATCTGGCGGTGGAATTGGCCGAACAGGGTATTTTGGCTAAATACCAAGTGGAATTGCTGGGTACGACTTTGGAAACCATTAAAAAGGCGGAGGATCGGGAACTTTTTCGGGCCACCATGTTGGAGATTGGCGAACCCATCCCGGAAAGCACCATTGCCAGCTCGGTAGAAGAATGTATTGCCTTTGCCAATCAGATTGGCTATCCGCTAATCGTACGTCCGGCCTATACTTTGGGCGGTACCGGCGGCGGCATTGTGAAGGATGAAAAAGAACTAACCGCTGTGTGCCACCGGGGTCTTAAAATGAGTATGATCAACCAGGTCCTACTGGAGCGCAGTGTGGCCGGTTGGAAAGAAATAGAGTACGAAGTGATGCGAGACCATGGAGATAACTGCATCACCATCTGCAATATGGAAAATATTGATCCGGTGGGGGTCCATACCGGGGACAGCATTGTAGTAGCTCCCTCCCAGACCCTATCTGACCGGGAGTATCAAATGCTGCGCAGTGCCTCCCTGAAAATTATCCGGGCCTTGAAGGTGGCCGGGGGCTGCAATGTGCAGTATGCTTTGGACCCCCAGAGCATGCAATATATTGTTATTGAAGTAAATCCACGGGTTAGTCGCTCCTCGGCCTTGGCTTCCAAGGCCACGGGTTATCCCATTGCCAAATTGGCAGCTAAAATTGCCATCGGGCTTCATTTAGATGAAATCACCAACCCGGTTACCGGCAAAACCACCGCCTGCTTTGAGCCAGCCTTAGACTACGTGGTGGTAAAAATCCCTCGCTGGCCCTTTGATAAATTCTCCAGCGGCGACCGTAGCCTGGGTACTCAGATGAAAGCCACCGGCGAGGTGATGGCCATCGACCGCACCTTTGAAGGAGCCCTCATGAAGGCAGTCCGCTCTTTGGAAATTGGTGTAGACAGTCTGCAAATCAAGGGCAGCGCCAGTTGGACAGAGATGGAACTGGAAAGCAAATTAAATCGTCCGGACGACGAACGGCTGTTTGTGATAGCAGAAGCCTTCCGACGGTACTGGACGCTCAAGGAAATACAGCAGCTTACCGCCATCGACTACTGGTTTCTGGAGAAAATTAAAGATCTGGTGGTACTGGAACAACAAATTCACAGCTCCGGTCTGCCCGGTGGGGAATTGCTGCGAAAGGCAAAAACCTATGGCTTTTCCGATACCCTGATTGGCAGACTGTGTGGTAAACCCATGCCAGTGATTCGGCAGCTGCGGCAGGAGCAAGGCATTCTTCCCACCTACAAGATGGTGGATACTTGCGCTGCTGAGTTTGCCTCAGCCACGCCCTATTACTACTCCACCTACGACTATGAAGATGAGGTAGCCGTCTCCGATCGGGAAAAGGTAATTGTTTTGGGCTCCGGGCCCATTCGGATCGGTCAGGGGGTGGAGTTTGACTATTGCTCGGTACATTCCGTGTGGGGGTTGCAGCGAGAAAATATCGAAGCCATCATTATCAATAACAACCCAGAGACAGTCTCCACGGACTTTGATACAGCAGATAAACTTTATTTCGAGCCCTTGACCGTGGAAGATGTGATGAACATTATTGATAAAGAGAAGCCCCTGGGCGTAATTGTCCAATTTGGGGGCCAGACCGCCATTAACCTGGCCGGGGATTTGGCTGCCATGGGGGTTCGTATCCTGGGTACCCCGGTGGAAGGCATTGATGCTGCCGAGGACCGGGAAAAGTTTGAAAAACTCCTCAAAGGACTGGGGGTACCCCAGACCGAAGGAAAAACTGCCACCACCGTGGAACAGGCGCGGCAAATTGCCGTTGAACTGGGTTTCCCGGTCGTGGTTCGTCCTTCCTACGTACTGGGGGGCCGGGCCATGGAAATTGTTTATAACGATGATCAAATGCTCAAATACATGACCAGTGCGGTACAGGTATCCCCGAAGCACCCGGTACTGGTAGATAAATATGTCCGGGGCAAAGAAGTGGAGGTAGATGCCATCGGCGATGGGCAGCATATCTTTATTCCCGGCATTATGGAACATATTGAACGAGCCGGTGTCCACTCCGGCGATAGCATTGCCGTTTATCCGCCCCAAAGTCTGAGCCAGCGGGAAATGGAGCAGGTGATGGACTACACCCTGCGCATTGGTAAGGCCTTACAAATCTGTGGCCTAATGAATATCCAATATGTTGTTGGGGATGGGGAAGTCTTTGTTTTGGAGGTCAATCCCCGGGCTTCCCGTACCGTGCCGGTGCTGTCCAAGGTGACGGGAGTGCCGATGGTGCAAACGGCCACCCGTTGCATGTTGGGCAAAACGCTCGAGGATTTGGGCTATCGTCCCGGATTAGGTCCGGTGTCCGACTACATTACGGTGAAAGCCCCGGTATTTTCTTTTGAAAAGTTAGTCTTGGTGGAAACCTCCCTAGGGCCGGAAATGAAATCAACCGGTGAGGTAATGGGGGTAGATAAATCCTTCGCCCACGCCTTTTACAAAGCGATTACTGCTGCGGGATTAAAGGTGGCCAGGAGCGGGTCTGTACTCATTTCTGTGGCCGATCGTGATAAACTGGAAGCAGTGCCGGTGGCACGGCAGTATGCCGACCTAGGCTTTAAGCTCTATGCGACTCTGAACACAGCCTCTGCTTTGGCAGCCGCCGGGTTACTGGTGGTGGTCACCGAAGACCCCCTTGCCTTAGTGCGTTCCGGGAATGTGCAAATGGTTGTCAACACTCCCACGAAGGGGAAGGTGAGCGGGCGTGCTGGTTTCTGTCTGCGTCGTCTGGCCGCAGAGTATAAGGTACCTTGCCTTACCTCCCTGGATACAGCCAGGGCCATGGCTGGGGTGCTGCAGGATTTATTACAGGGTGCCCCGGTTACACCAGTGGCACTGTCCAAGTTTACGGAATTTCTGGGGAAAGAATCTGCTCAAAATGTTAGCTAAAACTGATTGAGGAGTGTGACATAGATGAAAGATTTGCTGGAAACAGTAAAGAAAGAATTACAAGGTAAAGATTTATTAACGTTACATGATGTTACCGTACCGGAAATAGATTTTTTATTAGAGGAAGCAAGCCGTATTAAAGCCTTGCAAAAGGCCGGGATACCTCACCCTTATTTACAAGGGAAAACCCTAGCGATGATCTTCCAAAAAAGCTCCACCCGGACCCGGGTGAGCTTTGAAGTGGCTATGTTTCAATTGGGAGGGCATGCGCTCTTCCTAAGCCCCAGAGATATTCAAATGGGACGGGGGGAATCGGTGGCAGACACCGCCAAGGTGCTGTCCCGCATGGTGGACGGGATTATGATTCGCACCTACGCCCAAAGCGAAGTGGAAGAATTGGCAGAGCATGCCACGGTACCTGTGATTAATGGCCTGACAGACCTGACGCATCCCTGCCAGATTCTAGCGGACCTCCTAACCATCAAGGAGCATAAGGGCACTCTCAAGGGCTTAAAGCTGGCCTACGTGGGAGATGGCAATAACATTGTCCATTCCCTGCTCTATGGTTGTGCCAAGGTGGGTATGCATATCTCTGTGGCCACCCCCGAGGGCTATGAACCGAAGGCAGAAGTGGTACAATTGGCCCAACAGGCGGCTCAAGAGACGGGAGCGGAAATTGCCATCCTGACCGATCCTATACAGGCAGTAACCGATGCCGATGTGGTGGTTACCGATGTATGGGCCAGCATGGGTCAGGAAGCAGAGCAACAGGAGCGGGAGAAGGCCTTCGCGGCATACCAAGTGAACAAGGAACTGTGCTCCCGGGCCAAATCAGACTTCATCTTCCTCCATTGTTTACCGGCTCACCGGGGTGAGGAAGTAACCGCGGAAATTATTGATGGACCCCATTCGGTAGTCTGGGATGAAGCAGAAAACCGCCTGCATGCCCAAAAGGCTGTCTTGGCAACCTTATTGTAGAAAAGGAGAATTTAATTGCCACCCATGTAAAATATGGTAGAATAATGATGTTGGGAAACGTTAGCTGAAAATGAAGAAGCCTCACCACCTGGCGAAAGGGGGTGGGGCAGATGTTTACCAAATCAGAGGTAATACAAATCATCACAGCTCTACTCCTGCTTCTGACTCTGATTGTTGCTATAATCAGCCTTGCGGTAAAATAATAAGTCCGTAAGTTGTTAGCGCAACTTACGGACTAAGGCCAGGTTGGTGAGGCCATCAGAGCATTCTCAGTTAACTTTCCCTTTTATTATTACCATTATACACACATTTGTCAACACAAAAAGGTGTACTTCTATGCACACATTAAATGTGTATGTTCATCTTACATAGATGTTCTGGCTTTATGCTATAATGTAAATTATATAATGTTAATTTGACAAGTACCACACCTCTCATAGGTGTGTGGATTGAAACAAGAAAGGAGCATACACACTATGCCAAAGGTTGTACTGGCTTACTCTGGAGGTTTGGACACCTCTGTTATTATTGCCTGGCTCAAGGAGAACTACGGTTACGAGGTGATAGCCGTGACGGCGGATCTGGGTCAGGGTGAAGAACTGGCCCCGCTGGAAGAAAAGGCTATCCAGAGTGGTGCCAGCAAGATTTACATTGAAGACCTGCGCAAGGAATTTGTAGAAGATTATATTTGGCCCACGCTAAAGGCAGGTGCCATTTACGAAGGTAAATACCTGTTGGGCACTTCCTTTGCCCGCCCCTTAATTGCCAAAAAGTTGGTTGAAATTGCAGAAAAAGAAGGGGCTGTGGCGGTGGCTCACGGTGCCACCGGCAAAGGCAACGACCAAGTGCGTTTCGAATTAGGGGTAAAGGCTTTGGCCCCACACCTAAAAGTGATTGCCCCCTGGCGGGAATGGGATATTCGTTCCAGGGAAGATGCCATTGATTATGCTGAAGCTCGGGGTATTCCTGTGCCGGTAACCAAGAAAAGTATCTATAGCCGGGATCGCAATATCTGGCACATTAGCCACGAAGGCGGCGAACTGGAAAGCCCGGCCAACGCCTCTTCCTACGATATGCTAATGCTTACCGTTCCACCGGAACAGGCTCCGGACAAGCCAACCTTTGTGGAGATCGGCTTTGAGCAGGGTGTTCCTGTGGCCCTAAACGGCGAACGGCTGGACAGCATTAGCCTGTTAGAAAAGCTCAATATCATCGGCGGTGCCAATGGCATTGGTCTGGTGGATATGGTAGAGAATCGTTTGGTGGGTATGAAATCCCGTGGTGTTTACGAAACCCCCGGTGGTGCTATTCTCATGTATGCTCACCATGAATTAGAACTGCTTACCCTGGATCGGGCTACCCTGCACTACAAGGAGCAGATTGCCTTACGTTATGCCGAACTGGTTTATGACGGAGTGTGGTTCGCCCCCCTGCGGGAAGCTTTAGATGCCTTTGTCAACAATACCCAGCGTACCGTAACCGGTACTGTTAAGTTAAAGCTCTACAAAGGTAACATTATGCCCGCGGGAAGTATTTCACCCTATTCCCTCTATGATGAAGAGCTGTCCACCTTTGGTCGGGATGAAGTGTACAACCAAGCTGATGCCGAGGGCTTTATTAATCTGTTTGGTTTACCACTTAAAGTTCGTGCTCTTATGGAAAAGAAGTCTGGATTAAGAAAATAATTGGCCATCGGCTATCGGCTAGACCCCATAGAAATACCCGAGAGGTGATTACATGAAACTTTGGGGCGGACGTTTTCAAAAAACAACCGACCGTTTAGTGGAGGATTTTCATTCCTCCATTTCTTTTGATCAAAGACTATATCAGCAAGACATCAAAGGCAGTATCGCCCATGCCACCATGTTAGGCAAAGTGGGGATTATTTCTCCGGCAGAAGCCGCTCAAATAGCGGCGGGTTTACAAAAGCTGCTGGAAGAAATCGAAAGCGGCCAGGTGGAGTTTGACATTGCTGCTGAAGATATTCATATGAATGTGGAGCAACTGCTCACCGCCAAAATTGGTGCGGTAGGCAAGAAACTGCACACTGCCCGCAGCCGGAACGATCAGGTGGCGGTGGATATTCGGATGTATTTGAAGGATGAGATTACCGAAATTCGGGCTCAACTTAAGGAACTGATAGAAACACTGCTGGATTTAGCGGAACAGCACCTGCATACCGTTATGCCGGGCTATACCCATCTGCAGCGGGCCCAACCCATCACCCTGGGCCACCATGTAATGGCCTATACCCAGATGTTTTTACGGGATAGGGAGCGGCTGGCAGATTGCTATAAAAGAGCCGATGTGCTGCCGCTAGGCTCCGGTGCTCTGGCAGGTACCACCTTCCCCTTGGATCGGGAGTATACCGCCGAACTGTTGGGGTTTGCCGAGGTCAGTGATAATTCGCTGGATGCAGTCAGTGACCGGGACTTTGCTGTGGAATTTTGTGCTGCTGCGTCTATTTTGATGATGCACCTGAGCCGCTTCTGTGAGGAAATTATTCTCTGGTCCACTGGAGAATTTGCCTTTATCGAACTGGACGATGCCTATAGCACCGGTTCCAGCATTATGCCCCAGAAGAAAAACCCCGATGTGGCAGAGCTTATTCGGGGCAAAACCGGCCGGGTGTATGGGGATCTCACCGGTCTTCTCACCATGCTTAAGGGACTTCCCCTGGCTTACAACAAAGACATGCAGGAAGATAAAGAGGCACTGTTCGATGCCATTGATACCGTCAAGGGTTGCCTGCTGGTCTTCCGGCCGATGATTGCTACCATGACGGTGCGCCAGGACAATATGGCCAAGGCTGCCCGGGGTGGTTTTACCAATGCCACCGATGTGGCGGATTACTTGGCAAAAAAAGGGATTCCCTTCCGGGAAGCTCACGAAATCGTAGGTAAAGCGGTATTCTACTGCCTGCAACAGAACAAAAACCTGGAAGAACTAACCATGCAGGAATACCAAGAGCTGTCCCCAATTTTTACAGACGATATCTATGCCGCCATTGGGGTAGAATACTGTGCTGCTGCCCGCAAAGTGAGGGGTGGTCCGGCACCGGAAGCCGTACAACAGGCCATTGCCCGAACCAGGGAAAAACTATAGTCCATCAGAGCAGAAAAAGATGAGCGAGACAGTGGGGACATCCCGGCTGTCTCGCTTTTTAAACGAGTGCCAAGGTGACCGGTGCTGACGTGTAGTACAAGCGGGTGATGGTGGTTGGTATGGTCTGCCTTGAGATTACTATTCCGGTCTTGAACGTTTGGTGGCAGATAAAATGATTCAGACCGTAAAGTTTATTAGAGAACTGCCGATGATGTTGTTAGAGTCCATCCTCAAGCAGCGTATTATAAATACCATGAAGAAGTAGATGCCCGGATGGAGAATAGTTCTCTTTTTGGTGATAACAGAAACAGAGGTGTATGAAATGATTAGAAAGAAAATTCTTACAGTCTTCTCGGTTTTGACATTGGCATTTGCTATTGCTACTTCTATCCCGTCGAGTACGGAGGTTGCCTACGCAGCCACCAACACCATCATTGATGTTAAAAGCGGCCAGTACATTCCCATGCTGATACATAATGGGATGACAGATGTTGCTTCGGTAGGTGCCTATGCCCAAGCAAAAGGTGCTTTTGTAGCTATAAACGGCACCTACTTTGATGCGTATGCAACGGAAGCTCAGGTAAGGGCAAAGGGCGGAGATGTAAACGCTCTGCGTGCCTTTGGCTCTTTATATGGAGCCCCGCTTAATTTCCCCAGTGGCGTATTGATTGAAAATGGTAAATTGCTTCACGGATCAGGCTTTGGGAGTGCAACAGGCCAATGGGGCGGTTACTTAGGCGGTATCACAAAACAAGGTGACTTCATCGTAGAACAAGTCACCTTAAGCATCGGCTTTATCGTAGAGGAAAATAGAAGTACCGTATGGAGAGTAAACCACCCAAGTTATGAAGATACGTCTGTCACCTTATATGACGAAGGTTTCGGCCGTGACGTACAGCTTAAGCCAGGCGATAAAGCTGTCATCGTGGAAGGGGGGGCCATTAAAGATATCGTAGCCTATGGCCCTGTAAAAGTGCCAGCCAATGGCTTTGTCGTGGTAGCTGCCGCTTCTGCAAATGTGTTTTACGGAAACAAAAATATAGATAGCTTTTCCATAGGACAGAAGGCTTCCTGGTCGTGGGAAATTAACTCGCCAAAGGGGTATAACTTCAAAGATGTTTACTTTGCACTGGGTTCAGATGTAGCAAAGATAAATGGGTCAGGAGGGACCAACAGACCTTATATCGGGGGGACTTCTGACGGGAAGATTTCTATAGGAATCGGAAATGCCGCAGAATGTGTCAATGCCTTATTTTTAGACGGCGGCGGTTCTGTCGCGTATTACAAAAACGGCAAATATCTAAAGGGCCCCGGAAGAAATGTGAGTAATGCCATAGGCTTTGTTTGGGTAGGGCCAAAGTAAAGCCCTTTCAAGCCTTTTTGGTAAATAATAATGAATGAAGAAAAAAGATAAGCGAGACAGTGGGGACATCCCTGCTGTCTCGCTTTTTAAACTGCTTATTTATCTTTCAATGGCGGCTGTCCGGCTTTCTTCCCACAGCATCTCCATAATTTCTTTTTTAATCGTCGAGAATTCAGGAGAAACGGTGGCACGGTGATCCCGCGGCCGAGGAAGTGACACCTGAATCTGGTTTCTAATTCGTCCAGGTCGGCGGGACATCACATAAACATTATCCGCCAGGAGTACCGCCTCATCAATATCGTGGGTGATAAATAAAATGGTAGTACGCTCCTGCTCCCAGACGGTAAGCAAGAGTTCCTGCATAACCAGGCGGGTTTGGGCATCCAGTGCACCGAAGGGTTCATCCATCAGCAGCATTTCTGGTTTATTGGCCAACGCTCGGGCAATGGCCACCCGTTGTTTCATGCCTCCGGACAGTGCTTTGGGCAGCGTTGCTGCAAAACTGCTAAGGCCCACCAGCTCGATGTAATGACGAGCAATTTCCTGCCGTTCTTTGACGGTAATCCCTCTGATTCTCAGTCCAAATTCCACGTTCTGCTGCACCGTTAACCAGGGAAATAAGGTGTAAGCTTGAAACACCATGCCCCGATCTGCACCGGGCCCCTCAATGCTTCTGCCATTCATGGAGACAATACCGCTGTCGGCCTGCTCCAAACCTGCCACAATGTTGAGTAGGGTGGACTTGCCGCAGCCGCTGGGTCCGACAATCACGGCCAGTTCATGCTCCGCAATGCGCAGATTAATATCGGATAACGCCTCCACAACGACGTCCCCGCTGGCAAAGATTTTTCCCACTTGTTCTACCATGAGTTTACTCATGCTTTTCCACCTTCCTTCTCACTCCAGGGCACCACAATCCGGGTTAACCACTTGAAGAAAAGGTCGGTGCAGAGGCCCAACAGACCGATAATGAGTAAACCTGCAAACATACGGTCGGTGGCTAAAAACCGTTGTGCCTTTAAGATCATATGACCCAGGCCGGAATTGGCTGCCACCAGCTCTGCCACCACCAGATAGGTCCAAGCCCAGCCAATGGTGATCCGCAAGCTGTCCATAATACCCGGCAGAGAGGCTGGCAGCAGTACGAGGCGATAAATCTGCCAGCGACTGGCACCGAGAGTAGCTGCAGCCCGCAGCAAGTCTCGCTGGACATTGGCTACCACATCACTCACCATGAGTACCAGTTGAAAAAAGGTACCAAGAAAAATGACCGCAAATTTTTGTAAATCACCAATGCCGAAATACAACAGTGTTAGAGGTACCATGGCCACCACCGGCAGGTAGCGGGCAAATTCAACCACCGGGGTCAAGAGAGCTTCTGCCTTCTTAGAGCTGGCCACCAGCATACCCAGGGGAACCGCTACCGCCACAGCCATAAGCCAGCCCACCATCACCCGGTAGGTACTATCCAGGGTGTAGGCCAAGAGAATTCCTTCGCGGTACATTTCCTGAAAAGCCTGCCACACCGAAGACGGGGCAGGCAAAAAGAGTTCCTTAACCACGCCGCTGGTGCTAAGGGTAAACCACAAACAAAAGAGAAAGAGAAAAGATGCCAGCGTTAAAGTTCTATAACTTCTCTTGGACCAAACTTTGGTCGGGGCTTTTTTCTGCATTTACTTAGCAGCCTCATTTACATAAGTAGTATCAATTAACTGATCCAGGTTTATTTGTTCGCTAATAATGCCCTTTTCCTGCCAAAATTTCCCGGCGCGTTCGACCAGGGTGTAAATGGTGTTTTCTCCCTCTTTAGCAAAGAAAGCTTGGTTCTCTTCCTTGCCAAAGAAAGCTACTCCCTTGGCCATGTCGGCAATCTCTTCTTTCTGTAAACCTAAGGCCTTAGCCATAATGGCATTGCCTTCATCAGGATTTTGACGGTAGAATTCGATAGCTTCAAACCAAGCTTTGGTTAATCCGGTAGCAGCTTCTGGATGTTCTTTTAGGAAATCCTGACGCAGTGTGATGACATCTACAATGGTATGGGGGTACTCTTTACTGTTTACCAGCACATGGCCACCTTCCCGCTGGGAAGAGTTGGTCAGCCAGGGTTCCCAAACAACGGCTGCATCCAGTCTACCTGCCACAAAGGCTGCCCCGGCATCTCCGGCAGACATCTCCTGGATGGTCACATCTGCTTCCTTCAGACCGTTCTTTTCTAAGATCGATAGGAGAAAGAAATAGGCCGTGCTGGACTTATCCAACCCAAGGGTGGTACCTTTTAGGTCGGCTACTTTCGTAATCTCTTTTTTTGCGATGATGCCATCACCACCGGCGGATTCGTCCATCGCTAAGATAAAGGTTTCGGCAGTGCCTTTGGCAGAGTGGATGACTTCTCTATCCACAACATTGCCCAAGGCCTGAATTTGCCCGGAGGCCATCGCTCCGGCATACTGGGACTCATCTTCAATGACAACCAATTCCGGGGCTAGGCCGTACTTCTCAAACAGGCCTTTTTCTTTGGCAATATACAGCGGTGCATACCCTACCCAGGTAGCGTGGGCCAGTTTAAACTGCACCGGTTTAGTTGCTGCAGCGTTGTTATTAGGTTCCTTTCCTGCTTCCTTTTGGGCACTGCTGCAGCCAATTAAAACAATCGTTAATAACATCAGCAAGACACCCAGTAACGCAAAAGACTTCTTCACAATACCGCTCCTCTCCAAATTATGACATGATTTTACAATCACAACGTAACTATTCTACGTTAACACTGTATCACCTGCCCGGATTAATACTTTAATTTATTAAAATATTAATTTTGTGCTGGATATCCAGAGTAAAGGCCTAGGATAACAAAATATTTCCAAAACTTACTTAATTCCTAACCACAGGGGAAACTGCTAAAATGCCCGCCTATTTTAAGTAGATTGCTGATGCAAGTTAGAACTAGTAGAACATTGTGGTGATGATAATAAGCTAAACATTAAAACTAGATGAGAGAAATATGTCGAAATTAGTTGCAATTAGTCGTAGTTAATTATTTGGCTTTAATTATCAATGATATTATTATGTAGGTTATAAATAAAATTTGCTCAGAAGAAAAAACGGCATGCGTAGAATAGTTTCATATTTCTCTAGTGGAAAGGAAGGTGTTGGCAAGAACTAATAAATGTTATGGTTTAATAGGGTGATGCTATCACCTACGCGGAATGGTGGAAAAGAAAAATAAAACAATAAAGGAGGGTCTTTGTGAAAAGAAGTAAAATGCTTCCCGTTGTTCTTTTAATTATTGCACTGGTAATTCAACCGTTTTATGCTTTTGCAGGTGTTAAAGAAAGTGTTCCAAACCCATACGTTCAGCAGTACTTGGAAGAAAAGGCTAAAAGTAAAACAACACTAGAAACATTAGTTGATCCAGAATTAGAAGAGAAAATAATTATTGCCACCTTAAATGAGTACTATAATGAAGATGTAAAGGTAGCTAATATTATTAAGAAGTATCAAAAAGATATAAATTTAATGGATAAGGTAATATCATTAAACAAAGAAGATAAAATAAATGCAATGCATGTTATTAAGGAAATATATCCTTATGTTAAAGATCAAGCTGAACAAGATGTTTTGATAGCCTATTTTAAAAGGTATGCAAGGGATGCAAAGGATACTGCATCCATAGTATATCTTAATGAATTTGTCCCTCAACTACAGTCAATTAATAGAGTTAACGAAAAAGAAGACTTGCTTAAACGGGGCCCAGAGTCAGTAAACATAGTAGATAATAGTTTAACAATAGCTACTTATCCTATGCTTGGAATAGAGCATCTAATTAGGCTTATAGGAATGACAATAAGTATCATATAATACGCATTATCCTTTAGTTGATTTAAAAGTGGAAAACGGCCGTATCTACCGGAGCCTCTTCTGGACTGAGGGTCCAATTTGCCAAAGCTTTAGACAAGCAGGGTTCGGATGTTGCAATTGCTGTCAAAGGATGAAAATAGTTTACAATTACTAAAATGGCAGGAATTGGGTGGTGAAATGGCCAATATATATACCAAACATTTATGTTGGGAGAACAAACCGGTGAACGAACACGAAAAACAAGAGGAAAATAGAGATCAATTCACCTGGGAAGAAGTAGAAACTCTCATCGAAGTGGGTGCTTTGCTCAGCTCTGACCTTTGTGTAGAAGAATTGCTGGAAATACTGATGGAACAAGCTGTTCTGTTGGTAGGGGCTGAGACTGGTTTACTATGGTTGGCTGGGGAACAACGTCAGATGACTCCGAAGGCAGCCTACGGCTTGGATCGTGATGCGGTGAGCCTGCTATTAAAACAGTTTGCCTCCAACATCGACAGTGTTACCGTACGAGGCAAGCCTATTGTTGTGACCACTGGCAGCAGAGAGGGCAGTGGTTTGTTGGAGAATGTCGGCTATGCTCTTAATTACACAGTGTCCTCCATGGTTTTGCTCCCGTTGGTCAGTAAAGGTAGCAGATTGGGATGTTTGCAGCTAATTAATAAACCAGATGGCAGCCAATTTGATAACAGGGACCTCCGACTTTGTGCCACCTTTGCCAGTCAAGCGGCTGTTATTATCGATAATCGCATTTTGTTTGACAAGCAGGAAAAGCTCATGATCAGTTTAATTCGGGCCCTATCTTCCGCGTTGGATGCCAGAGACCCCTATACCAAGGG
>CAMKDG010000052.1 GCA_946411205.1 uncultured Desulfotomaculum sp.
GCATATTACCCGTGATTTGGGGTTAAAGGAGCCTTTTACCGGGAGTGTGGAATTGATTTCCGGAGAAATTGCAGAAGACATGGCCCATTACCTTACCACCTCTGAACAGACTCCTTCTGCGGTGTCTTTAGGAGTTTTGGTGGACACAGATAATTCCGTAGTTGCCGCCGGTGGATTACTATTGCAACTATTACCCAATGCCGATGCAGACGTTTTACAGAGCCTGGAGGAGAATTTGGCTAACTTGCCCCATCTCAGCACCTTAATTAAGGATGGTGAAACCCCTGAGGACATTATTAACAGAGTTACTCAGGGATTGGACATTAAAATTTTGGAAAACAATCCCGTTTGCTTCTGCTGCCAGTGTTCTCGGGAGAGGTTAGAGGATTTACTGATCGGCATTGGTAAAGACGAAGTTAGTTCTATGCTGGAGGAACAAGGGGGGGCGGAAATTAACTGCCATTTTTGTTCTGAGCAATATCGTTTCGGGGAAGAAGATTTGCAAAGAATTTTAGTAAAAATTGAAGAGCAAACCCAATAATCTAAAAGGGAGTGGCAGGGATGATTACACATATTGTTTTTTTCAAATTCAAGGAGGCCAGGGATATTGAGAGGGTTAAGGAAGCCTTGCTGGGTTTACAGGGTAAGGTTCCGGAGTTACGCCACTTAGAAGTGGGTGTTGATGTTATCCGCTCGGAGCGTTCTTACGATTTGGCACTGGTAACTAAATTTGATTCTTTGGAGGATTTAGACGCTTACCAGGTGCATCCTGCTCATCAGGAAGTCGCAAAACTTATTGGCACTGTCAAGGAATCGGCGGTGGCGGTGGATTACCAATCATAATAAAAGAGCAGCAACCATTCTTTTGGAATGGCAGGCTGCTTTTTTATTTTACTTTTTGATATTCTAGGTAAGAATAAACCAACGTGATGATGGTGGGGAGGAAGATACCCGCCATAAATAGAATAGCACCGAGTGTTGAGTCTATAAAAGCCGACAGGAATGCCAAAAGTCCTCCCAACACCATCAATTTCCCACCAACACGATGGGTTTTATTCCAGACCTCTTCATTAGCCAGCGTCCAAGGAAGTCTAAATCCCACCAGATAATTGTACCTGATTTTGCTCATGTAATTTCCTAATACCACAAATAACAGGGCAAGGATGCCTTTGATCAAAAAGGCTACGTTAATCTCATATCCCTTAGCCATAAGCAGAGGCAGAGGAGTAATCATGAGCATGACCAGTACAATGGCGGTTCTGATTTTTTCGTAACTGGAGGCAAATTTCTCGTAGTTTTGCTTTTTCGGATCAAGAGACGGGGTGAAGGTTAGGCCTAGATAAAGAACCAGGGGTAACAGCGGCATAATTAGGCTGGCCAGAGCTTTATGGGAATAGTCATCAACTTCCCCCTGCAGGTTCCAATGAGAAGGTACCTGATCTGGCAGAGAAGGATAAAAGGAGGCACAAAGGCCCCAAAAAAGTATCAGGAAGCCCAGGGTAAGCCAACTAAATTTTATACCATACCTTGTTTTCATTAAGAGTCCCCTCCTTTGTCAATAAAACCGGCAAACCAGCCCATAACCTCTTCCAAAACCGAGGTATTCAAAGAGTAGTAAATGAATTGTCCTTTGCGCTCATCTAACACCAAATTAGCATTTTTTAAGATGCTCAGATGATGTGAAATGCTGGGGCGGGAGATATGAAAATGGTCGGCGATTTCGCCGGCAGTTAAATCCTTTTCCCGCAGCATTCTGAGGATTTCCCTTCTGGTAGGATCTGATAAAGCTTGAAAGGTTGTATTAATACCAGCCATAACATCACCCTTTAGATATTTAGACATTTATCTAAATATCAATATAATATTTTCTTGGGTAGAAGTCAATAAAAACAGGATAGTAAATTACTGCCAATAAAAAAGAGATGTAACATAATCCTCCCAGGTAACGTCCTTATCATAAATACCTAAAGTGGAGTTGAATAGGTGAAAAAATTATTTATTGTAATATTTATTTTGGGGTTTCTTGGGGCTACTAGTATTTTATTATTTTCAAGTCACAAGGGATTTGACATTACAATTAGAAATCAAACAGATACTCAAATATCAAAATTATATTTAACCTATCATAATATAAGCTCAGATATTAAAATATCTTCAATCCCACCAAACAACGAATATAAATTAAATGTAAATCCGACTGAAGAGTTTGGGGAGAATTCAATGAAACTATATTATCATGATAATGAAGGGAACTTATATACAGAATGCATCTTTGGATATTTTGAGAAAGGTTATTATGGGGATGCAATAATTACTTTGAAAAGTGTTGATGAAAAAGGAAAAATAAAAATAGAAGTTGAAGCTAATGTATTAAACTAGAAATTTCCAATAGGTGGTAAGAGCATGAAAAGATGGTTTAAAAGAATTACTTTGCTGGTAGTCATTTTTGTGGTACTGCTGCTAGGTGTCAACGGATATATGAAAAAAATAGGACAACAACATATGAGTGATCTGCAGGATTCGTATCAGGCAGAAGCAGCCATTGTGTTAGGTGCCTATGTCACGCCCAATGGATACCTTTGTGACATGCTGCGGGACCGGGTGGAAACTGCTGTGGAATTATACAATAAAGGGAAGGTCAAGAAACTTTTAATGAGTGGTGACCATGGACAGGATTCCTACGATGAAGTGAATCACATGCGGCGTTATGCGGAACAATTGGGTGTGCCGGGTGAAGATATTTTTATGGATCATGCCGGTTTTAGCACCTATGAAAGCATGTATCGAAGCAGAGATGTTTTTCAAGTGGCTTCTGCCATCATCGTGACCCAGGAGTTTCACCTACCCAGGGCCATCTATATAGCCCGTACAATGGGATTAGAGGCCAAAGGCTACAAGGCAGATAAGCACTTGTATAGCGGTATCCAATACAATGAAGCCAGGGAAATTGTAGCCAGAAACAAGGATTTTATTAACGTACACCTACTAAAACCACAACCCAAATTCCTTGGGCCGGTTATCTCGATTAACGGCGATGGCAGACAAACCAGGGATTAAGCAAGGGGAACCCGCCTAACCAGGAAGGCTATTTTTTCTGCAGGGATTTCTGTAAATATTGTGTAATAACTAGAATTTAAGATCTTTAACAGAGATTATCGACGGAATAAGGAGAGCCAGTATGAAACAAATTCTAATCAAGAATGGTTTAGTCATTACCATGAATGGACAACGGCAAGTTTTTGCGGGTGGCGATGTACTGGTCGCAGGTGATCGCCTTCTTGCTGTGGGGATGGTTGCGCCGGAACAAATTATGGATGATGCGGAAGTGGTGGATGCTAAAGGAAAAATCGTACTGCCAGGTCTTATCAACACCCACGTCCATTTGTCCCAACAGTTGGCCAGGGGTATTGGTGATGATGTAGATTTATTAACCTGGTTGCGGCAGAGGATCTGGCCTTACGAAAGCAGTATGGATTTGGAGGATTCCTATATTTCTTCCTTAGCTTGTTGTCTGGAACTACTTAAATCAGGAGTAACAACCTTTGCCGAAGCGGGTGGACAAGAAGTGGATGGCATGGGTCGAGCGGTGGCAGAAAGCGGCTTACGGGCTAATTTAGCCCGCTCCACCATGGATTGTGGAGAAGGACTACCCACCCGTTGGCAAGAAGATACCCGAGTTGTCCTGCAAAAACAAGAAGAGTTGCTAAAACGCTGGCATGGTCAGGCCGAGGGGCGCATCCGCTTCTGGTTTAGTTTAAGGACTATTTTTAATAACTCGGATGAGTTAATTAAAAGAACCAAAGGTTTAGCAGATCAATATGGTGTAGGAATTCATATGCATGTGGCCGAGGTCCTGGAAGAGATCCGGTATGCCAGAGAGAGCAGGGGACTCCCCACGGTGGAACATCTGGCGAAATTGGGGGTATTGGATCGCAATTTCCTGGCTGTTCATACTGTCTGGCTGTCAGATAAAGAAATTGATCTCTTTGCGTTACATGATGTAAAGGTGTCCCATAACCCTGGTGCAGCTATGAAGGTGCTTGGTTTTGCTCGGGTTCCCGATATGTTGGACAGGGGTATCCCGGTTTCCATTGGTACCGACGGTGCTCCCTGCAACAATCGCATGGATATGATGAGCGAGATGTATCTCACCTCTTTAATCCACAAGGGACGGACCCTGAATCCCCAAGTGGTGCCGGCAGAGAAGGTGTTAGAAATGGCTACAATTTATGGTGCTCGCTGTCTTCTTTGGGAGGATCAAATCGGTTCCTTAGAGACAGGGAAAAAAGCGGATTTAATTATAATTAACCCGACATCTCCGAGCAGCTTACCCTTGCATGATCCCATCGCTAATCTGGTCTATGCCATGAATTCCAGTAATGTGGAGTCTTCTATGTGTAATGGTAGGTGGCTCATGCGTGGGCGAAAGGTTCTTACCATGAGTGAGGAAAAAATCTTACAGTTAACCCAGGAACGGGCCGCAGCCTTGATAAAAAAAGCTGGCATTATTTTGCCGGAGCGTTTTCCTGTGATTCGTGACTGACGGCCGTTGCCCGTTTTTAATGTTCAATATAGCCGCATAATAAGGAACTTAATTCCTCCACTGGCAGGGGGCGGCTAAATAGATAGCCTTGCATTTCATTGCAGTGGTGATTTTGCAGAAATTGTAGTTGTTCCTGCGTTTCCACCCCTTCGGCGGTTACTCGCTTTTTTAAGTTTTGGGCCAGCACGATGATGGTGCTAACAATGGCAGCATCACCTGGATCATGGGAGATATCTCGAATAAAGCTACGGTCAATTTTAATCATATCAATGGGCAGGCGATTCAGATAGCTTAAAGAAGAATAACCGGTGCCAAAATCGTCAATGGCGATGGTAATCCCCATTTTTCGCAGTTCAAACAACATTTTGCCAGAGAATTCCACATCTTTCATGGCTACACTTTCGGTAATTTCCAATTCCAGCCACCTGGGATCCAATTGGGTTTCCTGGAGAATGGTAGCAATTCTTTGGACAAGATTTTTTTGTTGGAACTGGCGGGCTGAAAGGTTCACGTTTATTCGCATCGGAGGGCACCCCTCGTCTTGCCATGATTTATTCTGAGCACAGGCAGTTCGAAGGACCCACTCTCCGATGAAAACAATCAATCCGGTCTCCTCTGCGACCGGGATAAACTCATCGGGAGAGATTAATCCCCACTGAGGGTGCTGCCAGCGGATCAATGCCTCCATAGCAATAATTTTACCCGTGGTGAGTTCCACCAGTGGCTGATAGTAAATAATAAACTCATCCCGGGCCAGAGCTCGCCGGAGGTTATTCTCCAATTCCAAACGCTGCAGAGACGTGGCATTCATGGCAGGGGTATAGTATTGGAAGTTGTTACGCCCCGCTACTTTGGCCTGATACATGGCAGCATCGGCATTTTTTAACAAAGATTCAATATCTTCGCCATCGATTGGATATACAGCAATACCAATACTGGGGGTGATATGAAATTCATGATTGCCAAGGAGCCAGGGTTCTTTCATAGTCTCTATAATTTTTTGAGCGATCTTACCAGCGTCTTCAGTTCTATTGATATTTGGCAATAGAATAGTAAACTCATCGCCACCGATGCGGGCTATGGTGTCGCTCTTACGTAAAAGGGAAGACAGACGACTGGCAATACTTTTGAGAAACTGATCGCCCATATCGTGCCCCAGGGTATCATTGACTTGTTTAAAGTAATCCAGGTCTAAAAATAAAACGGCCAACTTACTGCTGTACCTTTGGGCTTGGCTTAGGGCAATGGAGAGACGATCATTAAACAATGAGCGGTTAGGTAAGTCAGTTAACGGGTCGTGATAGGCGAGATAGCGTAGTATTTTTTCGATCCGCCGGCGTTCGGCTAACTCCTGCTGGGCGGCATTATATAAGTTGGCATTATCCAGAGCGATAGAGGCTAACTGGGCGAAGCCTGTCAGGAGAGATATTTCATCAGCACCGATTTCTTTATTTTTTTCCGGAAAGGTAATACCAATGATGCCGATTACCTCGGAACCTGATGTAAGAGGTGCAGCTACTCCGGCATGGATTTTCAAAAAATCTAAACTAGCTGAACGTCCGGCCCAAGTTGCGTAATCTTCAATCACCATAGGTTTGCCGCTTTGCCAAACTTTACCTGCCAGTCCTTCACCTAGTTTCATACGAAAGCCAATGATCTCTTTACATTGGCCGATGCCTAAGCGCAAAACAATTTCACTCTTATCACTATTGACCAAATAAATCCAACCATGTTCGGTTTTCAACATGGCTGCTGCGCGGGACACAATGTTTTCAAGTAGTTCATCCAGATCTAGGCGGTTCATTAGGCCCAGGGCGGTTTGGTGCAGGGTTGTCAGATAACGGTTTTGGAGGGCAAGTTTTTCCTGGGCTAATTTATATTCAGTAATGTCATGAAAATAGATAGAAAGACCCTGCTGTGAGGGATAGGCATGAATATTAAACCATTTGCCGAGTGGCGAAAAGAAATATTCAAAATGCATCTGAATTTTTTCTTCCATGACCCTCATCAGAGAAGAGTGGATAGAAGTATCAACAACCGAATATAATTTATCCCACAAATATTTGCCGATAAGATCTTCTTTCTTAAGACGCAAGAGTTTCTCGGCTTCTTTGTTTACATAGGTTACTTCCCAGCGGTCATTGACGGCATAGAAGGCATCGGTAATACTCTCCAAAATATTGTATAATTCCTGGTGAGCTTGCCCTAGCTCCCCATTAATCGTTCTCAATTCTTCCTCAATGGAAAGGAGTTCTTCGTTACTGGCGGTCATTTCTTCATTGGCAGCTACCAATTCTTGCTCAATGAGTTTCCGTTGAGTAATATCTCTGCCCTCAGCCACCAAATAGATGACTTGATTGTTTTCATCTAAGACGGGATTTAGGGTAAAATCAATATAGATATAGTCACCACTAGTACGATTTTTAGCTTCGAAATATACGGTTTGTCCCGAAGTAGCTCTTTCGACAGCCTTTTTTAGTCTGTTACTAAGGATTGAATCATAATTCCACCAAGGGGTTTCCCAAAACTTTTGGCCCACCAGTTGTTCTGAGGGAGTATTAATTAGCTGGGCAGCTGTTTCATTGACTAATAACAGTGTTCCGTCTGGTGCTACCTTTGCGTTGAGAGTAATTAAATTATCAATATAGTTTTTTAATTCCCGTTCTTTATCCGTCAAACTGTTCATTCCAAAAATACCTCACGCTTGAGAATACTTCATAATTCCTATAATAAAGTAAATTCTACAGCGCTCCAAGATTACCTTTTTTTAACATATGGAATTATAAAAATATTGCAGATAAAATAAGGCCTCCGCAAAAGGCGGAGGCCTTAACAAATCTTCCTATTCAGAACTGAGACGATGGAGTTCTTCAGTGAGTTTCTTAAATTCAAGCAAGTTTTTTTCGTCCAAGCACTCATCAATTTTTAACAACAGGGCCTTACGACGGGCTTCCTTTTTGTTAACAGTTCGCACAGCATCCACCAACATCCGATGGGCAATAGCAGCTGGATTCCGCTTGGCAGCGACCTTTCTCCGATTGGTTTGGGTGCAAAGCAAGCAATTGGGTGGACTGGCATAGGAGAGCCACATGTAAAGTTTTGTGGGAGGATTTTGCTTTAACTGATAAATAACCTCATCCACTGAGCCATAACTGACGTTATTCCTACGAAAATCAAAGGGGAAGGTATTGGTGTACACTGCGGAAATCAGCAAGGCATCTTTTTTATCCGACAAATTTTGAGTAAACTGTACCCGGGATAGAAGCGTCTTGTCACCCTTGATAAATTCAAGCACTTGAGCTGCCTCAGGTTTTTTTAATCGATTAGTACGCAGAAACCAGACAAGTAATTCCCTTTTTTCGGCCAGACTATTGGCTAGCATGATGGTCCCCCCTTTAACAGAATTGTAAAGCTTAAACATTAATAATTAGACTTGAGCCAGATAAATCCTGCTTTTGAGGAGCGGTAATATATGACATATCCCTTCAAGGGGTATACCTATGTCTATGTTTATTCGCCGGTAAGATTCTATTTGCCTGAAAAACAACAACTGATGTCTACCAATTTTAGCAATGGGTTCATTGATGGGAGGCCAAGGGGTTTATGCAAGAGCAGCGGGAAGGTTATCTGAAAATAATCATCGATACAGAAAAGGATCAATGGACCGTGGAGCGAGTATTCAGGCAGTCTATGGGTGTGTCCCGCAGTCTGTTGCGTCGAGCCAAAAGGGAGGAGAATATCCTACTTAATGGCAGCAGGGTAAACAGCAATACTCGGGTAAGGAAAGGGGACTGTCTGGAGTTAGGGATCAATCGGCAACCATCCCAGGTAATTCCCGAACAGCTAGCATTAGAAATTCTTTATGAAGATAGGGACTTATTAGCGGTAAACAAACCGGCCAATATGCTGGTTCACCCACTAACGAATCAAGCGACGGGTACTTTGGCCAATGGCATTGTCTATCATTGGCAACAACATGGAGAACAGGATCTGGTAAGATTGGTTCACAGACTGGATCGGGATACCTCAGGCATCGTTCTCGTGGCTAAAAATGCCTATATCCATCAACAACTCCAGCAGCAAATGCATCGGGAGCAGTTTGTTCGCCGTTATTTGGCGGTGGTGGAAGGGGAGCCCGTGCCGTCCAAAGGGATTATTAATGCCCCTATTGGGTTGGCTCCAGACAGTATCATTCAACGGATGGTCACGCCGCTTGGCAAACCGGCGATCAGCCACTACTGGGTGCTGCGTACATGGAAGCAGTACAGTCTGATTTGCTTAGAACTTAAAACCGGTCGTACCCACCAGGTGCGTATCCATATGTCCTACCTGGGACACCCCCTGTTGGGAGATTCACTTTACGGTGGGCAACAGCTAGCCATCCAACGTCAGGCCCTGCATTGTGCTTATTTATCTTTTTATCACCCGGTAACAGGTAGGCCAACTCAGTTGGCCTGTCCGTTGCCGCCAGATCTAAAGGGCTTGTTCACTAGGCATTAAGCATTGGCGGAAGTGTTTGTATAAACGGATTCTTTGGTCTTAATTTGAAAAGCCGCAAATAAGTTAATCAAAGCAATCACGGCTGCTACCACAAAAACATATTGATAGCCAAACTTCATCCAGAGCAATCCGCCAAAGAAGGGAATGGACATGGATACCAGATGATCAATGGTAATGCCCATGGATAAAGTGGGAGTTAAGTCTGCGGGTGAATCCACAATTTTATTTAAATAGGTGGTTCGGGCCATATTACAGGCAAATAGAAGCTGGTCACCGATATAACAGGCGAAGACCAACCAAATGGCTAGGCTGCCTAAGCCCATTTCCCGGGCAAAACCATACCCGACACAGACAAAAATCAGGGCGATCGATTCACCGGCTATGACGATTCGTTCACCAAATTTATCAATGGCTCGTCCCAGGAGGGCGCGGAAGGGTATGCCGATCATGGTGCCGACCAGTCCAAGGACTGCAAAGGTGGTGACCGGCTGATGAAAAACTTTAATTAACACCCAGGGAGCAAAGGTGAGGAAGACTTGCTTACGGGCACCCATTAGAATATTCAGCCAGTAAAACAAAAGATACTTTTTCTTGAACAGTAATTTTTGACGTTTTCTGTTCGTTTTTAAGGGTTGCATGAGGAACAGGCAGACCGCGGCTGCCATGGCACAAAGGCCTGCCAGAGCAAAAATGGTAGAGTATTGAATATCGATGTAACGAAAGCCTAACCATACCAACAAAAAACCTACCAGAGAAGCAGCCGTTTTCATAGCACCCAGTTGCCCTAAGGTCTTACCCTCTTGGCCTGGCTTAGACAGGGCCACCCCAATGCTGGACTCCATGGGCATGGACAAGTGAGATCCTACGCTCCAAGTAATCATCCAAACAATTAACCAAGGAAAGGAGGGAGACAAGAAGCCCAAGCCCATTAAGCCCGTAGCCAAGATCAGGCTGGCTACCATGGCAATGCGTACATCAGGTAGAAAAATTAAAAGACCTGTAGTAAACACCACTAAGAAGCCAGGAAGTTCCCGAGGAAATTCCAGACCACCTCGGGCTACTTCACCAATATGAAAGACATCATTCAGATAGTTATTAAAAGATGGTTCATACAAACCGCTGTAGAGGCCCAGAAAAATGGATGTTACCATAAAAAGAAAAAAGTCCCGTTTTTTACGGGCCTCGGTATATTGTTGCATCGAAAAAGTACCCCCGATTGTCAGCATTACTATTACGGTTCTTATTGTATACCCAATATGTCTAAAAAGGCAATAAAAAAAGGCCCCCCTAAGCCTGTTGCAGTGTTTCTATCGCTTTCCACAAGTCTTTGTTGAGTCCGTTAAACCAATCCTTTAACCTACTTTCCTTTTGGCCTCTGGCTTCATTTTGTTCAATCATGTGGCGCAGCGCTTGAATAGCCCTTTCCTTTTCAGACATACATGCTTACCTCCTTTTGTTTTCATTATATCATTTTAAAGAAGAAATTTGAATTAAGATTGCATTAATTTTTCTTAATACTTTCATCAATTAAAATTTTATACTTTCTGAAATTGTAAGTAAAAATGATAATGCCGTCAAGTAAAAATACGTATAGAATGACTCCTTTTAGAACTAATTATTTTAGAAATTCCTACCCGGTATAAAAATGTAGCTCTACTCTGTCCTTTCAATGCTATAATAATAGAGACAGGTTCAATACTAAGGAGGTCTTTTATTGTGGATAGAGAACTTGCTCTGGAAATTGTCAGGGTTACTGAGGTAGCTGCTTTAGCTTCTTCCCGTTGGATGGGGAGAGGAAAGAAAAATGAAGCGGATCAGGCTGCCACCAGTGCTATGCGGGCAATGTTTGATTCGGTAAATATTACAGGTACAGTTGTAATTGGTGAAGGGGAATTGGATGAAGCCCCTATGCTATACATAGGGGAAAAGGTTGGTACTGGCCAGGGACCGGAGGTTGATGTAGCGGTGGACCCCCTGGAAGGAACCAATATTGTGGCCAAGGGTTTAAACAATGCCATGGCTGTGGTGGCGATTTCCGACAAAGGTAATTTGTTGCATGCGCCGGATATGTACATGGAAAAAATTGCTGTAGGGCCTAGAGCTGCAGGCTTAATCCATATCGACGATCCCATTCCCCGGACACTGGAAATTGTTGCCCGGGCGAATCGGAAGAGGATTCAAGACTGTACGGTAATGATTTTAGAGCGAGAGCGACATGAGCAGATTATTGAAGCTGTTCGTCGCACCGGCGCCAGGGTTAGATTGTTCAGTGATGGTGACGTAGGTGCTGCCATTGCCACCTGCTTTGAAGATACAGGGATTGATCTATACATCGGTACCGGAGGAGCACCGGAAGGCGTTATTTCTGCCGCTGCGATTAAAGCCCTGGGGGGAGAAATGCAAGGACGGTTGGTTCCAGATAACCAGTCAGAATATGACCGCTGTGTAAAAATGGGTTTACAGGATCCTCGGCAAATACTGTTAATGGACGATATGGTCAGAGGAGAAGATGCCATTTTTGCGGCCACCGGAGTAACCGACGGGGAACTACTGCGGGGCGTACGCTTTGTGGGTAACGACCGGGCAGAAACCCACTCGTTGGTGATGCGGGCGCGCACGAAGACAGTGCGTTGGATTAAAGCATTACATTGTATTCCTAACAAACCTCATTTAGTTATGGAATAACTTTGAAGATCAAAGAGGGAGTATCGCAAAACTACTTTTTGCGATACTCCCTCTTTTGGCCAACCGCTAATAAATTTCCCCTCCCGCGTTACATTTCTAGCGTAGCCAGCGTCTCTATAGGTGAGTACATAAGCATTTGCAATGTAATGATGAAATGAGGGTTTAATTGATGACTCCGGCAACCAATCAAAGGCATCCGGATGGCGATTTACCATTTGAAGAATTATACGACCGTTATTTTGAGCCGGTGAATAGGTATTTACGCTACCGAGTGGATAACACCTGGGATGCTGATGATTTAACCACCGCAGTTTTTATGAAAGCGCTGGAGAATTTTAGTAAATACCGGGCGGATGGTCCCTTTGCTGCTTGGATCTTTCGCATTGCCCACAATGTTTACGTAGATTACATACGAGGCAAACGAGAGTATGCCACCCAGGATATCATCTTGGAATTGGCTATTGGTTCCGATGACGGGCCGGAACAAGCAGTGCTGCAGGGAGAAGAAGTAAAGAAGCTTCGCCAATTATTAAAAGACCTTTCAGCAGATTACCGGGACGTGGTAGCTCTGCGTTATGCCGGTGATCTTCGGTTTGCTCAAATTGCGGAAGTTTTAAGTAAGACAGAATCAGCCGTACGGATGCTGCATCATCGTGCCTTAAAACAGCTTCGGCAGAAATATGATCGGGAAGGGGGGAGTGCCTGATATGACAGAAGAAAAAGTTCATAATCAGGAGAATAAGGTTCTTCCCATGGAAGATTATTTAAAAGCCAGGCAAGCTGAAGGTGAGGGTGTTTCTCATTTACTAAGTCACATGCGTCAGGTACGGGAGACGGTTCCCATTAACCGCCAATTGCAGGTGGAATTACGTAAAAAACTATTGGAGCGCCAATGGGAGCTAAAAAACCAGGGTTCTGGACAAGTGCTGCCCCACCTGGAAGAACCCAAGAATCGCTGGGAGTTGGTGCAACATCCGTGGATCAAGGCATTTTTAGGATCGGTTGCAGTGATCTTATTAGCCTTTGCCTTAACCGGATTATGGCGTCATACCAGTGGGAACTATTTTTTAGAAGCAGCAGGTAACCCCCAGGAACTTACTCGTTTTTGGACGGAGGCACTCCCCCTTCAGCCAACCATCAGTCCCGATGGCACGAAAATAGTACTGGTTCGTGGTGGCAGTTTGGTATTGCTTTCTGAAACGGGAGTCCAATTGGCTGCGCTAGAGCCACCTGAAGGAGAGGTTTTTCGTTCCCCAGCCTGGGCACCGGATGGTAAACAGATTTCATATATTGTAAGTCAAAGCGGTTCTGAAGAAATTAAACATCTTACCACTGAGGAATTACTCTCTGCCAAAGAAAAAAATTTCCCAGTACAGGCCAAAGCCCGTGCTAAGCAGGAGGCTGCCTCGGTAGAAATTGCCAGCAATATGGCCATGTCTGCTGATGTAGCAAGGGGCAATACCCTGGAAGCTAATCACTATTCCAATCTGGTTTATGCACCGGACGGTAAAAAACTAGCCTATGTAGTGAATCGGCTGGGAGGTGTCCCAGAGGTCTGGGTTAGTTCCCAGGCTGGCCAGGAAAGACGTGTCATTGAAGGGGATGCTCCTACCTGGTCGCCCGATGGGAAACACTTGGTTGTGCAAAAGCCCAGTCGAACCAATGGTTATGAATTGTGGTTAGTGGATGCCCAAACAGGTGAGGCAGATTTATTGGGCCAAGGTGAAAACCCCGTGTGGGGAGCCAATGGCTATCTGGCTTTTTCTTCGGAAAAAATCCAAGAGAGAGTATTAACCTTCCTGCCTAACGGTGAGCCTCAATACAGTGTCCGTCAACAGGTGGCAGAGATGCGTATTACTTACCTGGGCAAAGATGGTTCACCGGCTTTAAAAAAGTTAAATAAGGGTAGCGGCTGGTTGACCACAAGTCATTTATTAGTGCCTACGGAGAATCGTGTTTCCGGCGTAGAGCTTAATTGGCTGCGCCAACAGGAATTAAGTGGTTCCCGAGAGCCGAAAACACTCATTCTTAATGAAGTTAATAAATGTGAGGGGCAGGTTTTTGGTCCCGAGGGCAAGTGGTTGTTATTTGCTCGCCGGGATGGTGACACGGTAGCCCTGCTGAAAGTCAGCCTAGAAGAACGGTGGGAAAAGGAGAGAGACTAGTAAATGAGTAAAATAAAACAGGGACTCGGTAGTCTTTTACTGGTCCTGCTGTTAACCATTTTAGGATTGATGTCCCTACTACAACCCACTGTGGCATTGGCAGAAGAAGCAGGGACAGTGCGATTGGCAGTACAGCCCGGTTTAAGTGGTATTTATAAACTGGGGCTGCCCACAGGACTCCAGGTGAGTATTGCCAACCAGGGTGAAGCATTTACCGGTTTACTGGTGGTGGAACCGGGGCGGAATATACTTGAAAAAGGTCCCTCACAGCAAGGTACCCGTTACCAAAGGGTTGTGCAGGTACCGGCAGGAAGTCTTGCTAAGACCATGCTGATGGTACCCAGTGAAATGATTAATGACGGTGCTACCGTGGTATTGTTGGCAGGAGATAAACCGGTGGCTGTCAGTCCGGTGCAAGGGACGGTAGTAAATGGCGGTTTTATTGCCCTGAGTTTGGGAGAAAAACCTCTCAAGGGCGGTATTGCTGCGTGGTTTGACCAGTCCTTTGGCGGTCAAACCACGATCAAATATCTTTCCCCAAAAGCTCTGCCTGAAGACCCTCTGGAGTTGGTTTTGGCAGATATCATCATTGTGGATGACCATTCTGTTGCAGAATTAACGACACAACAACTAGCCACCCTAAAGGATTGGACATCCCTGGGGGGGATGCTGATTATTTCCGGTGGTGCCGGGGCAGCCTCCGGTGGGCCACTGGCTGATCTTTCTCCTGTGTTGGCAGAGGCTCAGCAAACTGTGGCGGCTAATCTAGGAGGATTACAGGTAGTTAAGGGGAACATGAATGTGACCACCGGTCCTTTGCAGGCGGGTGAAGCACGCATCAAGGTAAATGGTGTTGTGGTGGTGGCCTCCCGGGAATATGGTAAGGGTCAGGTTATCTACTCTGGGATTCCTTTGGAAAACCTCACCTCGGAGTCTGCTGCCGTGTGGCCTTTGGTGTTCGGCAACAAGATTGGTCAAGCAGGCATCAACGTAAAAATGCAAATGGCCCAGGAAAAACGACAGATGGGCAATGATAGTTTGGCTCAGGCAGCCACCTATCTACCTCAGATAAAAACCCCACCGATACCAAAGGTAGCGGTGGCTTGGGTTTTTTATGTATTAGTGCTAGGACCCGGTTTTTATCTATTATTAAAACGCTGTGATAAAAGGGATTGGATGTGGTGGCTGATACCTACCTGTGCTCTGCTCACCACAGGGGTCGTCTACCTAATGTCACCAGCCCAAAGGATCAATGCCCCCATCAGCCAAACTCTGGCGGTAGTTGAAATTTTAGATGACAAGCGGGCAGAAGTGAATGCAACCGCTGCCTTTGTTAGTCCCTATGGTGGCAACTTGGATATTGAAGGGCCTCGGGAAGCCATTGTTTGGCCGGCCAATTCCTACTACCCGCAAAACAAGGGTATTGTCATTGAATATAATGATGTCGCGTCTCCTAAGCTTTCTTTTTCCAATGTTGAATACTGGTCTATGCGCCATGCCAGAGCAACCGCCGTTAAAAAAGATATGGGCCAGATCAGCGGTAGTCTGTCATTGGAGAATGGCACTCTGCAAGGAACCATTGAAAACCAGACCAAGATAAATTTGAGGGACTGCCGCATTTTATTGGGAGGTCGTTCCCTTGCCGTAGGAAATCTTCCTGCCGGTGGCAATTTGACAGTAAACCAGTCCTTAACTAACTGGCCTGGCAGTTTAGGACCCAATGAATTCAGAGACTTACTGATTCCTCCAGCAAAGCCTGGCGAACAGGATGCCTTTGTCCGTGAAAGACAAATGGTGGATACGGCCATGGGGTCTCGGATGCAGGAAGGCAGCAATCAGCCGGTATTCTTTGGCTGGAGCGATGATTCCCTACAGATGTTTAAGATCCTATCGGATAAGGCCAACGTTAGTGAACACCATCTCATGCTGGTGACACAGAACCTGCAGTTGACGATCCCCCTGGGACAAACGGTGGAATTGCCCTCGGGTATGTACTTGCCGAAAGTAACTGACAGCCGGGGTGCCTTTAATCAAACACCCTTAGGCATTACCCTTTATGAAGGGAAGGTCACGCTGGAGTACAATCTCCTAGGAACACTCAACAAGCAAAACTTCAGGGTGGATGGCCTGACGTTTCCAGCCCAAACCAATAAATATCTGACCCTACGGGTTTATGACTGGCAGGAGAACAAATGGACGGATATGCCCTCTGACGGCTTGCGGATTGGTGCCGAGGAGCTAAAGCGGTATGGCTCGACGGCAGGAGAATTTCGCTTCCAGGTGGAAAAAATGGCTGGCGCAGGGAATCCGGATAAAGTGGATCTGCCTGTAGTAACGGTGAGAGGGGTGGCTGTTCAGTGAATGCAGTGGAAATTAAGCAGCTCACAAAGATCTATGGCAGCAATTACGCCCTTAGGGATTTTACCCTGACCATTGAGGCAGGTTGTGTGTATGGTTTAATTGGTCCTAATGGAGCCGGGAAAACCACGGCGATGTCTATTCTGGCCACCCTGCTAGCCCCGGATGGCGGCACTGCCGCCGTAGGGGGACGTGATGTGCTAAATGAAGCTGCCGCAGTGCGGCGACTGATTGGCTATATGCCGGATTTCTTCGGTGTCTATGACGGCCTAAAGGCCATGGAGTATTTAGATTTTTACGCCGCCGCTTATCGTATACCAATCCATAAAAGACCCCAACTTTGTCGGGATCTCTTGGAATTAGTGAACCTTTCAGAGAAAGCCGATTCCTATGTGGATTTCCTTTCTCGGGGGATGAAACAACGGCTGGCCATGGCCCGCTGCCTGGTGCACGATCCGGCGGTATTAATCCTGGATGAACCGGCTTCCGGCTTGGACCCCAGAGCCAGGGCGGAAATGAAGGAAGTCATTCGCCAATTGCGACGGATGAATAAAACCATCTTAATTAGTTCGCATATTTTACCCGAACTGGCTGAGATGTGTGACAACATTGCCATTTTAGAGCAGGGACGTTTGGTCGCCAATGGCACTGTGGAAGAAGTGACAGCAACCCGCCAAGGAGTCCGGTTACTCAAGGTAGATGTGGCAGAAAAACTGCCGGAGTTGCTGGAGTATGTGCGACATAAAACCGGTGTGGTAAATCTGGATGGTGATGCTGGTTGGGCCAGGATATCTTTCGCCGGTAATAAAACAGAGCAAGGACAATTACTGCGGGAGATTATGGACCAAGGGTTTTATGTACTGGAGTTTGCCGAGGTTAAAGGGAACTTGGAAGATGCTTTTATGGCTGTGACCGGGGAGGTAGGAGCATAATGAAAGAATTAAACCCGGTATTACTAAAGGAGTTACGTCAAAGATTTCGCACCTATCGTTCTCCCCTGGTGGTACTGCTTTATCTACTGGTATTGGGAGGCTTTTCGTTGGGGTATATTTACCTGCGCTGGCGCAGTGCTCCGGCGTTCTTTCAGCCAGGCAGCAGTAAAGAAATTTTTACGGTGCTTAGCATGGCTCAATTGGGATTACTGGCCTTCGTGGTGCCGGGTCTAACAGCCGGCGTCATTAGTGGGGAGAGGGAAAGACAGACACTTAATGTATTACTGACCACCGAATTAACTCCGCTGGGCATTGTCGTCAGTAAAATGATTTCTTCCTGTTCTTTTACGGCGCTATTGTTGTTTGCGACCTTACCCCTATATAGTCTGGTATTTATGTTTGGTGGGTTGGCACCCTTGCAAATCCTGGGCGTCCTAGGCTTTTTTCTGGTGTCTATGTTGCTTTATGCCGCCATTGGTGTAAGCTGCTCCACGTATTTTAAAAGAACCGGTATTAGTACCATCACGACCTACGGCATTGTCTTTTTTCTGGTGGCGGGTACTGCTTTTTTAGGCGGTTTCATCTATACACTCTATCAGCAACAGGCCCAAAGTGCCATGATCAAATTGGGGGAAACTCCGCTCATTGTGCAACTATTGCAGGATACCAATCCGGTGATGGTGATGTTGAGAATTTTGGGAGAAAATGCCACCTTCGGTCCAGGACGGGAAATGTGGCTGCCCTACTGGGGCACGTACACGGTTACCTGTGTTGTGATTAGTATTGTCTTAATCCTTTGGAGTGGCTGGAAGTTAAACCCTGTGAACCATAGTCGGAAGTTATTTAGATAAACAAGTAAAGAGTAGGTAAAAAAAGGATTACCCTTCGTTGGATGGGGTAATCCTTTTTTGCATTGCAAGTTCTTCTAAACGCTTTTGAACAGCGCAAAAATCCTGCCGATGAAACTTTTTTCACATGCATAAGATTTTTTTCAAAAAAGAAGGAATGTGTAAATATTGCGAGAACTATAATAAAAGTAATAATGTAGCAAAGATAATTGCCTAGACAGCGAGGTGGAGGTGGCAGGAATAGATAATGATCTTCAATTGGTTAAAATTGCTAGACTGTATTACGAGTTAGGTTATAAACAAGAGCAAATTGCTCAAATGGAAAAAATATCAAAAGCAACAGTCAGCAGGCTGTTAGATAAAGCCCATAAAGAAGGAATCGTTGAAGTAAAAGTAGTTTACCCTCAGTTGGAAGTTCATGAATTAGCAGAGGAAATTGAGGAGCGATTTAACCTCAAAAAAGCCTGTGTTGTACCCGTGATGATTGATCACCCAGACGTAATCAGAGATGATTTGGGACGGGCTGTCAGTAATTTTTTAAGTGAAATTATCAGGGATGAAGATATTATTGGAGTCTCTTGGGGCACCACCCTGCCCTTTGTGGTAAAGAACTTATCCAAGATAAATGCCAACAACGTTATTGTGACCCAATTAAACGGCGGTGTGACAAAGCAGTATCTCTCCACGCAATCAGCAGCGATTATTGAAGGGTTTGTAACTTCACTAAATGCGGTGCCTTATATGCTTCCGGTACCAACCATTGTGGACAGTGTAGAGTTAGCAGCGGCTATTTCTGCAGATTCCAATGTTTGTAAAACATTAGAACTCTCCCAAAAAGCCCGGATTGCTGTCTATGGCATAGGTAAGGCCGGTTTTGATTCCATTCTAGTTCAAGCGGGCTACTTTCAAAAGGAAGAATACGAAAAACTTTTACAAGCTGGTGCCGTGGGAGACATTTGCTCAAGGTATTTTAGGATTGATGGAAGCATTGTGGATCAAGAACTAAACCAACGGACCGTTGGTATTACCTTAGAGGAATTAAGGAATAAAGAGTATTCCATCGCGGTTGCCAACGGCCAAGAAAAGGCAGAGGCTGTTGTGGGAGCTTTAATGGGAAAGTATGTTAACACATTGTTTATCGATGAAGTTACGGCTAAGAGATGCCTTGAACTAATAAAGTCAGAGGAATAAAGGGGAATTTTGCAGATGAAAAGTCTACTTTTGTATGAAGCTGGGGATTTACGATGCGAAGAAATTGAGATCCCTAAAATAACACCGGGAAGTGTGCTAGTGAAAGTAAAGGCAGTGGGGGTTTGTGGTTCAGATATTCCGAGGGTGAATATTTATGGAGCTTATCAGCCCAGGACTGTTATGGGACATGAATTTAGTGGTGAAATTGTTGAGGTTAATGAGGCCGGTGCTTGGAAAAAGGGTGATCGAGTGGTAGTTCCACCCTTAATTCCTTGCGGCACATGTCATTGGTGTCAGAGCGGTAACTACTCACTATGCGAAAACTATGATTATTTTGGTTCTAGAAGAAATGGTGCCATGGCTGAATATGTTGATGTACCCATCACGAACCTCTTAGCTTTACCGGACGGAGTATCTTACGAGGCAGCTGCTATGGTTGATCCTGCTGCCAATGCGATTCACGCTATTTGGAATGGAACCATACAGGCAGGGGATACAGTTGCAGTTTATGGTTGTGGACCTATTGGTATGTTTGCCATTCAATTCGCTAAAATACTTGGTGCTAAAAGTATTATCGCAGTTGACCTAAAGAAAGAAAAATTAGAGGTAGCCCAAGAGATTGGTGCAGATTATGGTATTAATTGTTTAGAAAGTGATCCAGTGCAAGAGATTAACAAAATTACCAATGGCCAGGGAGTTAACCTCGTTCTCGAGACATCAGGGTCACCCATTGCTCAGAATCAATGTGTTTGCTCCGCAGGGAAATTAGGCAAAGCGGTATTTGTTGGTATTTCACACCGCAATCTCGAACTCAGTAAAGAGGCCGTTAATAACATTTTAAGGCGTGAACTTATTATCAAGGGTTCCTGGAACTCCTTTTCCAATCCTTTTCCCGGTAAAGAGTGGACCTATAGTTTGCAGATGATGGATGAAGGAAAACTGAAGACCGAGCCATTGGTAAGTCACCGCTTACCGTTAGAAGAAGGCCCCGCTATCTTTAAGAAATTTTTGGAAAAGGATTTCTTCTTTAACAAGGTATTATTCCTACCTTAATCAGGAGGTAAGAAATGCATAAAGATAAGCTTCTTGTGCTGGGGGCTGACTTTGGTACACAGGGGGTACGGGTGGCTGTATTCAATAGTGGTGGCAACTGCCTACATATGAACTTCGTTCCTTACCCAACACAGTATCCCAGGCCAGGTTGGGCTGAACAAAGTCCCAATCATTGGTGGCAGGCCTTCCAGGATGCCCTGGCCCAATGTCTCTCCCAACTAGAGGATAGCAGTTCCATCAAGGGAATGACCCTTTGTTCAACCTCTTCTACGGTTCTCGCTACAACGCAAGAGGGAGAACCATTAACAGAGGCTATTCTCTGGATGGATAATAGAGCCATCAGAGAGACTGAAAAAATAAATACTTCCAATCATCCCTATCTTAAATACTCTGGTGGTTCAGATTCTGTTGAATGGATGCTACCAAAAACACTCTGGTTAAAGAACAATCAACCAGAGTTATACAAACAGGCTCATTTAATTGTGGAAATGCAAGATTGGCTAAATTTTAAGCTAACGGGTAAGTGGGTTGCTTCCCGTTGCAATGCCACCTGCAAGTGGAATTATGCTGATGTCGAAGGTGGCTGGTCCGAGCAATTCATGGAAGACATTGGCTTAGCAGATTTTGCGGATAAATTACCTGTTACGGTTGTACCTGTGGGGAAACCAGTGGGTGAAATAAAGCACGAGGTGGCTCAGCAATTAGGCTTACCGGAGGGTCTTGTTGTTTTTCAAGGCGGCATTGATGCACACATCGGGATGCTGGGTATGGGTGTTGTTGAACCAGGGCAAATGAGCATTATCATGGGCACCAGTTTTGTCCACCTGGCCCATGCTCCGAAACCCATTTTTAAGAAGGGTCTCTGGGGACCCTACCCCAATGCGATTCTTGATAACTTGTGGTTGTTAGAAGGGGGTCAAGTTTCCTGTGGTTCCTTGACTAAGTGGTTTAAAGATCAGTTAGCCAAGGACTTAAACAATCTTCCGGATGACAAAGAACCTTACCAGATTCTGATAGAAGAGGCTGCCGAGATATCACCCGGCTCAGATGGACTGGTCGTGTTGGACTTTTGGCAGGGAAATAGAACACCCTATCGAGATCCCATGGCCAAAGGGTGTATTTGGGGGATGACATTAAGTCACAGCCGGGCTCATCTCTACAGAGCGATTTTAGAGTCCGTAGCCTATGGGACGAGAAATATCTTAGATAATTTCTCGGATTCTGATTTTAAAGTTGCACAAATAGTAGCCTGTGGAGGCGTATTAAAGAATAAGCTCTGGCTGCAAATTATTTCAGATGTAACGGGCATCCCCATTTTAAAGACAAAATTCAGTGAAGCCGGTGTACTAGGCTGTGCAATCTGTGCTGCTGCCGGACTGGGATTGTATGAGAGTATACCTGAAGCGGCCCAAAACATGGTGCAATATGCAGATACCATTTATCCTGAGGACCAAAACCACAAAATATATTCTTATTATTTTGAAAAGTACAAAAAAACCTATGAGCTATTAGCTTCCCAAATGCATGAAATGCATCAGTTTCACCAAGATAGAGGTGAGAGTATTGAATAAGAGCAATTACATCTTGGAAATGAAAGGAATATCAAAATCCTTTCCCGGCGTACAGGCACTTAAGCAAGTGGATATGTCTGTCCGGGCGGGTGAAGTCCATTGCCTGATAGGTGCTAACGGAGCCGGTAAATCTACGCTGATGAAAATACTCGCCGGTGTTTACCGTAAGGATGAGGGAGAAACCATTTTTCAAGGTAGACCTGTGGAGATAACTGATCCCAGTAGCAGTGCACGTTTAGGGATTGCGGTAATCTATCAGGAATTGTCTCTAACACAAAACATGTCTGTGGCAGAGAATATCTTCTTAGGCAAGTATCCGAAAAAATATGGCATTTTTGTCGACTGGGCTGAATTAAATCAACGGGCTCAAGCTATTATCAATGACTTAGGGATCAACATTGATGTCAAGAAGCCAGTCTCAGAACTTAGCATTGGCCAAAGACAAATTGTCGAGTTAGCCAAGGCATTAGCAACTGACGCTAAATTAATCGTTATGGACGAACCTTCGGCCACTCTCTCTGGTGAAGAATTTGAGACATTGGTTAGGGTGATAGACGGGTTAAAAGCCAAGGGGATTACCGTCATCTACATTTCACACCGATTAGAGGAATTGTTTAGGGTTGGTGATCGAGTAACCGTTTTAAGAGATGGCCGCCATATTGCCACGACGGATTTACAAGAGTTAAACCAAGATCAGTTAATTGAGCTAATCATTGGTCACACCCTTTCCAAAGGGAAAAACGAAAGCATGGTCATGGTATCTGGGGAAGAAATTATTAGTCTTACGGATGTTAGTACCAATAGATTAACATCGATTAACCTGGCATTAAACAAAGGTGAAATTTTAGGTCTTTATGGCTTGGTAGGATCCGGGAGGACGGAAGTTTTACGAGTTATTTATGGGGTGGATAAACCCTTACAGGGCCATGTCAAGATCCGAGGTAAAAAAGCTTCCTTTAAGTGTCCGGCAGATGCGATTCAATCAGGCATTGCCATGGTGCCTGAAAACCGCAAAACGCAGGGGTTGGTGCTGAATTTATCAGTATGGGAAAACAGCATTATTTCATCCCTTAAGATGTTTACCCAGACGGGAATTTTAAAGTATTCAAAAATGTATAACAAGGTTTCAGAATATGTTAGTAAATTAAAAATAGTTACGCCTTCCATAAAAACTCCTGTAAGAAATCTAAGTGGTGGCAATCAACAGAAAGTTGTCATAGCCAAGTGGTTGATTAGAAAATCTACTATTTTGCTCTTTGATGAGCCGACGCAGGGGATTGATATCGGAGCTAAAGAAGAAGTTTATTCGATTATCAAAGACTTAGCCAGCAAAGAGTTTGGGGTAGTAGTAGCCTCTTCGGAACTTGAAGAACTACTGCAATTATGTGATCGAATACTGGTTATGTACAACGGCAAAGTTGCCGGAGAATTCCGGAGGGATCATTTCCAAGAGGAAACTATACTACGTTATGCAGTTGCAGGGGGGTAATCAGATGGATGGAGCTACCAAAATAACAATGCAAAGTAAAGCATCTGATAAAGTAAGTATCGGTCAGTTAATTGGTAAGTATAATTTGTTGGTCTTATTGTTTACTTTCATTGCCATAGCCGGATTTTTGTCACCAAAGTTTTTAACCCTACAAAACTTTTTGAATTTGCTTCAACAGTCGTCTGTTACTGGCATTATGGCCATCGGTATGACCTTTGTCATTATTGTTGCAGGGATTGACCTGTCTGTTGGTTCGGTTGCGGCCATATCAGGAATGGTGGTGGCAATCCTGATTACTGCTGGCTGGAGTATCCCGCTATCGATTGTGGCAGCATTAGCTGCGGGTGCCTTGCTAGGTTGGATAAATGGTTACGTTTCCACCAAGTTTACCATCCCCGCCTTTATTGCTACTTTAGCGATGATGGTTTCTGCCCGTGGCCTGGCTCTGCTGGTAACAAACGGAAAACCCGTTTTTGGACTGCCGGAACCCTTTAGCTTTCTGGGGGCAGGTTTTATTGGCAGAGTACCGGTCAGCGGTCTCATCTGGATTTTCTTGACGATCTGTGCAGCATTAGCACTCAAGTATACTTCCTTCGGCAGAAACCTTTATGCGGTGGGCGGCAATCCCGAGGCAGCACATCTATCGGGCATTCGCGTTAACTGGCAGCTAGTCTCAGTATACGTTGTCTCAGGCATCTTAGCGGCACTGGCAGGTATCATCCTGGCATCATGGTTAACGGTGGGGCAGCCGACGGCAGCTAAGGGTGCTGAGCTGAATGCCATTG
>CAMKDG010000053.1 GCA_946411205.1 uncultured Desulfotomaculum sp.
TAACAAGGGGGTGGGCTAACGAAAAAAAGGGTTTACACTTTTTAAATGAAATACATTAAAAGGAGGATTTTAACGTGAAGAAAAACCGTATTTATGCAGTATTGGCAATGGTACTAAGTTTAGCCCTATTGATTTCTGGTTGTGGTGGCCAGGGCGGCGAAAAGAAAGAAAAATCTGAGGGGGATGCTAAAGACAAAAAGGTTGTTATCGGCTTTTCCCAATGTACACTGGATTCCCCCTTCTATGTAGCTTTAATGGATGCTGCCAAGGCACAAGCTGCTGCGCAAGGTGCAGAGTTAGTCTATGTTGACGCGCAAAATGATATTGGCAAACAAAACAAAGATATTCAGGATTTAATTACCAAAGGTATTGACGTATTAATTCTCAACCCGGTTAATCCTTCTGGTGTTAGCCCTTCATTACAGGCTGCTAAACAAAATAACATTCCTGTAATTACCGTTGACCGTCCCACCGATACTCCTGTAGCCACCTTTGTTGGTCGCGACAATAAAAAGATGGGTGAAGCAGCGGGTCAAGAAGCTGTTAAATTACTGGGCGGCGAAGGCAAAGCTCAGGGTAAAATCATCGAACTACAAGGCGATGCCGGTGGTAAAGTAATGATGGATCGTCGTGATGGTTTCCATGCGGCTGTTGATAAGGAAGCTGGTATTAAGGTAGTACAAGGTCCTTATTGCAACTATGTCAGATCTGAAGCTGTTAAAGCTTTCCAAGATTTGTTACAAGCTAACCCAGATGTAAATTTGGTATATGCACATAATGATGATATGGCCTTAGGTGCTTTACAGGTACTTGAGCAAAATAAGATGGCTGACAAAGTTAAGATTGTCGGTATTGATGGTTTAATGGAAGCCATTAAAGCAATTGAAGGCGGCAAATACAATGCTACTGTATTAAATGATCCCGCCCTACTGGGTAAAATTGTTACCGATACTGCCCTTGGCGTGTTAAAGGGTGAAAAGTATCCTGAATTTATTGATGCCGGCACCGGTCTGATTACCAAAGAAAACGCAGCTAGCTACGTAAATGATAAATTGGTATTCGCCGAGACTCAAAAATAAATCCGCATTTAAGGAGACAAAGATGACTACCAAAACGGAAATTGCCAAAATGATTGATCACACAGTGTTAAAAGCTGTTGCTACGCAGCAGGATATCATTACATTATGCCAGGAGGCTAAGGAATACGGTTTTGCCTCGGTTTGTATAAATCCAACCTTTGTTTCCTTGGCTGCGGAGCAACTGAAAGGCACTGAGGTAATGGTTTGTACCGTGGTGGGATTTCCTTTGGGAAGCTCTACCACAGAAACAAAAGCATATGAGACCAGAGAAGCTGTTAAAAACGGTGCTCAGGAAGTAGACATGGTCATTAACATCGGGGCTTTAAAAGAAGGAAATGAAGCTAAGGTGTTAGAAGACATTGCTGCCGTGGTTAAGGCAGCAAAAGAAACCAATTCGGAGGCCATCGTCAAGGTTATTATTGAAACCTGCTACCTGAATCAGGAGGAGAAAGTTGCTGTCTGCAAATTAGCCAAGGCAGCGGGTGCCCATTTCGTAAAAACCAGTACCGGTTTTGGTACCGGCGGAGCCACGGTGGAGGATGTTGCTCTCATGCGGCAAGTCGTTGGTTCAGAAATGGGAGTGAAAGCCTCCGGCGGCATTAAAAACAGCGCAGATGTTTTAAAAATGATCAAAGCCGGCGCCAACAGGATTGGGGCCAGTGCAGGGATTAATATTATCAAAGAAATTGGTTAGTTTGAGAGAGTGTCGCAAAGCCATTTTGCGACACTCTCTTTACTTATTGAAAAAGTGCACCCTGGCAGTGCACAGGAAAACAGGTTGTTGTTATATGCCACCAGTTGGGCAGATAGAGCAGGAAAAGCAACGCTATGGGATGTTTCTATGAAACTTTTGGTCCTATGTTTGTGCAAACGGGTGAAGTGTTCATGGAAAGAACCAGCTTTTGATGGACGAACAAAGTAAGGGGATTTTTAATCTTTACAAAGAATTGATTTATCGTTATTTAAAATAAGGGAATCTCTGCTATATGAAGGTGTTCGCCTAAGAAAGCGCTTAGCAGAGATATTAAAGAAATATCGGCAACCGGTGACAATTTAGCCAATTAGCTGCGGGGAACTGCTGTAGACATGTTTAGTGGTGAGTTAATTGCCTGGTTCACCTGGATGTAGATCAAGAAGGGGAGGAAACCGCAGAGAATGCGACCCCAACTTGGACAAAGGGATTATCTAACAGCGAAATGTGGGATGACAAAGCACGTAGGTTTGCGGCTGCCAATTGGTGGAAAATTCAAATGAGTGCAGACAGACGAGACCAGAAAATGTGTTAAAAATCACAGCAGACTATAGAAAAAGGTTGTGGGCCAGTCGTATTTTTGCTTGCAGATGCAAGCTTACGTTGTATGATGGAGGTAGGATGTGACTCACGTGATGAATATCATTACTTAATTGACATATGGAAGTACACATAGCCACTTCAGGGCAAGTTGGCCCGAAGTGTTTAATATTTTTATTGGATTCACAGATAAGAATTTGTTGGTTAATGATATGAAAATAGCGTAGGGTTTTATATTCAAACTAATTCATTTGATTAATTCTAATAATTCATAGAAAAATTCATTAACAAACATCGCCTTAATGGGTATGATTTAATTAATTCAAAGCCATAAAATTAAATCATAAATCAAGGAGGTATGCTTAATGACTGCTTCAGATTCAATAATATTGGAGATGTTCTCAAGGCTCCAAAAGTGCGAAAATAATATTGAGAAATTAACACGAGAGGTGGAGTCTTTAAAAAAATCGGTACTTAAATCCGAAAATCCTAAACATTCAAGACCGGAAAACGAAGATGAAGTACTAAATAAAGATGATTCGAAAGCTGAAATGGAAGATAATGGTGATAATTTATTGACAAGGAGCCCTGCAAGAGAGTTAATAATGGAAAAAATGCGACAACTAAAGCCAAGTGCTATTATCCGTGTAGCTAATCGGAGCGAAGGTAGTGGCATTTATATGTCAGATAGCAAAGGAGTGAAAAAATTTAAACTTTACCACTCCAGAAGTTATGATCTAAGTCTAGATAAAGTTATATCATGGTCAGGGGTAATGAAAGATGATGTCGATAATAAATACGATGGCTACATTTTTTCAATTTGGTGTGGCGGACAGCTTTATACACTATTGTTCACACACCAGCAATTAAAAGACCTGATAGCGGATACAAATAAAATATGTGATACCCAAGACAAATACCATTTTAGCTTCACTATCAAACCAGATTTAAAAGTTTTTGAAACAAGAGGTCCAGCACAAGTTGATGTTACTTATAGTTTTAATAATTATCAAGTAATTGGCTGATAAGGCTTTAAGGGACTCCCGTTGAATACAAGAAAGAAAAAGGCAAAAAGAGGTGCTGCTCGACTAGAATTTAGGAGGTTCTGTCTGGCACATCCGTTTCAGATACAAACAGCAAAGACCTGAAAAACGTTTTCTGTCACTACTACAATTTATGCGATCTGTAGGGATGTTAAATAACAACCTTTTCAGGCTGTATACTCACTCTACGGGAGTATACAGCCTGTTTGTTGTTGGCAACCTGTACTGCCCCTATTCTTTAAAGCCTTGCCGTTCATGTAATCGCATTTCTTACCCTGCCAGGTGTCTTTTTCCTCTAAGCTATTTTCGATATTTTGTTTAATCTTCCACCAACTGGTACTCCAGTTGGCAAAAAGCTGGTGCTCCTGGGGGCCTTTGCCCACCAGACGCTGTACCACAATATCCGAGTGAAGGTATTCCAAAAAGGTAACCATTCGGTTCGTGTATTCTTCCAGTGAGATAATCTTGAATTCCTGCCTTTCATACATATCAGCCAGCGGCGTTCCCTTTACCACATAGAGGGAGTGCAGTTTCACATAATCGATGCCTAGGACAGAAAGAATTTTGGCATTTTCCTTGACATCCAGCAGGTTATCCCAGGGTAAATTTAAAATAATGTGGGTGCAGATTTCAAAGTTTCTTTGTTTAATTCGCTGCACGGCATCGATAAATTCCGCCAGAGTGTGACCACGGTTTACTCTCGTTAGGGTATGATAATTCACCGTTTGCAGACCCAATTCAATATTAATATCGAGGCCATAGTCCTTTTGTAGCTCCACTAGAAAATCCAGGTAGGCATCGTTAATGCAATCCGGCCTGGTGGAAATGGAAATGCCCACAATATCCTCCTGAGAGGCGGCAGCTACCATGTTTTCTTTAAACTGCTCCAGGGGCAAGTAGGTATTAGTGAAGGCTTGAAAATAAACAATAAATTTTTTGGAATGAAAACGTTTAATAAAAAAGTCCCGGTTTTTTTCGATTTGTTTTTGAATATCCAGAGTGTTTGGCAGGCATTCAAAACCAGCCCCTGCTTCATCACAGAAAATACAACCACCCTTACCCACCGTACCATCTCGATTTGGGCAGGTGCCCGGTAAATTAACGGGTAATTTATAAACCTTTTGTCCAAACTTTTTCACCAAATGATCGGAGTATTGGCGATAACGGGTTGATTTCCCTTGCATAGGCTCACCTCTAATCTTGTACTTATCACTTATCACATTTCAAGAGTATATCATAGAAGTTTTATTCTCAACAACATGGCATACTCTGTAGGCCATCGCCTAAAGGGCACAGACAAGTAAACAAGCCAAGTTTTTCTAATCGACCCACCACATATTACTGGTGGGATTTTCTTATGTATCTGGTCTGATAAAATGAAGATACTTTTTATCAAAAGTTTTAAGAGAAATTGTAGGTAGAGAACGTAGTATTGTATGAAAGACCAGGAGGTGAACAAATGAACTTTTCAGAGAATGAGCTCATATCTGAAATAAAAAAACGAAACTTAAATGCGTATGGTTTCTTAATCAAAGAGTATACCAAGCCCGTTTATTATTTGACCTATAACATTTTAAATATCGGCAACAGTAAAGAAGACATAGAAGAGTGTGTCGCCGACGTATTTTTGGAGGTCTGGCAAAAAATCAACGAATTTGACAGTGAGAGAAGCAATTTCAAAACCTGGATTTTAATCCTTACAAAATATAAGGCCCTTACCTATAAACGCAAACTTAAAAAAAATCAGGTTGAAAATATTGATGATTACCTGATTGAGGAACCTGATACTGTTGAAAAACAGATCATCGACAGAGAAACACAAAAAAAACTGCTGGAAACCATTAATAGCTTTAATCAAACCGACAAGGAACTTTTTATCCGTAGATATTTTTACAACGAGAGAATTAACGATATTATGCAATCTTTGGGGTTAAGTCGTTCGGCAGTAGACAACAGGCTCTTAAGGGGCAGAAGGATCATCAAGGAGGTGTTATCTTATGACGGAAAAGCAAATTCATGCGCTAATGCAAAATCTTGATCATGATTTATTGGACAAGGAATTGGATGATTTAATGAACGGCATGGAGATTGATCTGGATTCTATTACCCAAAAAGCATTCACGAAGTTGAAAAAGGAGCGGTCAAAAATGAAAAGAAAAAGAATTTATCCCTTTGTGGCAGCGTCTATCATTGCCTTTGTCGGTATATCCAACGTCTATGCTGCGGAGATTTCAGACTTTGTCGGATCTTTTTTCAATCAAAGGGCCATCTATTCAACGGTTGTAGACGGCAGCGCCTACTATCTAAAGGAACCCCTGCAATTGGAAAAGGAAAGTAAACTGGAGAATGTTATTTTTACAAAGGACAAGCTAGAGATGGGTTTGACTTTTCCTTTAACAGAAGATAAGCTGCCAGAAATATCGGTTGCCACAGCCAACGGCACCCTCTATAAACCGGGCGGTTACGGCTATGACAATGGTCATTTGCTGCTCAGCTTTTGGAATGAAGCGGAGCAAAATTACAGATTCTCGCCAACCAAAGAATTGAAATTGATGCTTGGAGGAAAAAGTTATAGTATTCATTTGACGGAGGGTGAACCTGTAGTTGGCAGCGGTGAGATTAAACCTGCCGAGCAAACGAATATTGCTTGGGTGAATGTTGGTTATAAAAAGACTGACCAGGGTGTGCAGATCTTAACGAGTTTTACTGACAAGGACTTAAAGCTGGTAACCATTGGTGAACTGACTCAAAAAACTGTGACACAAAGCTTTAAAAATGAGAATGGTATCACAACGAGTGGGACTTCCCCAATGACCAATCCCCTCCTGGGTTATGACAAGGAGAAAAACGTTTATACGTACAGCCAGGCTAAAAATACAGTTGGCAGACCCATCACCCAATTTGAAACCCAGGCTTCTGCCAACAAAGAGATTGAATTAAAAATACCCAGCTTGCTGGTTGGTTATGAAAAGGACTTTGGCAATTTTGATGTAGCAATTCCGGGGTTGAACGAAGAAAAAAGAATGGACCGGGAATTTGACCTGAAATTGCAAAAAATAGTTCTACAAAGCATTAAACGAACCTCCGCCACTACAGCCGAATTAAAATTTGCTTTGAACACGGGAAACACAGCAGAGGTTGCTGTTAGGGCGGTTAATCTCTACAGTAAAGATGTGCAAAGTGGCGACAGCACTTGGCAAGATAACGTTTGTACAATGCGTATCAGTTTTGATGAAAAATTACAAAATGCTGAGTTCAACGTGAGCTGGCCGAATTTTGTGGTAAACGGTAATTGGATTTTGAAAATTAAATAATAGTTTATCGTAGAAGCCAATTGTATTTCGCAATTGGCTTCTTGTTATGTGTGCCTGGCAAAGGAAAATTTGTTTCACTTTCAGAAAATATAAAATTTCTGTCGCCTTCTGGCAGGAGGTGTTTTGATTTAATAGTATATATGAATGAAAAGGTTAGTGGAGGAAATTTATGAAACTTGAACATATCATTGTCAGTGCAAATCGATTACGACGTCGTTGTCTACCGGAGGAACTAGAATTTTGTGAAAGTTCGGCAGATGTGCCGCCCCTCAAAGATTTTATCGGTCAGGAAAGGGCGGTTCGAGCCATGCAGTTTGGTCTTACGATGAAGGCGTATGGCTATAATATTTTTGTAGCGGGTCCTGTGGGGACCGGCAAGACTACCTATACCCAAACCGTGGTTACCCAGGCTGCGGCCAAGGGGGAAGTGCCGGGAGATTGGTGCTTGGTTTATAATTTTCAAAATCCGGATGTTCCTTTGGCGGTAACTCTTCCTGCCGGCATGGGACTTACCTTTAAGCAAGATATGTCTGACTTTACCCTGGAAATAAAAGCGACCCTGGCCAAGCTGTTTGAGGGGAAGGATTATAGTCAGAGAAAAAGTGCCATTGCTCAGGAAGTAAATAAAAAAATAGATGACAGTTTGGCCAAGCTAAAGGAGGACGCCCAAGCTGCCAGCTTTTTAATGAAAACCACTGAGCAGGGAATTTTCTTTGTCCCTCTACAAGAAGATAAACCTTTATCCAAGGAACAATACGACTCCTTAGCTGCAGAAGAAAAAGAAAAACTGGAACTGGCCTTAAAGGAACTTCAGAACCGCACGGAGGAAATTGCCTATAGCGGCAAAATGTTAGAAAAAGAAGCAGAACAGGTCGTTCGTGAACTGGACCTGAAGTTGGTTCAGGAAAATATTTGCCCATTGGCTGAAAAGCTACAAAAGAAATATGAAGCTATTCCCAGAATCCAGCTTTTCCTTACAGGATTGGTGGAGGACATTACCCGTTATATCAGTTGTCTGGCTGATGAAGAAACAGATAAGGACAGCTTGTATGAAGACTTGTATAAAAAGTACCGAGTCAATTTGTTAGTGAATAATAAGGATACCCTGGGTGCACCGGTGGTGGTGGAAACCAATCCTCATTACTATAATCTGTTTGGCAAGATTGAATATCGCAGTCAGATGGGTTCTGTAAGTACTGATTTAACGATGATTAAACCGGGTTCCCTACATCGTGCCAATGGCGGCTATCTGATCCTGCAAGCCAAAGATCTGTTGGCAGACGCTAATTGTTGGGAGGCTTTAAAGAAAGCTCTGAAAACTCGCCAGATATTAATAGAAAACATTGGTGAGCAATTTCGTTCCGTACCGACCATTAGCTTACATCCGGAGCCTATCCCCTTACAGGTTAAAGTGATTCTGATCGGCTCACCGAAAATCTACCACTTGCTGCAGCAGGTTGATGAAGACTTTGCTAAATACTTTAAGGTGATGGTGGATTTTGAGGTGGTAATGCCCCGCACGCCGGAAAATTTAAAGAACTATGTGGCTTTTATCGGTTCGGTCTGCAGCCGGGAAAAACTACCTCATTTTGATAGTTCCGCTTTGACAGAAATGATTGAGTACGGTTCACGCTTAGCCGGTAATCAACATAAACTGTCTACTCAATTTAACGAAGTTGTGGAAATTATTCTAGAAGCAGCTTCCTGGGCCCAGACAGTAGATGCCCAGTTAGTAAGCGGCGAACATGTACGCCAGGCCATTCGGGAAAAAATATATCGCTCCCGGCGAGTGGAGGAACGCTTGCAGGAATTAATACTCCGGGGCAAAATACTGGTGGATACTACTGGGACAATGGTGGGCCAAATTAATGGTTTGGCTGTGTTAGATGTAGGAAATTATGCCTTTGGTAAACCCTCTCGGATTACGGCTAAAACCTACATGGGTCAAGAGGGACTGGTAAATATCGAACGGGAGACCGAAATGAGCGGCAGTATTCACGCGAAAGGGGTATTAACTGTAACTGGTTTTCTGGGTCATATGTTTGCCCAAGATAAACCCCTTAGCCTATCGGCCCGGATTACCTTTGAGCAGCTCTATGATGGGGTCGAGGGAGATAGTGCCTCCAGTGCAGAGCTTTATGCCTTGCTTTCCAGCCTTTCCGGGGTGCCCATTAAACAGTGTATGGCGGTAACGGGTTCGGTGAACCAAAATGGTGAGATTCAGCCTATTGGAGGCGTTACCGAGAAAATTGAAGGTTTCTTTGAGGTGTGTCAGGCTAGAGGTTTAACCGGGGAGCAGGGAGTCATTATCCCGATCCAAAATGTGGACAATATGATGCTTAGCCATGAAGTGGTAGCAGCCGTGGAACAGGGCTTGTTCCATATTTATGCCATCTCTCGGGTGGAAGAAGGTATTGAATTACTGACCGGCATGCCCGCGGGTGAGCGCTTGCCCGAGGGTGGTTACCCGGAAGAGACCATCTTCCATTTAGCGGATCAGAAATTACATCACTTTACCGAGGGACTCAATCAATATAGCAAATAATAAAAAACGGGAATGCACAGCCAAAAATACTGTGCATTCCCGTTTTTTGGGACAAATCACATCTTTAGGAACAATATCATATTTTATACAAACTTTTGTTACATGTGATGTAAAGGAGGGGTATTATGGCAATCCTTCGTGTTCCTAAGGAATTTTTTACCATACAAGAGGCGGTTAACGCTGCCAACCCAGGAGATGTCATTCTAGTAGAAGAAGGAACTTATCCGGAACAGGTTATCATTACTAAAAGTAATATCCGTTTAGTGGCTAGATGCAGAAATGCCGTATTGGATGGTAACTCTCTCTTGGATTTTGGCTTTTTGTTAAACAATGTCTCAGGTGTGCAAGTTAGAGATTTTATCATCCAGAATTATGATCTGGCAGGGGTTTATTTGAATGGTGGGCAAGCTAACAGGGTAATTCAGAACAATATCATCAATAACGACTTAGCAGGAATTATTCTTAACAACTCCTGCAGAAACATGATTGCTGAGAATAATGTTAGCCAAAATGATTTAGGAATCTTGGCCACAGAGGCCAATCATAATTGGTTCGTAAGAAATTGCGCCTGTCAGAACGCCCAAAGTGGTATTTTTTTGGGTTTTGGAGCTACCGGCAGTAACGATAATGCTTTGATTAACAACTATGCAAGCAATAATGAGAGCATTGGCATACTGGCATTGGGTTATAATAATTTGCTGCTGCAAAATCAGGTCACCAGAAATCAGGTAGGGATTTTACTAGAAGATAACAATAATCTAATTCAAGGAAATATTGTGAAAAGAAATGAACGTGGGGCGGTAGTAGCCGTTAATTCGGAGAACCTTTATCTAGCCAATAATGTAATTCGCCAAAACTGTGGAACCGGTATCGAGCTGGTAAATAATCAATTTGGTATTATCGAAGAAAATAAAATTATTCGGAATCAAGATTTTGCCATTAAAGGCTCTGTTGCGTCAGTATCTAACACCATTATCAGAAACCGGATTCGCTTCAATTCGCCGGGCAATATTGATCTGATAAATCCCGATAATAACGTAATAAATTCTTGTCTGTTCTAGTTAAAGAAGAAAAAGGGGGGACCTTGATGAATCAAGATTTTTATGCTGGTCTTTTAAAGCCCTACCAAGAGGGAGTGAATAAGCTTAAAGGGAAACAGGAGTTACCCCAGATTGTCAAGAATAACTACCAGATCGTTATTGGCAAGTTAGAGCAGAAGCAAAAAGACAAATAGAGTAAGCCTAAGAGGTTAGGTCACTCAATGTACAGCTAGCATGTTTCCGGCTGTACATTTTATTGTTTGGCAAAAATTAGTATAATGAGAATTATGACTAAGGCCAAATGGCCCAAAGATGGAAAGCAAGTGAAATGGGATGTAAGAAAAACGGTTACTAAGAATATTAACATAGGAACGGGGTAATAAAACTGGGACATATAGAAAACTCAGATCGTGAGTACCAACTGTTACAAAAGCGTTTGGATCATTGTATTGAGGGAGCACCAGCTTCACCGGTATTTCTCAGGATATTAAAAATGCTTTTTACCCAGTCAGAGGCGAACTTGGCTAGGCAGATCCCCCTCAGACCCACTCCTCTGCCGGTTCTTGCCAAAAAAATTGGCATGCCTTTCGACGAGTTAGCCGGCAAAATCAGTGAGATGGCCGAACGGGGCTTGGTTTTTGATGCAGAGCACAAGGGACAGCGTTATATAGTACTGGCACCAGTGGTGCTGGGATTTTTTGAATTCACCTTTATGCGTACCCGGGACAACCTGCCCATGGCAGAGTTGGCTAAACTTTTTGACCAATACATGATGCAGGAAGATAAATTTGCCCACGCTGTTTTTGCAGGTTCTACACAAATTGGCAGATCGCTGGTGAGGGAAGAGGCTTTGCCAGAAAGTGATTATTCCGAGATCTTGGATTGGGAGCGGGCCAGCCAGGTTGTTGAGTCAGCCAGCCGGGTGGGACTTTCCCTGTGTGCCTGCCGCCATAAGGCAGAACATCTGGGAAAAGCCTGTGATAAACCGCAGCAGACCTGCCTTACCCTCAATAACGGAGCGAATATATTAATTCAAAATGGTCTTGCGGAGGAAATTTCCAAGGCCAAGGCACTGCGTATTTTGCAGCAGTGCAAAGAACAGGGATTGGCTCAGACCGCGGATAACGTACAACGAAATGTTGGTTACATCTGTAATTGCTGTGGCTGCTGCTGCGGTATGTTTAAGGCCATGAAAACCTTTTCTCTGAACAAAGCGATTGTGTCCTCCAACTGGGTAATGCATATCGACCAAGCCAAATGTACCGGCTGTGGTGCCTGTACCAGGGCATGTCCTCTGGGCATTATCTCTCTCAAAGAAGAGTTCCTAGGAGATAAGAAGAGAAAGAAAGCCTACTGTGCCGAGGATATCTGTTTGGGTTGCGGAGTATGTTATTCCTCCTGCAAATTTGCTGCGATTTCCCTTAAACCACGCAGTCAGCGGGTGTTAACCCCGGAAACCACCTTCGATAAAATGATTCTGATGGCCATCGAACGGGGTAAACTTACCAACCTGATCTTTGATGATCCCAGCCGTCTAAGTCACCGGGCTTTGGGTCGGGTGATGAACCTGATAGAAAAATCCCCACCGGTAAAAGCAGTTATGTCTTCTCAGGCAGTGAAATCAGTTTTTCTCAATACCATCCTGGCCAAAGTAAAGAAGCTGGCGGATGATTATTAATACGAGGTGAAAGGTGAAAATTATATCTGTAAAACAAAACCCCGAATTTGCCAAAAGAGCGATAGAATACATCCAAAGCAAGTGGGCAAGCCAGGATAATATGATGGTATATGAGGACTGTATTATGAATTGCCTCACCTCACCTATGCCGTTACCCCAATGGTATCTTTTAATGGATGGCGATAAGATAATCGGCTGTGCAGGTTTAGTAACAAATGACTTTATTAGCCGAATGGACTTATATCCGTGGGTTTGTGCTGTTTTCATTGAAGAAGAATATCGTGGACACCATTATGGTGCATTGTTGTTGGAACAGGCCAAAGCGGATACCAAAATCGGTGGATTTTCGCATTTGTACCTTTGCACGGATCATATCGGATATTATGAACGCTATGGATTTGAATACATTGGTACTGGCTATCATCCATGGGGTGACAAGTCCCGTATTTATTCAGTAAAAACACAAGGGTAAAAACACAAGGGGACGGTTCTGCTGTGCTAAGGTAAAAAAACATGGTAGAATCAAAGAAAGAAAAAGGAAGGGACGTATGAAACCGTGCCCAGGAAGCCAAGAGAGAAGAGTGAAACAGGAATCTACCATGTTATAGTCAGGGGAATCGGCCAGCAGGACATTTTTCACGAAGAAGACGATTTTCAGAGATATCTGGAAACCGTAAAAAAGGTTTCCAGGGAAAGTGGGGTAAGCGTACTTGGGTATTGCTTAATGACCAATCATGTTCATTTATTGTTACAAGAAGAAGCTGGCGATATCTCAGTGTTTATGAAGCGCTTGGGTATAAGTTACGCCTACTGGTACAACTGGAAATACGAAAGAATAGGACATGTGTTCCAAGATCGCTTTAAAAGTGAAGCGGTAAAGGACAACGCCTACCTACTGACAGTCCTTCGTTATATCCACCAAAATCCCGTCAAAGCATGCATCATTAGCAAGCCGGAAGAGTATGAATGGAGCAGTTGCGCGACCTATTATAAAACTGATCAAAATACGGTTACCTTTCCTGATACCCGTCTAATCCTAGGCATTGTACATAAGGAACAACCAAGAGCTATTGAAGAGCTTAAAAAGTATATGGCAGCAGATAATGAAGACTACTGCCTGGATTGTGATAAAAGCAAACGAATCAGCGAAAGCGAAGCCTATGAAATGGCCAAGGAAATAATGAATGGTAAGCCGGTAACAGCTTTACAGACCATGGATCAAGCTGAACGAATCCAAATACTGAGTCGCTTAAAAAATGACGGATTAAGCCTGCGGCAAATATGCAGGATAACCGGATTACCATTTCACATTGTCCGAAAGGCTTAGATCTTGACACAAGAGAACCGTCCCCCTGAGTCTGTGGGTAATATTTATCAAAATGGACAATAATGAGGTTTGTTTAGATACAATCAAAGTTATTAGGGGGTAACATATTTGTTTAAAAATGTATTGGCAAAGGGGAAAATTGGTGGTTTAGAACTAAAAAATAGATTTGTTATGCCAGCGATGGGCTCAAGTCATGGTGATGATGGAAAGGTAAGTCAAAAATTAATAGATTACTATGTTGCACGGGCCCGTGGAGGATTTGGACTGCTCACCACAGAATTCGCCTATATTGATTTAGAGGGGAAGGCAATACCAGGACAACTTAGGATTGACTCGGATGAGATAATTCCTGGGCTTAAAACATTAGCTGACGCGATACACCAGGCAGGGGGAAAAGTACTTGTTCAAATACAGCACTCTGGACGACAGACAAACAGTGCGGTGACTGGTAGGCAGCCAGTAGCCCCATCGGCTGTCCCTTGCCCGGTTAACCTTGAACTTCCCAGGGAACTTTCGATAGAAGAAATCTATACAGTAATAGAGAAATTTGGTGATGCAGCCCTCAGGGCTAAAAAAGCTGGTTTTGACGGTGTGGAAATTCACGGTGCCCACGGTTATTTGGTGGCCCAATTTTTATCCGGTTACACGAATAAACGGGTAGACGAGTTTGGTGCAGATTTAGCAGGTCGCATGAAGTTTGCACGGGAATTAATAAAAAATATAAAAGGCAAATGCGGTCAGGATTTTCCCCTTGTGTTTAGAATCAGCGGAGAAGAAAGAGTAGATGGTGGGCTAAAGCTTAACGAGACGATACCCATTGCTAAGGCTCTGGCTGAAGATGGGGCAGATGCCATTCATGTCTCCACAGGCGTTTATGCAAGTATGCCCTGGATGGTTGCACCTGCCAGTGTTCCTACGGGCTTTAACCTCTACGCGGCAGAGGCTATTAAAAGGGCGGTCAATGTACCGGTTATTGCTGTGGGGCGGATTACTGATCCCTTAATGGCAGAGGAAGTTATCGCCAGCGGTCGAGCTGACTTTGTTTCTTTAGGGCGAGGATCCATTGCCGATCAAGCATTCCCGAATAAGGTTGCCGAGAACAGACCACAGCAAATCTCCCCCTGTGTTGGATGTATGACTAGGTGTCAGGGTGTACCAGGAGTGACTCCCGGTGATCATGGTGTATCCTGTATGATCAATCCCTTTTCAGGCCATGAGGGAACAATGGAGATTACACCTACTAAAAATCCCAAAACCATTGTGGTTGTGGGCGGCGGGCCAGGAGGACTTGAGGTAGCGTGGGTTGCTGCTGCCAGAGGGCACAGGGTAACCCTATTGGAAAAGAACAACAAAGTTGGCGGTCAGTTTATAGCAGCAGCTGTGCCACCTGGAAAACAGGATCTGGCCAAGGGCATTCGGTATTACTATGAAATGTGTAAGAAATATGATGTCAATCTCAAGCTTAATCTAGAAGCAGATGCAGATATGATCGTAAACGTAAACCCCGATGAAGTTATTTTAGCTACCGGTGCAGTTCCCGTAGATGTGCCAATACCCAATGAAGGTATTGAAGTGGTTCAGGCAGTAGATGTCTTATTGGGAAAGGTCATGTTGGGGAAAAATGTTCTTATTGTAGGTGGTGGATTGGTAGGCTTGGAAACAGCCGAACATCTACTTAGCCAAAATCGCAGGGTGACCATTGTTGAAATGGAGGATGCTGTAGGAAGGGATGTTCACCCAAGTATAGTCTATTTTAGCCTACAAACTTTAAAAGCAGGTGGGGCTGAAATAGTAACCAGTACAAAAGTAGAAAAGTTCAAGCAAGATGGTGCTATTTGCACAAATCCTTCTGGCACAATAGAGCTGTCAGGCTTTGATATGGTGATATTAGCAATAGGCGCGAAGCCCTATAACCCCTTGGAAAAGGAGTTAAGCGGCAAGGTCAGATCCTTACATGTAATTGGTGATGCGGCCAAGGCTCGACGAGGGGTTGAGGCAATCGATGAAGGTGCATTGTTAGCATTGAGGCTGTAAATAGAGAATGAGTTGGCAGTATGACGCAGATCAGCAAGGGCATATCCTTCGGATAGTGAGGCTTATTGTGAGGGTAGCTTTTCAAGGTAAAAGAGCATTGACCGTTTAAAGTCAATGCTCTTTTACCTTGAAAAGCTATTTTTTAGATGATTGCTTTTTACCAAACACACAGTAACTAAGATACATAAAGGCTAACCAGCCAAGGCCACTGTAGACACCCACTCGGAAGAAATCGTGAAAGTAGAAGGTAACCATAATGGAAATCAGCAGGATAATCCCGATACCCGGTAGAATGGGGTGCAAGGGCATTCTGGTGGGCAATGGCTCAGCTTCCTGGCGCTCCCGGGCAGCCCGGAAGTAGAAGAAGGTCACCAATACCATGGTCCAAACGAAGAGTGCGCCAAACAGGGCAATACCAAAGGTGTAAAGATACGCATGTTCGTCACCAAAGGTTTGGAGTATCACAGCTAAGGCAATACCGCCGGTGGAAGCCAACAAAGCGTTGACAGGAGTGCCGGCCCGACTTAACTTACCCAGGAAGGAAGGTGCTTGATTACCACGGGCCAGGGAAAACATCATCCGGGAGGTTAAATACAAGTTTGCATTCATACTGGATAAGGCGGCAGTCAGTACAACAAAGTTCATAATACCTGCTGCATAAGGAATACCGATGGTGCTAAAGACCTTGACAAAGGGACTTACTTTGCCCCCGGCTTCTACCCAGGGTACCACGCAGAGCATAATCACTAGACTGCACAGATAGAAGAGGATTAACCGCAGGACCATGGTACGCATGGCTTTCGGCACGGCTTTATGAGGGTCCTTGGCTTCACCGGAGGTAACAGCCACGACCTCAACACCGATAAAGCTAAAGATAGCCATCACCACACCCATCCAGACACCTTTAAGACCCAAGGGTAGAAATCCATCATGTTTGGTTAGGTTAGAAAAACCAAGGGGTTCAGTGCCGATGCCAAAGAGCACGGCAATACCTGTGATAATAAAGAAAACAATGGCGGTTACTTTAATTAAAGCGAACCAGTATTCAAAGGCACCAAAATTGGCTACCGAACGAGCATTCATATAAATCATCACGGCAGAAAAGGCTAGCATCCAGACCCAGCCGGGGATGTTGGGGAACCAGTACTGCATATAAATACCCGCTGCTACTACCTCACCGCCAACGGCAATTACCTGGCAGGCCCAATAAGTGTAACGAACGGACCAGCCAGCAAAGGGCCCAACATACATTTCTGCATAAGCACCAAAGGAACCGGCTGTGGGATGGGCTACAGCCATTTCGGAAAGGCAACCCATCATAATAAGGGCACAGGTGGCGGCAATGACATAACTCAGGATAACACCGGGTCCCGCTAAACTTACAGCAAAGCCGCTGCCAAAAAATAAGCCGGTACCGATGGCACTGCCTAGGGCAATCATCGTCAATTGTCTTTGGGATAGTTCGCGGTGTAATCCCTGCTCTCTTTCTACTATCTGGTTTTTGCTCATGAGCTAAGCTCCTCTCTACTTCAAAAAATAAAAAAATCCCCATTAGGCGGGGTCTGCAGTTCTCCCCTCAGCTCTACTCTACTAACGAATCCGATCAAATTAATGGAAAACAAAAAAACCGCCACTAGGCGGAGGTCAGCTCATCTATGCTTCACTCAGCTCTTCTCGACTCCTCTCAGCTTATTTAGTTTAAGGTTAAAAGGCAACTCTCAGCTATCTCTATCCCATTATACTGTAAAGCTAAACTCCTGCCAATATTAAATATTACTAGATTTTTGCGTTTACAATGGACAAGCCTATCCGTTAACATTATAGGTATAACTGTAATCTCTTAATACAAGGAGTGGGAAGCTGTGTTTGATTTACGAGTTGTAGTGGAGGAAGTTCGCGGGTTTTGTGATTTACCGATGCGACCCGGGGACTATTTTGAGGTGAGAGGTGGCAGAATTATCGTTCCGGAAGGAAAGCATATTTGCCTTTGGGCATTGTCTGCGATGCTGCCTATGTTTCCTGCCAAGCAGAGAAAGATAGATGAGGAAAACGACTGGCTTCCCAGTACACAACACATGTGTTGTCCAGATCCCAACGGGATGGTTATCTATCGCATCGATAGAATAGACGATGACAGTATCATAACTCAGCAGGCAGCAAAGAAAGTCAACCAAGAGAGGAATAAACCATTTCCACGGATGCTAGTTGACGAAAAAGTATGTACAGGCTGTCGCTCCTGTGAGTTGGCCTGCAGTTTTCATAAAAAGGGTTTTTTTCTGGCTGAAGAAGCCAGAGTACGGGTCATGAAAGACGAAGAGAGTGGCTTGGATCGCCCCCAAGTTTGTCGGCAATGCGGGAGTGCCCGTTGTGTTCAGGCTTGTCCCGAGGGGGCCCTGGAACGTCATCCAGCAACCCATGCAGTAACAGTAAATGCGGAACTCTGTATGGGCTGTGGTGCCTGTGCGGAAGCCTGTCCCTTTGGGTCCATCCATTTTCAGGAGCATCAACCGGTTATTTGTGATTTATGCGGCGGAGATCCTAAGTGTATTGAACGCTGTGCCACCGGTGCCCTGCGTTTTGGTCGGGCCGGGGAAGCGGCTCTCAAAGGTGGCGCCAGAGCTGTTATGAAGGGAGGACAATAACGGTGCTTTATGGTTATGGCGGTAAAGTATTACGTGTAAATTTGACCTCCGGTACTTTTGCGGTGGAGCCGCTGGAACAGGAACTGGCTAGGTTATACCTGGGCGGCCGGGGTTTTAATATGCGCCGGTTATATGATGAGATTCCTGCCCGGTTGGATGGGCTGAGCCTGGAAAATAAATTGTTTTTCTCGGTGGGTCCACTGGTGGGGACCATGTTCCCCGGCGCAGCCAGATTTAATGTCAGTGCTAAATCTCCCCAGACAGGCATTTTAGGTGATTCCAATGCCGGGGGATTCTTTGGTCCGGAATTAAAATTTGCTGGTTTTGACCAGGTGATTATTGAAGGTAAAGCTCCTTACCCGGTTTATCTGTATATCCATAATGACAAAATAGAATTAAGAGAGGCTAAACATCTATGGGGTTTGGATGTCTGGGATACCCAGCGGGTTATTTTACAAGAACTAAAGGATACCAGAATCCAAGTAGCTGCCATTGGGACAGCGGCAGAAAACGGTGTGCGTTTTGCCGGTGTTTTTGCCAATCTGGTTAGGGCGGCAGCCCGTACCGGTATGGGTACTGTGATGGGGGCAAAGAATCTTAAGGCTGTTGCTGTTAGAGGCATTAACCCGGTGCGGGTGGCAGATCCGAAGTTGTTTGCTGAACTGTTGAAGGATATTGACAGTGCTATCTACCGTCATCAAGAGTATCCCTCCCGAGCTCTCATGGGCACTACCAAATTAGTGCACGCCTTAAATGAAGCGGGCTGTCTGGCCACCCGCCATTTTCAAACCGGCCGCTTCGAGGCAGCAGAGTCTGTGAGTGGGGAGTTCTTGGCAGAGACTGTTAAAAAGAAGTCCAAATCTTGCTTTAGTTGCCTTATCCCTTGCAGCCGTTTTTTTGAAGTTAAGCAGGGTCCTTTCACCGGATTAAAGAGTGAGGGGCCTGAGTTTGAAGGCTTGGCAGGCTTTAGCTCACGAGTAGGGGTAGCGGACTTGGCAGCCTCCCTCAAGGGGGTAGACCTTTGTAACCGTTATGGGATGGATGTCATTACCACTTCGGAAGTAATTTCCTTTGCCATGGAGCTTTATCAAAGGGGTATTATTTCTCGCTCAGAAGCGGATGGCTTAGACTTATCCTGGGGTAACACGGATACAGTCCTTACTCTTATTGATAAGATCAATCGCAGAGAGGGTTTTGGCGATATACTGGCCGATGGCGTGAGGGAGGCAGCTAGTAAAATTGGGCGCGGGTCCGAGGCATATGCCCTTCATGTCAAAGGCTTGGAGTTATTCCAGGCCGATCCGCGGGGGCTTAAGGCCTATGCCTTAGGTTATGCAGTGGCCAGCCGGGGCGGTGATCACCTGCGTTCGGAGCCTTCCTTTGAATTTAGTGGGGATGCCGAGGCAGGTCAGAGAATTTATGGACATCCGGATGCAGCTTTCCGGTTAAAATATAAAGGCAAGGGACGAGTGGTTAAACACTACGAGGAATGGTCTGCCTTGTCCGATTGCCTGGAGGTCTGTAAAAATACCATCGTTAATATGGAAATAGTCGACTACCCTCTGGCGGCTAAGCTACTAAAAGCTGTAGTTGGTTGGGAGATGACCGGGGAAGAAGTGCAGGCTGTTTGTGAGAGGGTCGTGAATCTGGAAAGGGTCTTTAACACTCGAGAGGGTCTAACCAGACGGGATGATACTTTACCCAAACGTTTTACCCACGAACCGCTGCCTGCGGACTCTGGTCCCTCTGCTGGGAGCGTGGTTGAACTGGAACCCATGTTGGATGAGTATTACCAAGCCAGGGGGTGGGATGCCACCACCGGACGACCTACGGGGAGTAAACTAAGGGAATTAGGGCTGGTTAAGGAAGCCTTAGAACTTAAGGAGCGTGGCCTGATTCATGATTGAGCATAGCCCTGTGCGGATTACAATCCGTTATTTAGGGGTGGTTCGTTTAATGTCTGGCCGGAAAGAGGATGTACTGCATTTTCATCAGCCAGTTACCGTGGGGGAAGTGTTGGCGAAGATTAAAGAATTGTTGCCTGATCAAGCCTATGTAGAGATCAAACGACAAACCTTGGTATTGTCCCCCTTGCCAGCAGAGCCGGGTATCGTGTTATCAATGCCCAGGGATGTTGGTCAAATAATGGGGGATGGTAATTGTCTAACTGTGGTTACCCCGGTTACCGGAGGGTAAGCACAGTTTTTCGTACATTTCATAAGTATAAATAGGCAAAAGATGAACGTATAATAAAAGCCAAGCTTTTCTAACCTATTTTGGGGGGTGGCGAATATGAGAACAAGCGCCTCTGTTCTAGAGACCATCGGCGGGACGCCGCTGATTGAATTATCTCGAATAGCCAAGGACTTGCCCGGTAGAATTTATGCGAAAGCTGAATTTATGAATCCAACGGGCAGCATGAAAGACCGTATTGCTTTAAAAATGATTGAACAAGCAGAGCAGGAGGGTAAATTGAAACCGGGAGCCATTGTTTTGGAGGAAACCAGTGGCAATACTGGTATTGGACTCGCTATGGTCTGTGCCATTAAGGGTTATCAATTTATTGCTGTCATGTCGGAAGGAAACAGCCCTGAACGTCGGCAGATTCTACAAGCCATGGGTGCGAAGGTGGAACTGGTGCCCCAGATGCCCGATGGCAAACCAGGGCAGGTGACCGGTGAGGACCTAGCTTTAGTGGAAAAGCGAGCTAACGAAATGGCAGAAGAGCTAGGTGCCTTTCTGGTGAACCAATTTTATAATCCGAATAATTGTGCTGCTCACTATGAGACCACAGCCCAGGAGATTTGGCAACAAATGGAGGGTAGAATTGATTATTTCTTAGACGTGGTAGGTACCTCCGGTACCTTTACCGGTATTGCCAGAGCCTTAAAGGAAAAGGACTCCAATATCAAGTGCTGGGTGGTAGAACCTGCCACAGCGGCTGTCTTAGCCGGTAGACCCGTTACCAATCCTCGGCATGTATTGCAGGGCTCCAGTTATGCCAAGATTCCGGCCCTTTGGGACAAAACGGTTTGTGATGATTATATTACTGTCACCGATGGAGAAGCCATTCGGGCAGCCCGCCGCTTAGCTACCGAAGAGGGGCTACTGTGTGGCTACACGGCAGGTGGCAATGTAGCGGCCGCTACCAGAATTGCCGGTTGGTGCGATCCCGGTGCCAGAATTGTTACCATTTTGTGTGACAGCGGGATGAAGTATTTGAGTACCGACTTGTTTAAGTAAAAAAGTTTCCCGGCTTTCTAAGCCTGGGAAACTTTTATTTTTTAACAGTACCTTTCGTATTTACCTTCGGGCCTACAGCGATGATTTCAGCTTTCGGTTCTACAACGTTGTTAGAAATTAGCTGTCGCTGTACTTCTTTACCATTTTCTAAAGTGACTTCATAGGTTTTTAATTGATAACCATCACGTCCCGGATGCTGTACTCTCATCTGTCCAGGAGATAACGTAGGCTGCTCAATATATTCCCGGGAAGCCTTGGTAACGGTCCGTTCGGTGGCAATTTTAATCAAGCGAGAGGTAGCCCCTTCGCGGTGACCAAAAATACTGACCAATACTTTTCCCTGTTGAATTTGGCTGTTGATTAGGATCGGGAATTTGGTATTATTAAGGAATTTAAAATCAATTAAATCACCGGCCAGGGTAGCGTCCTTCCCTACAGGTGCATAGGGTACAGGCAGACTATGAGGCACCCTTTCCACCACGGTAAGACCTGCCAATAATACGGAATTATACAAAGTGGTACCCACTTGGCAGACACCGCCGCCATAATCAGGAACTAATTTATTATTAATAATAACAGGTGCCTGAAGGTAGCCATTTTGCTGGCTACGGGGTCCTAATGCCTTATTGAGAGAAAAAAGTTCCTTAGGTTGAAGAATAACATTATTAATGAGCTGGCTAGCTAACAGGATATTATGGACACGGGCCTGATTGCTAGAGTCAAACTGGGTCACAAAGATCGCTAAGCGGGAGTTAATCCCCTGGTAATCGACGGCACGTATTTGGGGCTCCATAATTGTAAATTGGAGATTGACACGATGTTCTTGTACCGGCGAATCCATCAGTTGCTTAATCGTTGCGGCGTTATCTAAAGACCTGCCTTTGATATCCTGTACAATGGTAACACTGTCACCGTTTAAGATTAACTGTGCGTTCCGGGGTGTTTGATGATAGCGTGCAGCCAGGTGTTGTAAGATTTTATCAAAGGCAGTGGTATCAAAGCTCCTAATAAGAGGAAAATCCCTCCCATTTCGCAATGTGCTAAGTAAATGAAAGAGATTTTTCCAGGAGGTTGCTTGTTCACTAAGCTCTAAAGCTCTTTTCACTGTCAGCCCGTAATCTGCCTGGTATTGGATGTCCCCGTAGCGTATATTCGTGGGTTGACCATCGGGGTCCACTAATAGTAACAAACTTTCTGGATCGGGCCAGGGGAGGGCTTGGGTCAGTTTTTCAACGGCTTCCGGGTAGTTAAGTCCGCCAAGCTCAATGCCCTGCACAGAGATACCGGGTAATATTGTGTCTTGGTAATAAAATTTTACTGCGGCACTGGACAGGCTGATGCTAACCAATAACTGAATACCCAGAGCCAGGGTAACAATAGAGGTTAGCTTCAGCTTATTCACGGGTGTTTAAGGTTAACTCCACAAATTTATCAGCAGCTACGGCTCTATCCACCATATCTCTAGTTATTTTCTGTCCCTGCTCGGCAATAATCGCTCCATCATCAGTAAGGATATCGGTAGTCACAGTGCGTCCAATTAAATACTGCTTTTGTTTATCTTCAAAGTGCTGCAAGGGGTCCTCTGCTACCTCGGGTGCCTGTTTCTGTATGGGTGTTATCGTTGGATTCTCTACATTAGTAGCGTTGTCCATTTGGGAGGTGTTGTCCAAAAGGGCAGATTGAAAATGGTCTTCTACCACCAGCATGCCTTTACCAAGGGTAATTACTAAATTGGCAGGAATCAATCCGGTGGTTTTACCGTCTCCGGCGACCCAACGACAAGCAGCAATTTTGCCGGTTTGTTCATCAATAATAATTTCATCAATGATGCCATTTTTACGACCTTTTTTGGTAATTACCTGGGAGCCGACCACTTCGACACCTTTTTCCAAGAGCTCCAGGGCTGCCTCAACGGAAGTGATATTGACCACATTGGATTTTGTCTCGGTGATTAAGGCGTCTTCACCAATGCCAGCCACATCTTGAGCGGAGAGTAAGCGGCGCTCCAAATACCAGTTTTCTGGTTGAACAATTAGGTAATCCACTGAGCCGCTACCGGGGTTAATGACCAAATCCTCCACATATCCCAGTTCAGCGACTTCCGCAATGGTTATTACAGGTAACCCAACAATCTGGCTTTTTAATTTCAACTGAATGTCCCCTCCTAAATTTAAGAAATTAAATGTTTATTATGTAGAGGTCAAAGGCCTCTCTCCGTACTGCTTCAGGTACTTCAGCATAGGGCATATGACCGTAATGATCCCTATTTAATAAAGTAATAAGACTTTGAATAAAGTTCCTTTTTTGTTTAAGGTTGCCCATGCCTGGGTGCTGACGCAGCACGGGATGATTTTCAAAAGCAGCAATAATTTCTGAGGCCATCGGATACAAACCAAGATGCTGATACAGGGAGCTTAGCTCACAAATGGCCAGATAGAGTAGCTCTGGTTCGGTTTGCTCAGCCACTACTTTTTGAAAATGGCGAATGGCTTGGGCATACTGTTGTTGCTTGGCCAAACGAAGTCCTTCAACCAGCAGAGTTCGAGGAGAAATATCTGCAGCTTGTTGGCTGGAAGTTTCCGCCACAGGTTTCTCCAGTATCATCGGTTCTTCAGGCAGCAACTCTGCGGGCTCCTCCGGTATAATCGGTTCAGATAGCAGCTCTGACATCGGCTCCTCCAATATAACAGGCTCTTCGGGCAGCAGTTCTGCCGCGGGCTCCTCTGGTATAATCGGTTCCTCAGGTAGCAATTCAGCCG
>CAMKDG010000054.1 GCA_946411205.1 uncultured Desulfotomaculum sp.
GTCGTTATTATTACAAGTGGTCAGACCATCTAATGGTTGACTAGCAAACTAATAGTTACTATAATATGAATTACGGAAATTGAAACACAATTACGAATATTAATGGAGTAAGGTACAAGAACCAATTATGCCAGCAGTGTTCACACAACTGCATAAGGTTTAACCTTGGTGGCCCATAAGTGTCAAGAATTTATATAATCTTCTGTCATGGGCAAAGGATCCTGGGGTTGTAAAAATGGCTAAATATGTGTGTTTTACTGGTCATACCATTTAGCCAATAGGCTAACAGGCCGAAAGCTATAAAAAATATGGATGGAGGTGGTAGTTGAAAAAGGCCATCGTTAAGTGTTTTATGTTATCGCAATTTTTCTAATTTTTAGCTAATTGTATTTTGTTATTATTTACTTGCTAAAGTACGAAAAACTTGTAGTCTATCACACAACATAGTAAAGGAGACAAGATCATATGCCATGGACTCAAGTAATTAACCCCTTAGATAATTTATTCCTCTCTGCCCTGGTGGCTGCTATTCCTATCCTATTTATGTTTTATGCTCTGGCTATTGCTAGAATGAAAGGCCATATTGCAGGAGGTATTACTTTACTGCTAGCCATTCTTATTGCTGTATTTGTCCATGATATGCCTGCTGGACTGGCTATCTGGTCTTCAATCTACGGTGCATTATACGGCTTGTTCCCCATTGGTTGGATTGTATTAACTGCTGTATTTTTGTATCAGTTAACTGTTAAAAGTGGGCAGTTTGAAATTATTAAAGATTCTATTGCGGCCATCACCGATGACCGGCGTTTACAAGCATTGCTAATTGCCTTTTGCTTTGGTGCCTTCCTGGAAGGTGCTGCCGGCTTTGGTACCCCGGTAGCTATTACCGCTGGTATGCTGGTGGGCTTAGGCTTTAACCCGTTGTATGCTGCTGGTCTGTGCTTAATTGCTAACACCGCTCCTGTTGCCTTTGGTGGCATTGGTATTCCCATTATTACTGCTGGTGCTGTTTCTGGTATTGATGCCATGGCCATTTCCCAGATGGTGGGTCGCCAGTTGCCTTTCTTATCCGTACTTGTTCCTTTCTGGCTGGTATTTATCATGTCTGGTTGGAAAGGTGCCAAAGAAGTTATGCCTGCGATTATGGTTTGTGGTATTTCCTTCGCAGTTGCCCAGTGGTTTTCTGCCAACTATATGAGCCCCATGCTTCCCGACATTATTTCTTCTTTGGTTTCTATCGTAGCCATGGTTTTCTTCCTGAGAAGATGGAAACCAAAGAATGTTTGGCGCTTTAAAGATGAACCCGCTGCCACCTTGGAAGTAAGAAACCATCCCTTTGGTGTCATTGCTAAGGCTTGGTCCCCCTTCATTGTCCTGACCATTCTCATTGGTGACTGGGGTCTTAATTCCGTGAAAAGCTTGCTGGATACAGTTACTGTCAAAATCCCCTTTGATGCTATTAATAACGTAATTTTATCTGGTGGCAAGCCAATTGAAGTAGTTTACAAATTTAACTATCTGTCTGCGGCCGGTACTGCCATTTTACTTTCCGCTATTATTTCAGCCATTATCCTGAAAATTAGCGTTAGCGATTTTGTAGAGACTTTTGCTGCAACCGTAAAAAGCTTGATGTTTCCCTTAACCACCATTGCTTGTGTCTTAGGTTTCTCTTATGTTGCTAACTGGTCCGGTATGACTCCTACCTTGGGTAAAGCTTTCACCGTAACTGGTGCGCTGTTCCCACTGGTTGCCCCGATTCTGGGTTGGATAGGTGTGTTTGTAACCGGTTCTGATACCTCTGCCAACGCCTTGTTTGGCAAAATGCAGGCGGTTACTGCCACTGAGATCGGTGTAGATCCTGTTCTGACCGTTGCTGCTAACAGCTCCGGTGGTGTAGCAGCTAAGATGATTTCTCCTCAATCTATCGCTGTGGCCACGGCTGCTTGTAACCTGGTAGGTAAAGAAGGCAATCTGTTCCGCTTCACTGTACTGCACAGTTTGTTCTTTACCGCGATTATTTGTGTAATAACCTATCTGCAAGCCTATGTATTCACTTGGATGATTCCTGTTTACGAAACCGCTAAACAAGCAGCGGCTAGTATCTCTCCGGAAGCTGCCAAGGCTGCGGCTGCTGCTTTACACAGCAAGGGTACGATGATTTTGTTAGCCACTGCTGTTGTAGTATTACTGATTTCCGTTTACGCTTACAAGCAAAAGGGTAACGGTAAATTTGCTAAGGACAGTGCTAAAATTAGCGTTCATTAAAAGATCCAAGAAAGTTATGGAATCCTAGGATTCCATAACTTTCTTACACAAGAGATCTTGTAAATGATATGATGACTCTATGCTATCTCTAAAATATTTAGAGCTGCTGAAAAATAATCTGGGGTGCTGCCTGTGGAATTTAAACCAATCAAAACCAAAAAGGTCTATGAAGAGATTGTAGAACAGATCAAAGGAATGATCACTCGAGGCGAGCTACATCCAGATGATAAACTCCTTCCCGAAAGGGAGCTGGCGGAGCGACTTCAAGTAGGTCGCTCCGCTGTACGTGAGGCCTATCGTGCTTTAGAGGCCTTAGGGGTTATAGAAATTAGGCCCGGTGAGGGGACCTTTGTTTGTGAAATTGGCAATAAACCGATGGCTGATATTATGTCTTGGGCAGTGGTAACAGGTAAAAATACTTTATTTGAACTGCTGGAGTTAAGAAAAATTATAGAAACAGAAGTGGCTGCTTTAGCTGCTATACGTAGGACGGAAGAAGATTTAATAATTGTTAGAACTTGGATTGACCATATGAAGTTTGATATTGAGAAGGGTAATCTAGGCGATGTCTCTGACATGAAATTTCATTATGCGATCACAAATGCAGCTCATAACTCACTCTTATCTCGTTTAATGGACTCTATCTCAGAAACTATGCAGACAGAGATGAAAGTAGTAAGAGAGAATCTGTATCAAACCGCTGCTACTCCAGAAATACTTTATGATCAGCACGAGGCAATTTATCAAGCCATTGCTAAGGGAAATGAGCAAACTGCACGCTTGGCTATGTTACATCATTTAGCCAAAGCTGAAAAAGAATTGGCAGCAAGAATATTACTATCGAAACAATGAATACGAGATACGTTAACCCGGCAAAAGCCGGGTTATTCTAAACATGTAAACTGTATAAAAATTCTGCAAATATGAATTTGCGAAACTAAAGTTTTGACCGGTTTTTAGGTTATGACATTAGGGTAAAGGTCAGAAGACATGACAGTCGGCTTTTTTCTATTTAGAAAGTAAAATATGCCTTTGCACTTGTTACTTGACTGTATTATTATTAATAGTAAACATTCAAATACGGTGTAATTTGTCAGGGGTGATGACTTGGAATTTAAACCTATAAGACCTAAAAAGATATACGAGGAAATTGTTAGTCAAATCAAAGATATGATTGCGCATGGTGAACTCACTCCTGGTAGCAAGCTTATGCCGGAAAGAGAATTAGCCGAACGTTTGCAAGTTGGTAGGTCGGCGGTGCGAGAGGCCTATCGAGCGTTGGAAGCCATTGGCATTATAGAGATTAGGCCGGGTGAAGGGACCTTTGTTCGGGAAATAGGTACCAAATCCATGACGGATATCATGTCTCTGGCTGTGGTAACCGGCAAAGATACTCTTTTTGAGTTGCTGGAATTAAGAAAGATCGTTGAGACTGAGGCTGCCGCACTAGCTGCCTTACGTCGAACTGAAGAGGATATTCAAAAAATAAAGTATTGGCTGGACAAAATGCATCAAGATATTGTCAAAGGAGTTTCTGGAGAGGTAAATGACTTAAAACTTCACTATGCAGTTACCGATGCTGCCCATAATTCCTTGCTGATGAGAATAATGAATTCTGTCTCCGAGACCATGGAGAATGTCATGAGAGCTGTTAGAGAAAGACTTTATCAGAGTCAAGAAACTTCGGAGATCCTATACCAACATCATGAACAAATCTACCAGGCGATAAAAAAAGGTGATCAAACAGAAGCACGCCATGTTATGATGAACCACTTAGTTAGCACGGAAAAAGTGCTGATGCAAATTATGAAAAATCAGTAGTCAGTCGCTATCAACCCAGCTTAGGCTGGGTTTCTTGCATTTTAGTCATATTTTACCCTATAATGGAAAAAGCATGTAGGTATGGAGGAATAGCATGGAACTGCCAATTGACAAATCATTGTTGAGATCATTGCCGAAGGTTGATGATCTAATGAAAAACTCAATAATCCTCAATTTACTGCAAACACGACCCCGGACAGTGGTGGTTGATGCAGTTCGGAAGACCATCGAAGAATTAAGGCAGGAGATTTTAGCCGGTAGTTTTACCGGTTCTCCTGAAAATATTTATCAACTGGTAGTTAAAAATACTTCGGATCTGATTGCCGCAGAAACAAAACCCAATTTACGGCGTGTTATTAATGCCACAGGTGTGGTGCTACATACGAACCTGGGACGAGCCTTGATGTCTTATGCCGCTAGGGATGCGGTAGATGCAGTCGCATCCTCCTTTTGTAATTTAGAAATCAATCTTAACACAGGTAGGCGAGGTTCTCGGTACGAACCTGTGGAAGAAATAATTACTCGTCTTACGGGTGCTGAAGCTGCTCTAGTGGTCAATAACAATGCTGCCGCGGTACTATTAGCTTTAGGTACCATGGCGAAGGGAAAAGAGGTTATTGTATCCCGTGGGCAATTAGTGGAGATTGGTGGTTCTTTTAGAATTCCAGAGGTGATGGAACAGAGTGGTGCCATGCTAGTGGAGGTGGGAGCTACCAATAAGACCCATCCCCATGATTATCAAAAGGCCATCTCAGAGGATACAGCACTCTTGCTGCATGTACATACCAGCAACTACCGAATTGTTGGTTTTACCCGGGAAACAACGGTGAATGAATTAGTACAAATTGGACAATCACATCAAATACCGGTGCTGTCAGACCTAGGTAGCGGTTTCTTAGTGGATTTGGCTCCTTACGGGTTACCCCAGGAGCCTAGTGTTCAAGAAGTTGTAGCTGCCGGTGCTGATGTGGTTACCTTTTCTGGAGATAAGCTTTTAGGCGGGCCCCAGGCTGGCATTATTGTTGGTAAACGATATTGGATAGAAAAAATGAAGAAAAACCCGCTAACCAGAGCTGTCCGTATTAATAAGTTTACGGTGGCCGCCCTGGAAGCCACCTTGAGAGAATATCTAGATAAGGATCATGTATTAGAAAATATTCCTACATTAAGAATGTTGACGGAGGCTCCCGCTGCTTTGTTGAAAAGGGCAGAGGAACTGGCTGCTCAGTTGAAGGCTAAAGTAGCTTACCCCGCCGAAATACAGGTAATCAGCGGCACCTCTCAAGTGGGTGGAGGTTCTATGCCTACGGCTGAATTGCCGACCTATTTAGTTACCTGTGTGGTGCAGCATCTATCGGTAGAGGAGCTGTCGGCTCAATTACGATTAGCCGAACCAGCTGTGGTGGGTAGGGTGCAAGACAATAAATATCAAGTGGATTTACGTACAGTCCAACCAGAAGAAGTTGAACTACTGGCAGAAGTGATCGCTAGGGTAATTAATTCCGGGGAGGTGTCCGGTAGATGAAACATATCGTTATTGGCACCGCTGGTCACGTTGACCATGGAAAAACCTTGCTGATTAAGACTTTAACCGGTATGGATACCGATCGGTTAAAGGAAGAAAAAGAAAGAGGTATCTCCATCGAATTGGGTTTTGCGGAATTAAAGCTGCCCAGTGGCAAGCAAGCGGGCATTGTGGATGTCCCCGGCCATGAAAGGTTTATTAAGAATATGCTGGCAGGTGTTGGCGGTATTGATTTAGTTATGCTCGTCATTGCCGCCGATGAAGGGGTTATGCCCCAAACCAGAGAGCATGTGGATATTATCCAATTGCTGCAGGTTAAAAAAGGGATTGTTGTGTTAACCAAGGTGGATTTAGTGGATGCAGACTGGTTGGAGTTGGTAACGGAGGAAGTCAGAGAGTATCTTCAGGGTACCGCTCTGAGAGGAGCACCCATCATCCCAGTTTCTTCCACTACGAAACAGGGTATTCCAGAATTATTAAAGACCATTGACCAGTTTGTTGAAGATACGGAGGAACGGGTCAGTATTGGTAAACTGCGATTACCGGTAGACAGAGTGTTCTCAGTAACAGGTTTTGGTACAGTGGTAACCGGCACCTTACTTTCCGGCCGTATTTCTCTAGGGGATACCGTGGAGATCACGCCCCAGGGTTTGACATCCAGAGTCCGTTCACTGCAAGTGCACGGTAAAAAGGTGGAGCAGGCCAGAGCTGGGCAGCGAACGGCAGTGAACCTGACGGGAATCGAGGTTGAAGAGGTACATCGGGGGAATGTATTGGTTACCCCCGGCAGTGTAGATCCTTCTCATCGCATGGATGTCCGGTTTTTGTTGCTGGAAAGTGCAGCCAAACCCTTAAAAAATCATGCTCGGGTAAGACTCTATCTGGGGACTGATGAAATTTTAGGTCGTGTTCGGCTGCTGGACCGGGAGGAACTGGAGCCTGGTGAAGAAGTTTATGCTCAGTTGGAATTAGAAGAACAAGCTGTGGCTGGTAAAGGGGACCGCTTTGTTATCCGTTCTTACTCTCCTATGCGTACTATTGGCGGAGGAACTGTTATTGATGCCAATGCTGACAAACATAAGCGTTTCCGACCAGAGGTGCTGGAAGCTATGGCTACCAAAGAAATGGGATCTCCAGAGGAATTAATTGCCCAGTTTCTAGCTGGTAAGCAGGGACTATTCAGTGATGAAGATATTGCGACAGGCATCGGTTTAGCTCTGGGAGAAGTGAACGTAAGCGTGCCAAAATTAGTAGAAGATCGACAGATCAAAGGAATTGTCTCTGAAAAGAAGGATCTTTTTGTTTCCTGGCAGGTTTACGAAGCTTGGGGTAAAAATATTCAACAATTGGCAAAACAATATCATTTGGAGCATCCCCTCAGGGAAGGTTTCCCTAAGGAAGAAATGCGCTCCAGAAAGTTTTCTTTTATCAATAGTAAAAGCTTTCAATATTTGCTCCAGTCCTTAGCTGCGGATGGCTATCTAAAACTATCGGATAAAACGTTAGCCCATCCTTCTGTTCAAGAGGAATTACCGGAAGCTTACCAGAAAACAGTGAATTCCTTGCTAGCCATTGTTCAACAGGGTGGATGTCAGCCCCCTTCTTGGCAGGAAATTATAAAGTTAAACAAAATCAAGGCAACGGAAGCGCAAGAGTATTTACAGTACCTGTTACGGACAGGAAAACTGGTAAAACTGGCGGACGAAGAGTTGTTCTTTGCTGCAGAGCATTACCAGGAAGCTAAGCAGATGATTATTGGCTATCTTAGTCAAAATAAGGAGCTATCAGTAGCGCAAACCAGAGATTTATTAAATACCTCCCGCAAGTACATTTTACCCTTATTGGAGACCCTTGACCGTGAAAGGGTGACCCGGCGGGTAGGTGACAACCGGGTACTTGTATAATTGATCATGTTACAATAGTATGTAAGGCCGGTTCTAATTTGAACCGGCCTTACATAATTATTACTTTTGATAATTTGTCTGGTTTTGCTTAAAAATATGGCATAGTTTTGGATGTGAAATATTAAATTGTGATAAAGTTTGTCAGCTCAAGCAAGTTGCGTTCTATAATAATGAACAGGGACTGCTTGAATCCGTGACGAATTTAAACCGTATGTTTCGAATAGGGAGGGTTTTCACGTGGTTACTTTTGATACCTTTAAGAGAGGCTTCTATAAAGGTTTATCCACTACCTGGATATTGTCTAAGGTGGTGGTGCCGATTTATGTAGCGGTTAGTTTATTAAGTTTTACACCTCTTTTAAAACAAATTTCCGATTTTTGTTCCCCCTTTATGAAATATATGGGCTTGCCGGGAGAGGCGTCTCTAGCTTTGGTGGTGGGCAATGTGCTCAACATTTATGGGGCCTTAGGTGTAATGTCCTCCCTGCCGTTGAATAGTAAGGAGATTAACATTATGGCCATGATGTTATTGCTATCTCATTCGATCATTGTGGAAAGTGCGGTAGCGGGAAAATGCGGCATTAATCCCTGGCTTGTGGGCTTAAGCCGTATTCTACTGGCGATTATAGCGGGAATCATAGTAAACATTTTACTCTAGGTTTTAAGCAGGGAGGATCTAACTGATGGAAGTTATCGCATGGTCTGAATTTATCAGGACTGTCTTACAGGGCAGTTTTAAAAGTGTTTTTCAAATGGCTGTGATTATCATTCCCCTGATGATCTGCTTGGAAGTTGCCAAAGACATGAATGTGCTAGATGGAATGGCTGGCTGGCTAGCCCCGGTGATGAGATTTTTCCGTTTGTCCCAGAAAGGAGCATTTCCCTTACTTATTGGTTTAATCTTTGGTTTGGCCTATGGTGCCGGAGTCATTCTTGAGAGTGTTAAAAACGGTGATTTAACCTGGCGGGATTTGTTTCTGATTAACGTTTTTTTGGTGTTATGTCATTCGGTACTGGAAGATACGGCACTTTTTATGGCTGTGGGAGCGAATGGAATGATCATTTTAGCAGGTAGACTTATTCTGGCAGTGCTAGTAACCTATATACTCTCTCGTTGGTCAGGGATAAATCGATTGGAGAAGGTATTGGCTGGCAGAATAATGGTGCCCCATTGCTCGCATTGTGAGAAAAGGTGAGGTTGTTGCTAAAAACAGTTACAATTGAAGTGAGAGGGTAGATGTTGCGTTTTATCTGGCAGCTTCTTCAGCGAAAAGAGACTTGCCGCATGCAAATAAACGTATCTGGGAAAGCTTACGTAAAAAAGAGGTGAGAAAACCCTGGATAAGGTATGTGTGCTTTGTAATAGGTTGTATACTTTAACTCATATTTGTCCCAATTGCGGCGATACATTAGCGGATTATGGACTGATCCAGGACTTTTTTGATCCTTACAGTGCCTATGAAGACCAAAAAATATATGAGGATGGTTATCAGGGATATACAGCGGAGTGTTGCACTCATTTACTCGGCTGCAATCGATGTGGTTGGCAGGAATTTAAGCCCATAAAAAGATTTTCCGAAGCAATATTTATCAATTAAAACCAACGCAACCAGAAATTTCGTGGGGTAAACATGGATCTTCACAGACCATAATAAAAAGGGAGGTGAAGATCCGTGCGGCAAAATATGAACTCCACTGAGCGCCTTCTTAGCGTGGTAGGTGGTTTAGCTTTTACCGGTTTGGGACGATCCCAAAATTTCAAAGGTTCTCTTTTTGGCAAGGGTATGACTTTGCTAGGGTTAAAATCTACCGCTGTTGGAGTAATCGGCTATGACCCAGTTATCGATTGGCTGAATAGAGAGGAAGACGATGAGGATTTCTTTTAATGTAGGGAACGTCCGGTATCTACCGGGCGTTTTCATTGATTAGGAGGACTCTCCCTTGAACTATGATCTTAGTAAGGAAACAGGTCCCTTTGATATTATCGGTGATGTTCATGGATGTTTTTCTGAATTAAAGGAAATATTGACTCTTTTGGGTTACCATCAAAAGCAAGATATTTTTTACCATCCTGCAGGAAGAAAGATTATTTTTCTAGGGGACCTAGGCGATCGAGGTCCCAGTAGTTTAAAAAGTATAAAAATGGCAATGCAAATGGTGCAGCTGGGAAATGCCCTATATGTACCTGGAAACCATTGCAAAAAATTTAGCAGGTATTTGGCTGGACGTTCCGTGCAGGTAAAATATGGTTTAGAAAAAACAGTTGAGGAATTAAAAAGGCTTACCTCTGTGGAAAGAGAAATCTTTACTAAAGCATTTACTGATTTTTATCAGAGATCCTCCCCCTATTTACTACTGGATAATGGAAATTTGGTCGTTGCCCATGCCGGAATTAAAGAGCAGATGATCGGCAGGGTTGGTAAAAAGATCGAGAGTTTTTGTCTCTACGGGGATACCACGGGGCAAGTAACCCCAGATGGTTTGCCGGTGCGACGGGATTGGGCAAAAGACTACCGGGGCAAAGCCTTAGTAGTCTATGGTCATACTCCGGTGAAAAAGCCTGAATTTAGAAACAATACTATTGATATCGACACTGGCTGTGCCATGGGGGGATACTTAACTGCCCTGCGTTATCCGGAACAAGAGATTATCCAAGTACCGGCCCAAGAGGTATATTATATTCGGCAGTGAATTAATTCATTTGATCGGAAAAATTGGCATCACAGAGAGGGCAAAATTTTAATATACCGGTAGCAGCAATTTCTTGATGGCAACGGTGGCATTGATAAAAATAGATCATTGTGACACCGCAGTGTGGGCAAGTATCAAACTCCCCAGCTATTTCTTTCTGACAATATGAGCAAATAACCATAAAAGTTCCTCCTGTTGATAATGTATATACTCCAACTCAAACCAATTAACTAGGAAATGGAAATTAGTGCAAAAGTGTAAGTAGATAGACAGTTTTCTACACATTATTGTATTCCTTAAAAAATAAAAAGCTCCGAATTTCTCGGAACTTATCACATTTTGTCAAAAAGACCATTTGCTCGTTGACAAATCTTCTCAGTCTTGGTAGTATGATCTTGTACAAAATGTGTTCCGTATATGCCTGGGAATTGGCCCAGGCGTTTCTACATGGCAACCGTAATTGCCTAACTACGGAGGGAAAGTGTACCTAGGGTTCCACAACCTTTTTCAAGGTTGGTTCGGTCCAAGCGGTACAGGCGTCTTCTTCGACGTTACACCGAAAGGGATAAAAGCCCAGGCGGTAGGTTTCACTCTGATGAGTATTGAAACCTATCGTGCTGGGCTTTTTTATTATATTTTATTAACATTAGAGGCCTGTGGGCCACGTGTTCCTTCCACTACATCAAACTCAACCGGTTGACCTTCCTCCAGGGTGCGATACCCCTCGGTCTGGATCGCTGAGTAATGTACGAATACATCGGTACCAGACTCAGACTCAATGAAACCGTAGCCTTTGTTGGCATTAAACCATTTAACCTTACCTTGCAATGTATTTCCTCCTCAAGATTACTAAAGCAAATTGCTTTAGTCTAAGTATTGGCAATAAATTGTCCATCTATTCCTAAAATTAGAATTTTTTTACACAAGAAATTTTTCATAATACATAAGCATTTACAAAAAAAAGTTATAGGGGCAGGGGAGGGATGGCTTACCTTTTTAGCTAGTTAGTAATAAAAAATATACCAAAAAAACTAGGAGGTCAATTAGGTGAAACTGAGCAGAAAAATCTTAACTATTGTTTTTACCTTGGTATTAGCGGTAGCCCTTGTAGGTTGTGGCAGTCAAGAGAAACCGAAGGCAGCAGAAGAGGGTAAAAAAGACGCTGCAGCCACGGATAAGCTGAAAGTTGCTTTCATTTATGTAGGACCGGTGGGAGATGGGGGATATAGTTATGCCCATGATCTAGGTCGTCAATACCTTGTAAAAGAAATGCCAGATATAGAAACAACTATTGTAGAATCGGTTCCGGAGGGAGCTGACTCTGAACGTGTACTAACCGAGTTGGCGGAAAAGGGTAATAAAATTATTTTTGCCACCAGCTTTGGCTATATGGATTCTGTTATTAAGGTAGCCCAAAAGTATCCCGATGTTAAATTCCTGCATTGCTCCGGCTATAAAACTGCGGATAACGCCGGTACCTATTTTGGCCGGATGTATCAAGCCCGTTATTTAAGCGGTATCGTTGCTGGTAAAACTACGAAAACCAACACCATTGGCTATGTAGCCGCTTTTCCCATTCCCGAGGTTGTCCGTGGGATCAACGCTTTTACACAGGGTGTAAGATCTGTAAATCCCAATGCTAAGGTAAAAGTGGTTTGGACCAACACCTGGTATGATCCCGCCGCCGAGAAAGAAGCCGGCAAGAGTTTGTTAGAAGCTGGCGCTGATGTAGTTGCCCAGCACCAGGACACCCCCGGTCCTCAGCAAGCTGCTGAAGAAAAGGGTAAGTTCGGTATCGGTTACAACAGCGATATGAGCAAAATGGCTCCCAAGGCTGTTCTGACTTCCGCTGTCTGGAACTGGGGTCCTTATTATGTAAATACTGTTAAAGCAATCAAGGAAGGCACCTGGAAGAGTGATCAGTATTGGGGTCCTATTTCTGATAATATTGTAGATCTGGCTCCCTTTGGTCCCATGGTACCGGAAGATGTAAAACAATTGGTAGCAACCAAGAAGCAAGAACTGGTTGAAGGCAAGTTTGATGTTTTTGACGGACCCGTTAAAGATCAAACAGGGAAAGAAAGAGTGGCCGCCGGCCAAAAAATGTCCGATGCCGATATGCTGTCCCTTGATTGGTTTGTGGAAGGTGTAGAGGGTACCATTCCTAAATAAATGAAAATCTAATTTGTCTGCTGGCAGGTTATCCTGCCAGCAAACAAATTTAGGGGGAGAATAAAATGACTGAAGGCTTACTGGTTGACATGCGGCAAATCACCAAAAAATTTCCGGGCGTGCTGGCTAATGACCGGGTGGAACTGCAGGTGAAACGAGGAGAAATATTAGCACTGCTGGGGGAAAATGGTTCCGGTAAGAGTACCTTGATGTCTATTTTATCTGGCCTTTACCGTCCTGACGCCGGAGAAATCTATGTGGCAGGGCACCAGGTAAGCTTCAAATCACCCCGCGAGGCCATTAAAGCCGGTATTGGCATGGTACATCAGCACTTTAAACAAGTTGAAACCTTTTCGGTGGCTGAAAATGTAATTCTCGGCAGCAAAGATGCCGGATTTACGATGAATACCAAACAGGTAGAGAAAGAAATTGCAGAACTGTCCCAAGGATATGGTTTGCAAGTCGACCCAACCGCCAAAATATGGCAGTTGTCTGTTGCCGAGAGACAAAGGGTAGAAATTGTTAAGATGCTGTACCGGGGTTCCAAACTTCTTGTATTGGATGAACCTACGGCCGTGCTAACTCCCCAAGAGGCTAGGGAACTGTTTCAGGTGATTAAACAAATGACAACTAGGGGACAATCCGTTATTCTAATCACGCACAAATTAAATGAAGTGATGGAAGTAGCCGACCGGGTTACCATTTTAAGAAATGGCAAATCTGTGGCAACTCGGGAAAGAAGTCAAGTAAATGAACGCGAATTAGCCCGCTTGATGATGGGGCAAGACATTATTGCTCCGTCTAAAAGAAAACTAGGGAATTTGGGACAACCGATCCTTCAACTACAAGATGTTTCGGCTCCCAGTGATAGCAACAGAGCGGGTTTATGTAATGTTTCCTTATCTGTACGAGAAGGAGAAATTTTAGGTATTGCCGGTATAGCCGGCAACGGACGACGGGAACTGGCAGAAGCCATAGTGGGCTTGCGCTCCTTAACGGGGGGTAGCATTACCCTTTGTGGCAAAAACGTTAGTAATTTTTCGCCCAGGGAGATTATTGAAGAAGGTGTCAGTTATATTCCGGAGGACCGTCTGGGTTCTGGACTTGTGCCCAACCTTGGTGCGCTAGATAACCTAATTTTAAAGGAGTATCGTAGACCTGGGCTGGGCAGGGGTCCATTTATAAACCGAAAACTAGCCAAGGAGTTTGCCCTTAGACTGATAGAGAGTGTTGGGGTGAAACTTACTGGCTTGGAAGCACCGGTTAAAATGCTTTCCGGCGGTAATTTGCAAAGAATTCTTCTGGCCAGAGAATTGGCGGCCAAGCCAAAGGTTATTGTGGCGGTATATCCTGTACGGGGCTTGGATATTGCTGCCGCGGAGGCGGTGCACCAAATGCTTTTGGAGCAGAGAAGTAAAGGTGCCGCCATTGTTCTGATTTCTGAAGATCTGGAAGAGCTTTTAAAACTCTCAGATAATATTGGTGTGTTATACAAGGGCACTTTGATGGGAGTTCTACCAGTAACAGAAGCTGAGCCAGAAAAAATAGGTTTAATGATGTTAGGCTCTCAACCTGAGGAGGTTAAGGCATCGTGATAAAGTTGGAACGTAGAGCAACACCCTCCTCTGTGGGGTTGGTTCTGATACCGGTTACAGCAATCTTCTTAGCCTTGATAACCGGAGCAATATTTCTGTATCTTAATGGCCTTAGTTCTCCAAAGGGTATTACTTGGGGACAGGTGTTTGCTGTCTACGGCGGTATGCTGGATGGTGCCTTTGGATCTACGTACGGTGTTTCCGAGACCATTGTCAAAGCTATTCCGCTAATGCTCTGTGGTCTGGGTGTCTCCATTGCCTTTCGCATGCAGTTATGGAATATCGGTGCAGAAGGGCAATTTTATATGGGCGCCTTCGGGGCGTCTTGGCTGGCACTGACCTATCCCGAATTGCCCGTCTACCTGATGCTGCCGGGCATGGTTTTACTGGGTTTATTATGTGGTGGATTATGGGCCCTAATTCCAGGCATTCCCCGAGCTTACCTAGGAGTAAACGAAACCATTACAACTCTGATGCTCAACTATGTAGCGATCCTGTGGGTAAATTATTTTATCTTTGGCCCCTGGAAAGATCCCCAGGGCATGAATTTTCCCTTAAGTAAGCCCTTTGAACCTTCGGCGGTGCTGCCAACCCTTGGCAACAGCAGAGTACACTTTGGATTAGTCTTTGCCTTGGCAATCGCAGTCTTGCTCTGGTTTGTTCTTAAACAATCCCGTTGGGGTTATGAAGTAACCGTAATTGGCGAAAGCCCTCGCACCGCCCGTTACGCAGGTATGAATATTACAAAAAATATTATCTTGGTGATGTTTGTCAGTGGTGCCATTGCTGGTTTAGCAGGGATGGCAGAGGTTTCGGCCATTACCCAAAGAATGCAGCAAGGTCTAAGTCCTGGTTACGGTTACACGGCCATTATCGTGGCTTGGTTGGCCAAACTTAATCCATTCGCAATTATTCTTGTTTCCATCTTGCTGGGCGCTTTGCAGGTTGGCGGTTACAGTGTACAAACCTCGGGTGTTCCTGCGGCCATCGTATCTATGATTCAAGGAGCTTTATTATTCTTTGTCTTAGGCGGTGAATTTTTTAACCGTTTCCGCATTGTTTTAAAGAACCAAAGAAAAGTGGAGGTGTAGCCAGTGACCCAAGAATTTCTCATTACTATTTTGGCTACCGCTATAACTGCAGGAACCCCGATACTTTTCGCAGCCCTAGGAGAATTACTAACCGAAAGATCCGGTATTCTCAATCTAGGTGTTGAAGGTATGATGTTAGTCGGTGCGGTTAGTGGTTTTATTTTCGCTGTAAAGACCAATGATCCTTGGCTTGGGGTTTTAGCTGCTCTCATCGGAGGCGGCTTAATGGCGTTAATCCATGCTTTTTTAACGGTGACCCTACAAGCAAATCAAGTGGTCACAGGTCTGGCACTTACTCTCTTTGGGACAGGATTATCCGGTTTTCTTGGTAAGCCCTATATTGGTGTACCCATTGAGAATGCTTTTAAGCCTGTGAATTTGGGTATTCTAAGCGATATACCTTTTATTGGACCTGTTTTCTTCCAACATGATCAATTGGTTTATTTATCTTATATAGTAGTACCCGTGCTTTGGTTTCTGATCTATCGCACTCGCCCAGGCTTAAATCTACGTGCGGTGGGAGAAAACCCTGCTTCGGCGGATTCTTTAGGTGTCAGTGTTTATAAAGTACGATATTTTTATGTGACTTTAGGTGGGATGTTAGCTGGCTTAGGTGGGGCATATCTTTCTTTGGCTTATGCACCTACCTGGTTGGAAAATATGACAGCAGGTCGTGGTTGGATTGCGGTGGCTCTGGTTATTTTTGCCACCTGGAATCCCTTGCGGGCTATGTTAGGCAGCTATATCTTTGGTGGTATTGATGCCTTTGGCTTCCGTGCTCAAGCCATGGGAATTGCTATCCCTTCTTTTTTCTTGAAAATGCTACCCTACATATTTACTATTTTGGTATTGATAATGGTGACTCGCAAAGCAATGGCCAACCGGGTTGGTTCCCCGGGAGCTTTAGGCGTGCCCTATGACCGAGAAGAACGCTAACATGTGGAGGGTTTCCTAATGCAATTACTTATAGAGAAAATGAAAAATAACAGTCAAGTGGTTTCTGAACAGGTCTTGCGGGTGGATTCATTTATTAATCATATGATCGATCCCGAGGTAATGTTGGAAATTGGACGTGAATTTGCCCGGCGTTTCGCCGGCACCCAGATTAATAAAGTTTTAACGGTGGAAGCCTCTGGTATTGCAGTGGGTCTAACCACTGCTATGGCCTTGCAGGCGCCATTGCTTTTTGCTAAAAAAAGGAAACCTTCAACCCTTGATCATCAATGTTATCAATCTCAGATTTATTCTTTCACCAAAAATGAATCAGTGGATGTATTTGTGGCCAAGGAGTATTTAAACGCAGATGATCGAGTGCTTATCGTGGATGATTTCCTGGCTAGGGGAGAAGCCCTTAAGGGTTTAACTACGTTAGTTGAGCAGGCGGGAGCGCATCTGGTAGGGGTCGGTATTGTAATTGAAAAAGTGTTTCAAGGCGGAGGAAAGACACTGAGAAATTCCGGTATCCGAATAGAATCCTTAATTAAAGTGAATAGCCTGGAGGGTGGTAAACTCTACTTTGAAGAATAGGACCGGCATTTTCCGGTCCTTAAAATATTTTAGTTGGATTAGCCACATTATGGAACTTGTTATCCTTCCTCTGCGTCAATGTAAGTGACAGGAGGTAATACTATGAAGAAGCGTTTATCATGTGTAATGGCAGGGGCTCTTTTGCTAACTGCCGTGGCTCTCTATCCCATTGGGAAGAGTCAAGCAGACGAAAAAAATAAAATAGCCCACCCTCAGCAAAAAAATGCCATTAACAAGACGGAAATAACTCCTGTTACCCCTGCAGTAGCTGATATCAATAAGGTGAATCAATTTATTACCCGTGCTGAACTAGCAGAAAAGATGGTAAACTCATTAAATTTAAACTTGAACAGCTTTCGTTTTTTAAAACCACCGGCAGTAACAGAATTTTATGATGATGTTAAAGTAGAAGAATCTTATGCCGATGCTGTGATGATACTGGTATACAATCAAGTTGTAAATTCTTCTGAGCGGTTCTTTCGTCCTTCTGAAAACATTCTTCGGGAAGAACTGGCTGAGATGATTGGCAACCTGCTGCAACACCAACCTGGCAAAAACCTAGTGGGTGCCCAGGAGGAACCAGTGATAAAGGATTTGGCCAAAGCTGACAGTAAAACGATGGATAACATTAAACTGGTAGTAGGACAAAAAATTATGAACCTTAACCAAGAGGGCAATTTTCAACCCAAACAAGGAATAACCAGTGCTGAAGCACAAGTCATTCTAAAGAACCTTGAGCAATTAATCGGGGTCAATGATACAGGTGTCACCGCACAGATTATTACGAATAAAGAAGGTAGCCGGGCATTAGAACTATCTTGGGGCGAAAAACCTTCCAGTGGTTATAAAATATTTATCGTAGATATGCAATTGAAGGAACACACACTGATTGTTAAGTATGATACCAAGGAACCGACATCGGGTTCATACAATTCTACTGTTATCACTGAACCTAAGGATAGTAAGCCAATACCAGCCAGTTATCCGGCCCAACTGACATTACAATTGCAAGGGGTTTAATCAGTACTATAGAAAGATCCAACCATTTCAAATGCTTGGATCTTTTTTAAAGAAAAACTAAGCCTCCGCCAGGTCTTAGACGCTGGCGGAGGCTTAGTTTTTCTAGTTGTTAGCCAATTATTAAATTGTTAACGTATAATTAGCACCGGGCAGACGGCATGGCGGGAGACACGGTTACTAACACTTCCCATTAGATATCCCTTGATTTCTCCTAAGCCTCGGCTGCCAATCACAATCAAGTCATAATTCTCCTTAATCGCTTTTTCGATAATTTCATCTGCCGGTTGACCCATTACGGTAAAAGTGTTAACTTCGATACCTTTATCTGAAATGGAAGAGGCGTATTGCTGCAACATTTCTTTGCCATTTCTCATTAACTCTTCAATGATCGATTGCTGTGCCTGACCCAATCTATCCACGGCAGTATTTACATAGGGTGGTAAACTGGGCACTACATGCATTAATGTGATTTGAGAACCCAATTTGAGAGCTAGCTCTACTGTGTGGGATAGGGCTTTGGTCGAACGATCCGAACCGTCCAAAGGTATTAAAATTTTTTTATACATGGCAAACCCTCCTCGCCTTTTTGCATTTATTCTATCCAAATAAAGCGAAATCCTGCTAATGCTGGGCAAGAAAACATTTGCCGGATCGGTCGAATCATTCTCGTAGTAGTTTATTATTTAATTTTCATTAATCGCCCCCTTCTGTTCTAGATATTAAATTTTATGTCTTATTGATGAGGAATAGAATAGCAGCTAACAGGCAATTTATGTGAATCAGGTAAAAACCAGGTAAGAAAAATGTCTAGATATGAACAATTTCATTTTGACAAGTTTTGAGTGATATGGTATATTAAGCTTGTTAATGCGGAAGTGGCTCAGTGGTAGAGCATCGCCTTGCCAAGGCGAGGGTCGCGAGTTCGAATCTCGTCTTCCGCTCCAGATGATAAAAAGTAGGGAGCTTTCCCTGCTTTTTTATTTGTTTGGCTGCTTTACTTACTAGAGGTGCACAATGTATTGGTATTTAAGAAAGATGGGATTATAATTTGAAAATCAAGGTATTTAAAACACAGGATAAATTTCTTGATGTAGAGGTAGTAAACCCTGATGCAACAATTCAAGATTATCTGGATGCTATCAATAGTTGGATAGAAAATAGTATGGATCCTCCCTGCCGTGGTTGTGATGAATGTTGTTGGGAAAGAATTCCTCTTACCAGCATTGATGTGCTTAATTATGCAGAAAAAATGGAAAAATCGTTAGGTTTGGAAGGTCCTTGGCCAGTGTTGTCTTTTCTTAAAGATTACTGTTATGTTTATGTAGAAGGTGCTGTGGTAGATATTAGTTTGGGTTTTACGTTGGAGGGAGCTTGTAGCTTTCTTAACCAAACAGAACGCATTTGCTCCAGTTATCTGGCTCGTTCCCTAGTTTGCCAGAGTTTCGTTTGTATTGAATCTACAGAGCGAGCACAGGAATTACGATCTCAGCTGGTCAATTCAGGGATGGACGAATTGGTCCGTATATGGTTAATGCAAAGCAAGCAAGCTGGTCAAAAACCTTTTATGCATGAACAATACCAGGCAGACCCTCGCTTAGAGGACTATCCAAGCAATGCCTTTTCCGGTAAATCAAGTTACGATAAAGTATTACTTAGAGATATATGTACAGCTAAACTATGGAGTCAGTTATACTAAGAATTCGGATCGGAGAATATGCCGATCCGAATTTTTTTGATTATACAAACTGCAGGAAGCTAATAATTAATGTCGAAACAAGGAATTAGGGTGATCGTGCATGATAACTAATCTTTCTGATTATCGGAAACGACAGCAACTGGAAAAGCTAAATAGCTTAGTCAAGGAAATTATTGAAGTAAGGCAATACCTGCAAATATTTGATAGCCTTGAGCTGCCTGATTATCATGATATAATTCAAAAAATGCCTAAAGATGTTAAGATTGAACTATTGGTTCATTTGCAACAACAACAGGGCTTAGATTACTACGGCTATTTTCAACTGCTTGAAAAAGAGGTGGAATTGAAGAAATCTATTCAAAAATTAACTGCCGAGTTGGATAATTTATTATCTAATGGGGAATGATGGTAGCATGATTACAGATATTAATAGCTATAGGAATCGGCAAAAACTTGAACATGTGAATGAACTGGTCAAAGAGTTAATGGCAGTTCGCACGCAGATTGGTAAACTAAAAGTTGAGGAATGCCAGTTAAGAGCCCAGATTAAAGAACTTACCCAGGAATTGGGTTGGTCGGAGTAACTGATGTTAAAAAACTCAAACTAGACTCTGTTAGTCCTGAATCCTACATCAAATAATTATCACTGTGCAATGGAGTAATTAGTCATGATGATAAAGATAGTTGTAATTATCTAACAATTATATTTGAATTATTTTTGGGTACTATAATTACTGCCCTTGGGGCAATAAATAACTCTCCGTATTGACCTGGCCTTTAAGGCCGGGTCAAAAATTATGTTTAGGCTATTACCAGTCATTATAAAAAAACTCGGCAATACTGCCGAGTTAGGAAGGGGGATAACTAAAAGCAATTTGCTCTTAGTTTACTCACATTATATGGTACAATATGGAAAATGTTACTTGACGCAATAAGGTTTTGCCGTATCATTGTAAAAATTGGCCTAGAACATCAACTTTTTTTTGTAAAGTCTGGTTTCAGGCGTTTATTTTAAAAAATATATTGATTATATTACTTTTTTTGAATATATTTCTTCTAGACAACTAATTTTAGGGGTGATATCATGACATCTCCTATAAAAATGAAGGATATGTTTGAAAAAAAATTAACAACGATAATTACCGGGCTAACATTGTTTGTTACTGGGTTTATTGCATTACTCCTGGTAGAATTTATGACAGAGCTCTTTGTGTGGAAGATTATAAAGGAAAAAGTTGATAAACTGATTTTCTTTAATATACTAAATGCTATATCTGGAATGGTAGTATCTTACTGCGTATTGTATGTTATTTCAAAAATAGTACCAAGGATTAAGGTAACGTGGTGGCTCATTGTCTTTGGAGCAATTCTATATTGTGCTTTTGATATATTAAAACTGGTTAGTAGATTAAAGCCCATGTAGAGATAAAGAAATAGAACTCTTAAATATAAAATTTTTAGGAAATGTTATACTTTTTGATTTAGCAAAAAGCACCGCTTCTAAGCCCTTGGGCTTAAAAAGCGGTGCTTAATCTTTACGGAGGAACTATATCAGTATTGTTTCGTCTAACTATATAAAAGACATCTCTTGAGGAGGAATTGAATTGAAGGTAAGGTCTATAAAGATTTTGGCTGTTTTCACTCTTATTTGCGTACTTCTCTTACCAACGTCTGCTTTCGCGGCAAGCACCTCTTTAAAATTAGGGTTGCCAAACCAAAAGGTAGAAGATATAAAGGTTACAGAATCAATAAAGGGGGCCTTTAAGGAAAAACTCCCCATTTATTTTACGTTGCCTAGTGGGGTTACTTTTGCCACCTTGCCCGAAGTTGAAGTTATCAGCGGTGATCTAAAAATTGATTCAGTAACAAACGATTTTACTAGTGCTGGCAGAGAATATATTAAGGTAACTATCAAAGGTGAAAGTAGTACACCTAGCACGATAAGTATGCGGGATATCAGTCTTACTATTAGCCGTAAGGTTCCGGATGGGCCCCTCTATTTAGATTTGTCAGGTGAAGCAATTAATCAAACCGGTTCGTTTTTTGATGATGTAGATAAAGTAATTAGCAAGATTAGCCTCGGTGAGGTAATTGACTCACCTACAGACATATCGGTAGTTTTTAAAGCGGGTTCCCAGGTTTACAATTATAACGGTTTGTCCAAAGTAATGGATGTAGCTCCCTATGTTAAAGATAACAGAACGTTTGTACCTATTAGGTATTTAGTAAGTTCACTAGGAGTCGATGACCAAGATATACTTTTTGATAATGACAAAGTGACAATAAATAAGGGTTCTCAAAGCATTGTGCTTACCATAGGGAGTCATCAAATGATTACGAACGGAACTACGGTTATAATGGATATTGCTCCCGAATATCAGAATGGACGTGTAATGTTACCGGCTCGTGCTATTGCTGAAGCGTTACAGGCACAGGTGAATTTTATTGACGATCAGGTAATCATAACAAATACACTATAAATTTTAGATGCGTTTTTAAACGCCCATTCTTGGTAACCTAATGTAATAACGGTTTATATTAGGATGGCACAGTTGAGGTTGAACTGTTTCTTTCTTGAGGAAATGGGACAATAGTCTGATTGAAAACCAGGATTTCCTATATTACAATGACATACGACAATACCAGTGAGCTTCAATTTTTCTCCTCGCAAGCCTCTGCCTTTAGGTAGGGGCTTTTTTCATGAGGTTCTGAAGCATTCTCCTTCGGGTAATGTTACCTTTTTTTATTAGGTTTGTTGCTTACTGGAGATTTGCGTTTTTGGTTTTTGCCAAAGAACGGAGGCCGAAAGAAAGGTGGCTTAAAAAAAGGGTGGTCTAGAAAAAGGTCCAAATCCAAATGCCATGAAAATAACCCCCTTTTTTCCGTCATATTCATAAATACTTCTAATGTGATAGAAAAAAGAGGTTTTAGGCAAATTAACAAAAAATGTAAATTACGTAAGGGCATTTCTCCTAAAAACAAGGATTGAATGACTGAGGCACAGTTAGGGGCAGCTTTACAACAAATAATTTATAAAAATACTTGAACGCTATATGCAATAACAAATCGAGTAAGTCTTATTAAAATGTTCTTTTCTTATTTACATCTGTGGTGTTCTTCAGCTTCTTCTTTTGTTCTATGAACAGTTCCGAATGGGTGCTCAGGCGGTGCATAAATAGAATATAATTTAAGCGGTATATTGCCTATGTTCATTAGATTGTGCCATTTACCAGCAGGAATAATAATCGCATAATCATCTTGGACATGTGCCTGACAATCCAATCGATCTTTTCTATCTCCCATTTGAATAAGTCCTATTCCTTCTTCAATACGTATGAATTGATCAAGGTTGGGGTGCATTTCTAAACCGATGTCTTCTCCCACATTAATGCTCATCAAAGTAAGTTGTAAATGGTTCCCTGTCCATAAAGCAATACGAAAATTATTGTTTTCCTTTGTAGCTTCTTCAATGTTAATCGCAAATGGGTGGGGCCCATAATCCATTAATTTAATTAGGGCACCGGCTTGGTCCTTATAAGGAATATGCTGATTAGGGAAGTAATTCCAATATCCCGGGCTGTACATTGGCATATATGGATAGTAAGCGGAGGGATACATTTTACGAAAATTAGCCAAACTAAACACTCCTTTCCTTAAATTTACAATAGTATATGTCTGATCTTAAGAAGTGTTCTTAGACTTACTCTTGTTTGATTTTCGTTGTCTAGTCAGTAGTTTTGAGTACATCCATTGAAGTGAAATGTGACTTGTTTATCATGGGGATAAATAATTTTCCTGAGAGTAGGTAAGATGGAGGACTAATTTAAAAGAGGATGCGAAAATAGCCAGGAAAAACCCACCGAATCATAGCGCGAAGGAGCCAACTTTATGTGGATGGCAGAAAAAGGGCCGCCTCTAAGGCGGCAATAGTAATAATACTATTTTTTCTCTGCGATTACCTCTAAGGAGTTTGCCATTCTTCTCATGATACACAAAAACGGAATTGTCATGGCTGCAGAGGCCACAGTCATCATAAATAATCCGCAAAAGCCATGATGCCGATGATATCCATGAAACATAACAACACCTCCTTCAGTATATTTTGTTCCTTTACAAAAATAAAACTCAGTGAATATCATGGATTAAAAACCAGAAAGAGTTAAGTGTTGAAATTTTTATAAAGGGTTACCTCCTTTTGTGTCGAAGATTGGCGTTAAAGGGGTGATGTTATGGCGGACATAATTATTTTTGGTGTTTTATCTGTTTTTATTTTTTTAATTGTCTTTATTCTAGGTTTTTTGCTTTGTGAAATACTTTTCGTAAATAGAATAAACAATATGTTTATTTTTATGAAAAATTGGTGGTGTAAAGTATTTAGAGGTAACCCGAACACCATATATATGCACCCGACATTAAAAACAATATTAAAGTTAAAATTTAAAGATACTTATGAGAGAAAAGCACTCTTTGGGATTAAGCTTTTAAGAACATTTAAATTTCTATCCTGTGGAATTGAGTACACAGCAGTAACACATGAAGTCATAAAAAAGCTAATTGAAAACAGTAATTCTATAGAAA
>CAMKDG010000055.1 GCA_946411205.1 uncultured Desulfotomaculum sp.
ATATTTCAAAATCTCTTCCCTGCCATCCATCCGGGAGAATAAGCCATTGAAAAAAACCGTAAGGTCTACTTAACACATTATATTGAGATAGTTTTTTTAGTGCTAAGTTATTTCTTTTATAGGCTTCTGCTCGTTTATCCTTCAAAACAGCTTCTGACTTTCCAGTTTCAATCAGTTTGGTTATCATTTCTGCAGTAATAGGTGAAGCCATCCAGGATGTATTCAGCAGTCCTTTCTTCATTCGTTCAATATATGCATTTGGTACTCTCACAAAAGAAATCCTGAATCCAGGCCCAAGAAGTTTTGCTGTGCCACCTATATAAATTCCCTGTTCCGGGGCAAGTGCAGATATAGGAATACTATCCAAGCTGCCCGTATAGCTATAGGCATCATCTTCAATTAAAACAAGATCATGTTTTCTGATTATATCTGCGACCCGTTCCCTACAGCTTTGTGTCATAGAACAGGTTGTTGGATTCTGGACTTCCGGCATCAGATAGATACCTTTAATTCCTTCATTTCTGCAAATACTCACTAAGGCCTGTGGATTCATGCCTTCATCTGTCATTTCGATTGGTATCAGTCTAATTCCATACATGGCTGCCAATGCCTTGATGCCGGGGTAAGTCAAGGCATCAACCGCGATTCGATCACCATGCTCAAATAATGTTAACATACAAATTGCTATTGCATTCTGAGAACCGGGTGTAATCAGAATTTCGTCGGCTGAAGCATTGATGTTGAAACGCTTTAGCCACTCTGCGCCAATAACTCTATGCTTTACATGACCAGCTGGCTCGGAGTATCGAATCAATCTTTCCATATCCATGTCTTGAAGGGATGTTTTCGCTAGCCGTGCAGTATCTTTATCTATACTGTAAAGGGGTAGTACTTGCCCCATTTGAATAATATCCGGTGATTTGTTTTGACTAATAAGAGATAAAGGTATTTTTACGTCAGAAGCGACAAACGTTCCGCGTCCTACTACTCCTGAAATTAACCCCTTTAGCTCACAAACTCGAAAAGCTCTTGTTACCGTACTTAAATTCACACCAATACGGTCTGCCAATTCTCTTTGTGGTGGCAATTTGTCGCCCGGCTTTAAAATACCTGAATTAATATCTGACTCTAAAGCATTCGCTAATGCAATGTATAATGGTTTATCACTGGTTTTAATAGTAGGGCACCATTCATTAATCATTAAAGCCATCTCCAAAACATTGTTTTGCATACAATACTATCATTGACTGCATACAATATCAAGCATACAATTATAACCATTAGAAGACAATTTCAAAAATATTTATTAGGTGTAAAACTGGGAGGGGGAATTGAAAGATGGAACAAAACAAAGATAGTAAGATTGTGAGTGATCGTTTAAGAGAAGAGGCTTTAGACTTGGCATTATTTGAACAAGCTAAAAATTATGCCTTCGACTATATGAAAAATATTCTTGACCAATCGGTATATCCAGATAAACTTGCTATTGATGGACTTACTATATTTAGAGAACCTCTCCAATCCGAAGCTGGTAATCCCTATGATATTCTTGATAGGCTGCACTTTAAAGGATCACCTGCAACCGTTGCCCAAACAGGTGGACGTTACTTTGGTTTTGTAAATGGAGGGATAATCCCAGCTGCATTGGCAGCAAAATGGCTAGCCGATACTTGGGATCAAAATGCAGCTTTATATGTTATTTCTCCCATCGCTTCTATTTTGGAAGATGTTTGTGAAAAATGGCTGATAGATCTTCTAAAGCTTCCAGAGGGTACAGCTGCCGGATTTGTAGGGGGCAGTTCAACAGCAACACTTTGTGGACTTACAGCCGGTAGAAACCATTTATTAGAGCAACTCGGTTATGATGTTGGTAAGCAAGGGCTCTTCGGTGCACCAGAAATTCGTGTCGTACTGGGAGATGGTGCTCATTCAACCATATACAAAGCCCTCTCGATTTTAGGGCTAGGAAGTGAGAGATTGATTAGAGTTCCTGTAGATGACCAGGGAAGAATAATAGCAGAGGCTGTACCGGAACTGGATAATCAAACACTGCTCATTTTGCAGGCTGGAAACGTTAATTCAGGTGCTTTTGATAATTTTGAAGCACTCTGCCAAAGGGCCAGAAATGCTGGTTCATGGGTACATATAGATGGTGCTTTTGGTCTATGGACCTCAGCTTCAGAAGAACTGAATAGTTTAACCAAAGGTGTTGAACTGGCTGATTCCTGGTCTGTCGATGCTCATAAAACCTTGAATGCACCTTATGACAATGGAATCATTCTCTGCAGATACAGGGATGCTTTAACCAAAGCTCTTCATATGACAGGTTCGTATATAATTTATAGTGATCATCGAGAGGGTATGCTCTATACTCCAGACATGTCCAGAAGGGCTAGAATAGTTGAACTATGGGCAACTTTAAAATCCCTTGGTAAAAAGGGTGTTTCAGAGCTTGTTGAGGACCTGCATCATAAAGCAAGGTATTTCGCAAAGTCATTAGAACAAAATGGTTTTAAAGTTATTAACGATGTGTGCTTCAATCAAGTAATGATCTCCCTTGGTAATTCTGAGCTAACGGAAAAAGTGCTTAAGCTTATACAAGATTCTAAGGAATGCTGGTGCGGCGGAGCGAAATGGGAGGGTGAGTCTGTCATACGGATCAGTGTTTGCTCTTATAGAACTACTTATGAAGACATAGATCGTTCTGTTAAAGCATTTATCAAAGCCAAAGAGGAAGCATTAAAGGATGTAGCTGACACACTTAATTAAAAGGCCGGAACCTAGCCGCTTATTAGAAATCAGATACTCTGCCGGCTTAAAGCTATCCCAGCATATAAAGAGAGGCTGTCGCAAAACATTTTTCAGGACGTTGAGGACGCCGTCCCCTACAATATATTGTTGTTATATGAGCAGTACTCCAACAATATGTAGGGGCGACCTGTGGTCGTCCGTTGTTTTGCGACAGCCTCTCTGGTTCAGTAAATTTTCCTATTGAATTGAACCTTTAGCCCCACCGGCCTTTTTCATTTTCTTTGGCTGGCCAAAGATTCTTGGCATCAAAGTTATGCATAGAGGTTAAAAATTTCTGGCGAATATCAGGATATTGCTGTGAGAGGTTAGCGATGAGATTTTTAACTTCCTCACGTTTGGTATGCTTATTGGCTGGGCAAGGATTGTGAATGACCGGAATATTTTCTAATGGTAACAATTCCAGCACCTGGGCCTCTGTGATATAAACAAAGGGTCTAATTAGAGTAAGATCGGTACGGTCCAGATAGGTTTTGGGCGAAAAAGTTTTTAAGTTGCCATTAAATAATAAGCTCATGAAAAAGGTTTCAACTACATCATCCAGATGATGTGCTAAAGCCACTTTGTTGAAACCCAGCTCCAGAACGGTGTTGTGCAAAGCCCCCCGTCGTAGATTGGCACATAGGGAGCAGGGATTTTGCTCCTTACGTATATCAAACAGGATTGTCCCAATATCGGTGGTTTTGATGGTGAGGGGAATCTCTAACCGTTGGCAAAATTCCTTAAGGGGTGTTAGGTCTGCCCCCAACCCCATATCCAAATGAACAGCATGAAGCTCAAAAGGAATTTTTTTGAGATACCTGTGGCGGTACAGATTCATCAAGAATAACAGAGAATTACTGTCTTTCCCCCCGGAAACGCCTACTACTACCTTATCCCCCGGTTCAATCATAGTAAAGTGACTAATTGCTCGTGTTACCTGTGTTAGCATGGTCTTTTTAAGAAATTTACTCATGTTATACTCCCCTGCTGTCGGAATAGTTGTCTACCTACCATTATTAATATTTAAGGTAAAATGTCCAGTGAAACTTTTTAGCAGATCAGAAAGTATAAGTTTATCTGATCTGCATAAGGGCGAACTAAGCTTTGTATAGTATAAAGCACTATCGGCTACATTAACAAACAAGGGGGGTATGAAACATGGCTAAATTCATGAGTGATGCCCTAAAGTACGAGCTTGCCCGTGAAATGGGTGCAGCGGATCGTATCCAAGGTAGCGACTATGGTAACCTAACCTCACGTGAGTGCGGTAACTTTGTCAGACTTGCGATACAACGGGCCGAACGAAGCATGTTGTAACTTCCCCGACGGCTGGTTCACAATTGTGAACCAGCTTTTGCACTTTACCAACACTTTAAAACCTTTGGCAATAAGCTTTAAGTAGAATCAATTATTTATTTACGCTAGGTTTCTCTACCAGAGAGACCGCACTAACCTTCTCCGTTACTAAACTTACGGTTACTAATGTAAAGGCTGACAGAGGAAGGCTGATGACGATGGGGTCTATATAAACCCAGGGCATTCCTACCAAGGTTGTTTTACCAAAAAGAATATTACTAAGGCCAAGAGCCGTGGCTTCTTTAGCATGGATAAAAGCCATCAGCAATATACTGGAGGCTAGGCCGGCAATCATGCTGGCGATAACACCTGACTTGGTGGCCCGGGGCCAGAACAAAGCAGCGGTATAGGCGGGTAAAAAGGTAGCTGCACAAACACCAAAGAAAATAGCGGTAGCAACGGCAATGATACTACCGGGAAGTTTCAGTGCCAGATAAATCGAAGCAACCAGAGCTACTAAGATAGAGAAACGATTAGACGAAAGGGTGGAATTTTTATACAAGTCATTACACAAGGAAGTGCCGATCACATGGAATTGACCACTTAAGGTAGACATTGCTGCGGATAAAAGGGTCAGCATAAAGAGATAGCCAAACCAAGATGGCATAGCAGAGCTAACAAAAAGTGGGATAATACTGTCAATGTTCGGTTTTCCTGTGGTGGCATCCATCACGGCGGCAATAGAGATTTTTCCCAGGGTCTGGTGAAAATAAGCATTCGATAACGCACCAACGGTAAAGGCCACGCCTGTCATGACGAGAATGAATACACCGCCGACAACGACGGCACGGTTTATCTCCCGGGGACCCTTAACAGTCAGAAAACGAACAACTAATTGGGGTTGCGCTAATACACCGATGCCTACTCCCATAACCAGGGTAGAAACTACTACCCACCAGTATTCTGAGCCAAGCGCAGGCATGGCGGTCCAACCCAGGTGACCTTTGTCAACCATGCTTTGTGGTACCAGAGAAGCCATATTGGTTAGTGCCTGGTGAGCAGGGGTAATGCCACCTAGTTTGCTATAGGTCACGGCAAACAGGATAACCATTCCTAAAAACATAATGGTGGCCTGAAAAGCATCGTTGTATAGGACACCTTTAATGCCGCCGGTGATAACGTAGGCGGCTGTAATAACACCAAAAATTATGATGGCTAGACTGTAGTCGATATGCAAAAGCTGCTCCAGAAACCGGCCTGCTCCGATCATAACCGCTGCGGCGTAGAGTGGCATACCGGCAATGATGACCAAGGCACAAAACTTTTTGATGAAATCAGATTTGTAGCGCAGGGCAATAAACTCAGGGAATGTACTAGCCCCCAATTCCTTGCCAACCAGGAGAGTTCTTTTGCCGTAGATGACAAAGGCTACGAAGACCCCAACAAAAATTGTGCAAAAGGTTAACCAGAGTAGGCTCATACCAAACATGGCTGCTGAACCACCGAAACCTACAATGGCAGATGTGCTAACAAACGTAGAACCGTAAGAGAGGGCCATTAAAAAGGGATGCGTTTCACCACCTGCCAGTAGGTAATCTTTTTTGGTTTTGGTATGACGATAAGCCAGTATCGACAGCAGTACGGTTATTCCTAAGTAAAGTAACAAGCTAATAAGTAACGTGCCATAATCCATATCTACAGACCTCCTGTTATGATGGGGGTCAGACCCCTTTTATATAGAAATTAACTGTCGCTATTCCAGTTTTTTATGCCGTAGGCCACACATAATCCGGTAGAAAGAATACAAAGTACATACGCCAGAATGATTTGGGGATCCGTAAAACCTAACATAAGCAACCTCCTTTCAGGATAAAAATAAAAAACTCCCCATCCACAAAGGGACGGAGAGTTATTCCGCGGTACCACCCAAATTGACCACCTAGGCCCAGCTCAACAAGGTACGGGACTGTCACCCAACGGTAAATAAAAAAGCACTTCATCCTCTAAGGGACGAAATGCTAGATTTCGCGGTACCACCCAAATTGCCAAAAGGCCGCTAATTACCGGTACGGGAATGGAAGTCCGATACCTGTTCCCTTTTAACGGCAGGAAACCCCGGCTACACCTACTGTTCTTCAGTATAGCAACTCCGGAGAGAACTTCACTCAACCATACCTTAAAGAAGCTTCCAGTCTCGACTTCTTCTCCCTGGAAGGCTGGACCCGACCTACTTTTCTCCATCATCGTCGATCAATTTTTAATTGATAATAAAGTTAACATAGTTTACTTGTCCCAGTCAAGATAATTTTTTCATTTTTTAGCAAAATAGCTTACTGTTTATTTGTAGCATTTATTGACATGACTTTAATATAAAGAAACTTAAAGATAGCCGAAGAAAAATGAAATTTTTCTCAAGGCATGATAGCTGTATGACCAGGATTGTGAAAAAAGGAACTTTACCAAATTGGCTGTATTGAGTACACTTTTTGTATACAGAATACATAAGGAGGGGTGCTTAATGATAGGTAGAGAATATGAACAATATCTCCAATCAACAGCAGCAACCCAACAAAAAGAATTTAATTTCCGTTTTTGGTTAGCTGTCACTGGTATTGGCTTTGTGCTTCCGCTAATCGGCTTTTTTCTTAGAGGATAGTAAGTTAAAATTAGATTATTGCGGGGATTGGGGGAGCCTAATCTCTTTTATTTTTGTAATTTTTTATGACTAAGGCTTGCACCAAAGAGGGTGAAAACCTTAGTCTTTTAATTTGCTGATTGAAAAGCAGTTTTGTAATCTATCACTTAATAATGGGTTATTTAATTAAAGTAGTGTAATGATTATAAGTTAGTGACATGGAAAGCAATATGATTATCCTTAAAGAAAATATAATTCTTGATTACGCCAGCGAAATTAGTTTTAGCGAAAAAATATCCCTTGCTCAAACCAGAGCGAAAATTACGAAATGAAAATGTTCTATTTGAGAAATTTAATAAACCCTTATAAATCAAGGGATATAAAATTTGTCGATAATTCTGAATTAAGCCAAATAAAGCAAGGGCGAGAAAAATATTGAACGGGAGCGAATGGGAGTAAAAAATGGACTAAAACCCAATTTTTTTCTAAAAAAACGGGTCTAGTCCATGTTTGTGAGAGTTTGTTCCAACTATAGCCTGTGATAAACTTAACTAAAGTAAAATCGTAAATTTTAAACAAGGGGGGTGGACCTGTGTATATTATAACCGAAGGAGGTCCGAAGGCGCTAGACCTTAATTTCACAAAAGAGGTGAGTCAGCGCAGTGGTGAGGATATACAATCCTGCTACCAATGCCAAAAATGTGCCTCCGGGTGCCCCATTGCTGAATACGGAGAAATGGACACGAATCAGGTACTCCGAATGATTCAGTTTGGTTTAAAGGACGAGTTACTGAAAAGCAAAGCGATCTGGGTCTGTGTAGGTTGTGAAACTTGTGGTGCCCGCTGTCCCAATGGCATTCGTATTGCTGCCGTCATGGATGCTTTACGAGAAATGGCCCTTGAGGAAGGTGTAGCTCCGGGGGACAAAGACATCTATTTATTCCACCAGTGTTTTTTGGATTCTGTGAAGTCCCTTGGCCGTGTTCATGAAGCCACCATGTTAATGAAGTACAAGTTGAAGAGTGGTCATCTAATGGATGACGTAGCTGTAGGTTTGAAAATGTTCCTAAAAGGAAAACTTGCCTTGTTCCCGCATAGCGTGCCTACCAAGACAGAAGTGCGGCGCATCTTTGATTGGGCCAAGAATAAGAAAAGCGGAAATTAGGAAATGGGTTTCTGCGGAAGGTAGGGGATAACAGATGAAACTGGCTTACTATCCAGGGTGTTCCCTGGAAGCCACCGCCAAAGAATTTGGTAGTTCAGTACGGGCTATTAGCAAAGCTTTGGACATTGAATTGGTAGAAATTCCGGAGTGGACCTGTTGTGGAGCCACTTCTGCTCACGCTACCAACCATAAACTGTCCGTTGGTTTACCCGCCCTCACGATTAAACAAATTCAAAACATGGGTCTGGATTGTGTAGTTCCTTGTTCCGCTTGTTTTAATCGGTTAAAAACCACCGAATATCAGATGCTTCACGATGCCGAGATCCGACAGGAAATGGAAAAGGTACTTAGTTTTAAATTTGATGGTCAGCCTAGGGTTTACGATCTGCTGGCCTATTTTGTAGAAAAAATTGGGCTAAAGAATATTAGCCAAAAGGTTCAGAAACCTCTAAAGAATCTTAAAATTGCTTGTTATTATGGTTGTTTATCGGTTCGGCCCGGTCATATTACCGAAATTGATAGCACCGAAAACCCCATGCAGTTGGATAATCTGATCAAAGCTCTGGGTGCCACACCGATTACCTGGTCTTATAAAGTAGATTGCTGCGGCGCCGGACATTCGGTAGCTAAATCTGCCATGGTAACTAATCTGTCAGGGAATATTCTGGCGAGAGCCCGGGAAGCCGGAGCCGATGCGGTGGTTAACTCCTGTCCGCTGTGCCAGACCAATTTAGAGATGCGCCGTCCCCAGGGAGAAGATATACCGGTCTTCTTCTTCACCGAGTTAATGGGTCTGGCCCTGGGCCTTCCCGAGGCTGGTGACTGGTGGAGCAAACACCTGGTGGACCCCAGCAAAGTAGCTAATGCAGTACAGGCTGGGTAACTTCGTAAGGGATGGAGGTTAACGTACATGAGCAACGTCCAAACCGATAAAAAATTAACCGGTGCGGCAATGGTTGTGGGCGGCGGTATATCCGGTATGCAATCTGCCCTGGATCTCGCTGAATCTGGTTTTAAAGTTTATCTGCTGGATGAAAAACCTGCCATTGGGGGAACCATGGCGCGGTTGGATAAAACTTTTCCAACTAACGATTGCGCTATGTGTATCATGTCTCCCAAGTTGGTAGACACCGGACGACATAATAATATCGAAATTATTACTGGGGCCAAAGTGAAGGGGGTTACCGGTGAACCGGGTAACTTTAAGGTCAAGGTAACTCAAAAGGCCCGTTATGTAGACATTCCTAAATGTACTGGTTGTGGCGACTGTGCCCGTGTTTGCCCGGTAGAATTGCCTAACGAATTTAACGGGGAAATTGACACCCGCAAGGCCACGTATAAGCTATACGCCCAGGCAACTCCCAACGCCTTTGCCATCGACAAACGGGGGATTGCCCCTTGTAAAGCTACCTGTCCTGCAGGTATCAACGTACAGGGCTATGTGCAGCTCATTAAATCCGGCAAATTTGTGGATGCTTGGAAGATGATTTACGAAGAAATGCCCTTTCCTGCCATCTGCGGCCGCATTTGTGCTCACCCCTGCCAGACTGCTTGCAATCGGGCCAAGGTGGATGAGCCTATTCAAATTGCCACTCTCAAGAGATTAGCAGCGGATACCGCTTATCAAATGGATATTAATGAATTACCCTTACCGCAGAAGGAAGCCGAGCGGGACGAAAAGATGGCTGTCATTGGCTCCGGTCCGGCAGGTTTGGCGGCGGCCCATTTCCTGGCGTTGAAGGGCTACCAAGTGACCATCTTTGAAGCACTGCCAGTGACCGGTGGGATGATGCGGATTGGTATTCCGGAATATCGCCTACCCAAGAAATGGGTAGACTTTGAGATTGATTTAATCAAACGCCTGGGTGTGGAAATTAAAGTGAACACCGCCCTGGGTAAAGATATCACCATTGATGGTTTATTAAAAGACGGCTATAAGGCCATTTTCCTGGGTGTTGGCTGCCAGAAGGGCACCAGTATGAGAACCCCCGGCGAAGATATGCAGGGTGTCATTACCGCTGTTGATATGCTGCGCCGTATTGGTTTGGGCGAAAAAGTAGAGGTAGGCAAGAAGGTGCTGGTGGTAGGCGGTGGTAACGTGGCTATGGATGCCGCTCGCAGTGCTCGCCGTGCCGGAGCCGAAGTACACGTACTCTATCGTCGTACCCGTGGTGAAATGCCTGCTGCCCCTGAAGAAGTGGAAGAGGCCATTGAAGAAGGTATTCAATTCCACTTTAGAACCTTAATTAAAGAAATCAAAGGTCAAAAAGGCAAAATGACCGGTTGTTCCTCCATCGAAGTGCTTCGTATGGAAAAGGATGACAAGGGTAAGTGGGTCCCGGTCTACGGGGATGAAATCACCGAGTGGACCAATGTAGATACCATTATCTCTGCCATCGGTCAAACCGCCGACCTGTCCTTTGCCGGTGATAAACCGCTAGCCAACGAGTGGGGCAACCGCATTGTGGCTGATCCTGATACCCTGGCCACCAATGTGCCTGGTATCTTTACCGGTGGCGACGTATTCACTGGTCCTGCTCTGTTAATTGATGCGGTGGGAGCCGGTAAACGGGCGGCTGAAAGTATGCACCGCTACGCGAGCGGCGAGGATATGAAGGCCGGCCGGGAATTTAAAGTGCCCGAAGAAAAAATTTCTCCCATCCCTCGTAAGGCTGCATCTTACACCAAGCAAGACAAAGTGAAACAAGCCCATGCTCCGGCAGAAAGACGGGCTACCAATACCGAAGAAGTTTGTCTGGGCTTTACTCCGGAACAAGCGCAGGAAGAGGCAGCTCGTTGCCTAAACTGTGCCATTTGTTCCGAATGTATGCAGTGCGTAGATGCCTGCTTGCCGAAGGCCATCGATCATAGTATGCAGGACAAAGAATTTGAAATTGAAGTAGGCGCCTTGGTCATGAACCCTGGCTTTAAGCCCTACGACCCGGAAGAACTGGCCCTGTACGGGTATGGCAAGCTGAAGAATGTGGTGACCAGTATCCAATTTGAGCGGATTCTCTCTGCCAGTGGTCCCTATTCAGGACATATGGTTCGTCCTTCGGATCATAAAGAACCTACCAAGGTTGCCTGGTTACAATGTGTGGGTTCGCGTAATGAAAGAATCGGCAAAGGTTACTGCTCCTCAGTCTGTTGTATGTATGCCATTAAGCAGGCCATTATTGCTAAAGAACACAGCCATGATCCGCTGGATGCCAAACTCTTTTATATGGATATGCGGACACCGGGTAAGGACTTTGAACGTTATCTCAACCGGGCTAAGGACGAGTATGGTGTTCAGTTCATTCGCTCCCGTATTTATGGTATCGATCCCGCTCCAGATGGCGGTGATGATGTTTATATTCGCTATGCTGATGAAGAAGGCAATGTAACTACCGAAGCCTTTGATATGGTGGTATTGTCCATCGGTTTATCCGCACCGGAAAGCGCCAAAGAATTAGGTGAAGCAGCGGGCATTACTTTAGATAAATATGGTTTCTGCCGTACCGATACCTTTACCCCCGGTTGCAGTTCTCGGGAAGGTATTTATGTCAGCGGTGCCTTTGGTGAACCCAAAGATATTCCTGAAACAGCAGTGGATGCCAGCTCGGCCGCTGCGATGGTTTCCCGCTTACTGGCACCGGCTCGTGGCACGATGACCGCTGTGCCGGAATTCCCACCTGAAAAAGATGTGAGTAATAAGTTGCCTAGAGTGGGTGTATTTGTTTGCAACTGTGGTATCAACATCGGCAGCGTTGTCCGTGTGCCGGAAGTGGCCGAGTTTGCCAAAACCCTAGCGGGCGTTGTTCATACCGAAGAATTCCTGTTTAGCTGTTCCCAGGATAATATTATTAAGATCCAAGAGCGGATTAAAGAACACGATCTTAACCGTGTGGTGGTGGCCTCCTGCACACCGCGTACCCACGCTCCACTCTTCCAGAGCAGCATGAAGGAAGCCGGGTTAAACCCCTACCTTTATGAACATGCCAACATTCGGGAACAATCCTCCTGGGTGCACAGGGAGCAACCGGTGGAAGCTACCGACAAGGCTAAGGATTTGGTAAGAATGGCCGTAGCCAAGGTAAGACTACTCAAGCCTGTCCAAACGGCCTTTATCGATGTAAACCAGAGAACTCTGGTGGTGGGCGGCGGTGTGGCCGGTATGACTAACGCTTTGTCCCTGGCAGAACAAGGATTTGCCGTCACCCTGGTAGAGAAATCCGAAGCACTGGGTGGCCGGGCCACTGAATTGCGTTACAGCCTGCAGGGCGAAGATATTCCGGCTTTTGTGGCAAAGCTTAAGGCTGATGTGGCAGCCAACTCGTTAATTGATGTAGTTCTTGAGGCGAAGGTGGAAGAAGTTGCCGGTTATCTGGGTAACTACCGGACCATCCTGACCAAGAACGATGGAAGCAAAGTAGAAGTTGAACACGGTGCTGTGGTGATTGCCACCGGTGCCGATGAAATTGAACCCAATGAATACCTGTACGGTGAAAATCCTGCTGTCCTCACCCAGACCCAGCTGGAGCAAAAGATTGCTGACCAGGGATTGGGAGAGGCCAGGAATATCGTGATGATCAACTGCGTGGGTTCCCGCGTGCCGGAACGACCCTATTGCAGCCGGGTTTGTTGTACCCATGCCATTAAGAACGCACTCAAAGTAAAAGAACTGAATCCCGAGGCCAATGTATTTATTCTCTACCGAGATATCCGTACCTACGGCTTTAAGGAAGAGTTTTATACCGAAGCCAGACGCAAGGGTGTTATCTTTGTTCGCTACAGCGTCGATCATAAGCCCCAGGTGTCTGCCAACGGCAATAAAGTAACAGTAATCGTGATGGATCACGTACTGCAACAACCCATTAAAATTGAGGCCGATATTTTAGCCCTGGCCAATGGCATCCAGCCAAGACCGGACACCGAAGCCTTGAGTCAACTGTTTAAAGTACCTCTCAATGCAGATGGGTTCTATCTGGAAGCCCACATGAAGTTAAGACCCGTTGACTTCTCAGCGGATGGCTTATATCTCTGTGGTCTGGCGCACAGCCCGAAGACCATCGGCGAAACCATTGCTCAGGCCAATGCTGCCTCGGTTCGTGCAGTGACACTGCTGTCTAAGGGCAGATTAGAATCGTTGGGGATTACTGCTGAAGTCGACCTGGATCTCTGCAAGGGTTGCGGCATCTGTGTTAATGCCTGTGCCTATGGGGCCCGGGTGTTAGACGAGCGCAGAGGAGTGGCCTACGTACGAGAAGTGCTCTGTCAAGGTTGCGGCGCCTGTGTGTCTGCTTGCCCCAGCGGTGCCACTCAGCAGAAAGGTTTTGAAAAAGAACAGCTGCTGGCCATGATGGATGCGGCTTTGGGATAGGAGGTTGGAGAAACCTATGACGGATAAAAAACAAATCGGTGCGGTTCTGGTTGTGGGCGGCGGCATCTCTGGGATGCAGTCCGCCCTGGACTTGGCCGAATCCGGCTACCGGGTGTATCTGGTGGAGAAAAAACCAGCCATCGGTGGTACTATGGCCAGACTGGACAAAACCTTTCCCACCAACGACTGTGCCATGTGCACCATGTCTCCCAAACTGGTTGATGTGGGCCGCCACCTGAATATTGAAATTATTACAGGTGCGGAGCTGGTTGACCTGACAGGGGAGCCAGGTAACTTTAAAGCCAAAGTGTTACAGCAGGCTCGTTACGTCAGCCTGGAAAAATGTATTGGCTGTGGTGCCTGTGCCGAAGCGTGCCCGGTAAAAGTGGACGATGATTTTGACGGTGGTTTGGGCAAACGTAAAGCAGCTTATAAACTGTATGCCCAGGCAACACCCAATGCCTATGCCATTGACAAAGGCAAATGCTTGAAACTTAAGAACCCCAAGGCCTGCGGCAAATGCCTCAAGGCTTGTCCGGCCAATGCCATTGATCATGATATGCCGGATAATACCCTGGAATTAGAAGTGGGAGCGGTTGTCTTAAGTCCCGGCTTTGAGCCGATGGATGGTAATCTGCGGGAAGAATTTGGCTGGGGACGTTATCAAAACGTGGTCACCAGTCTGCAGTTCGAACGCCTGCTGTCCGCCAGTGGACCCACTATGGGTCATCTGGTGCGTCCCTCTGACCATGTGGAACCTAAGAAAATTGCCTTTATCCAGTGTGCCGGGTCCCGTGACAGCGCTAAGGGCAACCCCTACTGCTCGGCGGTTTGCTGTATGTATGCCACGAAGCATGCCATTATTGCGCAAGAACACGAACCGGGACTAGAAACCAAGGTTTTCTATATGGATATCCGGGCCTATGGTAAGGATTTTGAGAAATATTACGACCGGGCTCGTCTGCAGCATGGAGTTAAGTATGAAAAAGCGATGATCTCTACGGTGAAGGAAGACCCCAGTACCAAGAGTGTGATTGTTCGTTATCGTACGCCCGATGGCTCCTTTGCGGAAGAAACCTTTGATATGCTGGTGCTTTCGGTTGGTCTGAAGCCTTCCTCTGGCAACGCTGCTTTAGCCAAAGCATGTGACATTCAACTGGATGAATTTGGTTTCTGCAAAACCGCTGAGTTTACTCCGGGTCAAACCACCCGGGAAGGCGTCTTTGCCGGCGGTGCTTTCTGTGCACCCAAGGACATTCCCGAAACCGTGGTAGACGCCAGTGCCGCCGCCGCCAATGCTGCCAAGTTCTTAAGCTCTGCCCGTGGTACCTTGAGTCAGGTTAAAACGTACCCTACGGAACGGGATATCACCCAGGAAGATCCCAGGGTTGGCGTATTTGTCTGCAACTGTGGTATCAACATTGGTAGCGTGGTCCGGGTACCGGAAGTGGCGGAGTATGCCAAGAGCATCCCCGGTGTCGTCCATACCGAAGAGTTTCTCTTTAGCTGTTCCCAAGACAGTATTGAGAAAATCAAAGATCGGATTAATGAACATAAATTAAATCGCGTGGTGGTGGCCTCTTGTACCCCCAGAACCCACGCCCCGCTCTTTATGAGTAGTTTAAAAGAAGCTGGTTTGAACTCCTATCTGTTTGAACAGGCCAACATCCGGGAGCATGCCTCCTGGGTCCACCGGGATCATCCCGATGCCGCTACCGAAAAGGCTAAGGATCTGGTGCGCATGGCCGTAGCCAAGGTGAAATTGCTGAAACCGGTTTACACTTCCTTTATGGATATCAATCGTCAGGCTATGGTTATTGGCGGTGGTGTGGCTGGTATGGCCAACGCTTTGAATCTGGCTGGCCAAGGCTTTAAGGTCATCCTGGTGGAACGGGAGGACAAACTGGGTGGTAATGCTCTGGAAGTCAAATACACCATGAAGGGTAATGACCCTGCCCAGTTAGTTGATCAATTAATCCAGGATGTTAAGAATCATCCCAATATCGATCTTAACCTTACTTCCACCGTTAAGGAAGTATCCGGGTATTTGGGCAACTACAAAACCACCCTGGCTACCCCGGACGGCGATAAAAAGGTGGAACACGGTGTCGTGATCATTGCCACCGGTGCAGACCCGGCCAGCACCAACGAATACCTCTACGGCCAACACGCCGGGGTATTGACCCAGCGGGAGTTGGAAAATAAACTGGCTGGACCGGGAATTGGCGAAGCTCAAAATATTGTGATGATTCAATGCGTAGGTTCCCGTAACGAAGAACGACCTTATTGCAGCCGAATTTGCTGCTACAGTGCTATCAAGAACGCCCTAAAGATAAAGGAACTGAATCCCGCGGCCAATGTATTTGTTATTTACCGCGATATCCGTACCTATGGCTTCTATGAAACCTATTACGCCGAGGCTAGAAAGAAAGGTGTTATCTTTGTTAGATACACGCTAGATGATAAGCCTCAGGTAGAAGCCAACGGAGATAAGGTGAAGGTCAAGGTTAAAGACCCCATCCTCAACAAAGTGTTGGAATTAGATACCGATCTACTGGTGCTTAGTACCGGTGTCGTGCCAGCCAAGGGAACAGATGCTTTAAGCCAGACCTTTAAAGTAACCCTGAACGCCGACGGTTACTTCTTAGAAGCCCACATGAAATTACGCCCCATCGACTTTGCAGCAGATGGCTTATATCTATGTGGCTTTGCCCACTCACCCAAACTCATTGAAGAGTCCATCGCCCAGGCTAATGCAGCAGCGGTGCGTGCAGTAACCATGCTGTCCAAGGATAAACTAGAATCCCTTGGTAATGTAGCCCAGGTGAATCCCAAGTGGTGCAAAGGTTGCGGACTGTGTATTGAAGCCTGCGCCTACGGTGCCAGATATATGAACGAGCTAACCAACGTTGCCGAGGTATTGGATGTACTTTGTCAGGGTTGCGGTGCCTGTGTGGCGTCTTGTCCCAGTGGTGCATGTCAACAAAAGGGCTTCGAGAAAGAGCAGATTATCGCTATGCTGGATGCTTGTAACGGCTAGGCTAAAAGGAGGGTTAAGAAATGAGTGTTCCTGAACAAAAAGTTCAAACGGAATTTGAACCTAAGATTATTGCCATCGTCTGCAACTGGTGTACCTACACCGGTGCAGACCTGGCAGGTACTTCCCGTATTCAATATCCCCCCAACGTGCGGATCATCCGGGTCATGTGCAGTGGCGCCGTTGACCCCCTGTACATGATTAAACCTATTTTGGATGGTGGTGACGCCGTCTTGGTGGGTGGCTGACACGAAGGTGACTGCCACTATGGTAGTGGCAATTACAAAGCACGTCGTAAGGTAGCTGTTGCTAGAAACGTGCTCCAACAATTAGGTATTCCTGAAGAACGGTTATGGTTGCGTTTCATCAGTGCTTCACAGGGGGCATATTTCGGCGAAGTCATTACGGAAATGACCAATAAGCTGAAACAATTAGGACCAAACCCGCTGCGTAATAACTGGGAAATCTAAGGTGGGAGGCGTTGTAGCATGAAATCTTATACGTTAAAAGCAAGTGGCGACACCCTCAGTGCCGTCCAGGGATTTTTAAAATCGTTAATTACCTCAGGGGCAGCAAGTGCAGTACTGGTTCCCCAGGAGGTTGCCGCTAAAACCAACGTCGCTCCCACCCTGATTAGGGACCCGGAGATGTTTGGTTCTGCCAACCCCTTTGCCCCGGTGAGCGGACTTAATGTTGCCAGACTGGTGGCTAATCTTTCCCGTGACCTGCCGGAAAAGGTGGCTGTGGTGCTACGTTCCTGTGAGGTTCGTGCTTTGATCGAATTAGTCAAGCTGCAGCAGGCTAAGTTGGAAAACTTGCTGGTTATTGGTGTAGATTGTGCCGGCACCTTTGCCGCCAAGGACTATGCCCAAATGATACAACAAAATAAAGTGGATGCTAAAAAGTGGGTCAGCCAAGTGGCTGCCGATGGGAACAATCCCACCGCTGTTGACCTGCGCCGGGCCTGTACGGTCTGCCCTTACCCCGAGGCAAGTCAAGCGGATATCATTCTAGGCTGGCTGGGTATGGCTGGCAACTTACTGGTATCTGCTAAAGACGATTTAGATCTGTCTGGTGTGGCTGGGCTGGAAGTAGCCTCGGTACCCGATACTCGGGTGAAACTACTGGAAAAACTATCTGCCGAAAAAGCCCAGGCCAAAGAAAAGGCCATTGCTGAATTTAAGAATTCTGTTGGTAGTATGGAAAAGTTGGCTGAGATTTTGGCTACCTGCATTAAATGCCAAAACTGCCGTCAGGCTTGCCCGATTTGCTTCTGTCGTGAATGCGTTTCTGCCGGTCCGATCTTTGACCATACCGGTAATAAATATATGGAATATGCCAAGCGGAAGGGAGCCATTGAGCTACCCACCGATACCACCTTGTTCCACCTGACCAGGGTGAATCACATGGGACTATCCTGCGTAGGCTGCGGTCAGTGTGAAAATGCTTGCCCCATGGATATTCCGGTGGGCTTACTATTCCAAACCCTGTCCGAACCTAACCAAAAACGTTTTGATTATGAGCCAGGCCGTTCCCTGGAAGAACCCATCCCCATCACGGTCTACAAAGAACATGAATTGGAAGAACTCAATACCGGTAAACACTAAACTTGAAAGCCACCTATGGGTGGCTTTTCAAGTTTAGAAAGCAGTATTCCTATCCGATATAAAGATAGGATTTATTCATGCTTTTATAAGAAAGGTACTACATAGGTAGTATGATTTAACTTTTAACTAAAGTTTTAGAATTGAGCCATGTAATAAAGTTATAAATAAAAAGTATAACTAATTATTTACTATCACCACTAACCATGACTCCTCCCTTCGGGAGGGGTTATTTTTTTGTCAGCAACACGACATTAATTGTGTCGCAAAGTTATTATTCATTAAAAACAGCCCCTAATCAAATAAAACATAGAAATATATTAAAAATATTTAACTACTTAATATATAAGTAATTGATTAAATAATATATTTAATAATTAGTATAATTATTAAATTAAAAACAATATAAATATTCAAAAAAATCTTTGAATTATGCTATGGTTTGTGTTAAAGTAAATTTATAAATAGTATACGCGTAATGACAAAAAAAGGAGGTGTTTGGCACAAGAAATGTTCGGCAAAGATTTGTTTTTGGTGTAAGGAGGTTAGTTAACTGATGAACGTACAACCCTCTACGGAAAAATCAATAGTGGGTGCAGTTATGGTCGTGGGTGGCGGCATATCGGGCATGCAATCTTCCCTAGATTTGGCTGAGTCCGGTTTTAAGGTTTATTTATTAGAGGAAAAACCTGCCATTGGAGGCACCATGGCTCGTTTAGACAAGACCTTTCCCACCAATGATTGTGCCATGTGTATTATGTCCCCCAAGTTGGTGGATACAGGTCGTCATAAAAATATTGAAATTGTTACTGGGGCGAAGATTATTGAGGTTTCTGGTGAAGCAGGAAATTTTAAAGTAAAGGTGCAGCAAAAAGCCCGCTATATTGATACAACCAAATGTACTGGATGTGGAGATTGTGCCAGGGTTTGTCCTGTGGAACTCCCCAACGATTTTAACGGCAATTTTGATACCCGAAAAGCTACTTATAAACTCTACGCCCAGGCCACGCCCAATGCGTTTGCCATAGATAAGCGGGGGGTAGCCCCTTGTAAAGCAGCCTGTCCCGCAGGGATCAATGTTCAGGGCTATGTACAGTTAGTTAAATCAGGCAAACCGGTGGATGCTTGGAAAATGATTTATCAAGAGATGCCCTTTCCTGCTATACTGGGTAGAATTTGTGCCCATCCCTGTCAAACAGCTTGCAATCGAACTAGGTTTGATGACCCCATTCAAATTAAAAATCTTAAACGTTTTGCTGCGGATGTAGCCTACTCCAATCTAGAACAACTCCCCTTACCAGAAAAGCCGGCTCAAAGAGAGGAAAAGATAGCAGTCATTGGTGCCGGACCGGCGGGTTTATCCTGTGCTCATTTTCTCAGTTTAAAAGGATATCAGGTTACTGTTTTTGAAGCTTTGCCAGTCTCTGGCGGGATGATGCGAGTGGGTATTCCGGAATATCGTCTACCTAAAAAGTGGGTTGATCTGGAAGTTGATTTGGTCAAAAGATTAGGTGTGGAGATAAAATTAAATACCGCTTTGGGTAAAGACATCACCCTGGATCAGTTGTTTGAAGAGGGCTACCAAGCTATCTTCCTAGGGGTTGGCGCACAGAAGGGAATGCCCTTACATGTTCCCGGCAGCGAATTGGAGGGCGTTGTTACTGCTGTGGAGATGTTGCGTCAAGTAGGTTTAGGCGAACAAGTTAACCCGGGCAAGAAGGTTGCCGTTATCGGCGGGGGCAATGTTGCCATGGATGCGGCCCGCGTATCTCGCCGCTTAAATGCTGAAGTTCATGTAATCTGCCTGGAAGCCGAGGGTGCCTTACCGGCTGATCCGGAAGAAATCAAAGAAGCCATAGAAGAAGGTATCTCCTTTCACTATGCCCAGAGTGTACAGGAGATTACAGCAAGCAATGGTAAGGTTAGTGGACTGGTCATAACCAATGTGCTCAGTCTCTTTGACGAGGCAGGTCGTTTTGCTCCCCAGTGCGGAGATATCATCACAGAGTTGTCAGATTTTGATGGTGTGGTGGTGGCTATTGGTCAAACTTCTGATTTGTCCTTTGCCGAGGGAAAATCCTTGACTAACGAAAGGGGCAACCGGTTGCAGGCTGATTTTGATACGCTGGCTACCAAGGTACCGGGAGTATTTGCTGGCGGCGATGCCTTGACGGGTCCTCGTTTGTTAATTGACGCAGTGGGAGCTGGCAAAAGGGCTGCTGAAAGTATTCATCGCTATGTGCAGGGAGAGGATTTGCTGACCGGCCGCACTTTTAAAGTACCCGAAGAATCTATCGCTCCCCTTCATCAAAAGGTAGGAGAAGTGGCCACGGCAGTCGCACTAGCGCAAAGCTATGCTGACTCTGCAGTAAGGTCGGGAAATTTTGCCGAGGTGGCGCTAGGATATGATGAAGATCAAGCCAGGGCCGAGGCAGAACGCTGCCTCAACTGTGCCGTCTGTTCCGACTGCTTACAATGTGTGAGTGCTTGCCTGCCAAAGGCGATTAACCATGAGATGCAGGATCGGCAATTAGAACTGGAAGTGGGAGCCTTGATTTTAAATCCTGGCTTTAGTCCCTACGATCCTACTGATTTAACCCAGTATGGCTATGGCAAATATCCCAATGTAGTAACCAGTATCCAATTCGAAAGAATTCTCTCGGCCAGTGGTCCCTTTACCGGACATCTGGTGCGACCTTCGGACCATCAGGAACCAACTAGGATTGCCTGGATTCAATGTGTGGGTTCCCGTAATGAGAAAATAGGCCATGGTTTTTGTTCCTCTGTTTGCTGCATGTATGCCATAAAGCAGGCCATTATTGCCAAGGAACATAGTCAGGAGCCACTGGAAACAACCTTATTTTACATGGATATGCGCACACCTGGTAAGGATTTTGAACATTACCAAAATCGGGCCAAAAATGAACATCAAATTAGATTTGTCCGCTCACGCATTTACCAAATTGATCTGGCCACAGATGGCAGCAATGACTTAGTCATTCGTTATGCCGACGAACAGGGCAGCACTCATTCTGAAACCTTTGATATGGTGGTGCTTTCCGTTGGCTTAACACCTCCGGCAAGTGCTAAGGAGTTGGGGGCGGCCGCCGGCGTCAAGCTGGATAAATACGGTTTCTGTCGTAGCGAGGAGTTTAGCCCCGGTTGTAGTTCCCGGGAGGGTATTTTTGTCAGTGGTGCCTTTGCTGAACCTAAGGATATCCCCGAAACAGTGGTGGATGCCAGTGCCGCCGCGGCCCTTGCCTCCCGTCTAGTGGCCTCGGCCCGCGGCACCTTGACCAGCAAGCAAGAATATCCACCGGAAAAGAATGTTACCAATCAGGTCCCCAAGATCGGTGTCTTTGTTTGCAACTGTGGCATCAATATTGGTGCCGTGGTTAAAGTGCCTCAGGTGGTTGAATTTACCAAAACCCTGTCGGGAGTTGTTCATGCTGAGGAATTTCTCTTTACCTGCTCGGCGGACAATATCATGAAAATTAAGGAACGTATCGTAGAACATAACCTCAATCGGGTAGTGGTTGCCTCCTGTACCCCGAGAACCCATGCACCGCTCTTTCAAAGCTGTATGAAAGAAGTCGGGCTTAACCCCTATCTCTACGAACATGCCAATATCCGAGAACAATCCTCCTGGGTTCACAGGAATCTACCGGTGGAAGCTACAGAAAAAGCCAAGGATTTAGTAAGGATGGCCGTGGCCAAAGTAAGATTGCTGAAACCGGTGCAACCCACCTATATCGATGTGGATCAACGGACCCTGGTGGTTGGTGGTGGAGTAGCAGGAATGACTAATGCCTTAGCCTTGGCAGAACAAGGGTATCCCGTAACCCTAGTGGAAAGAACCGATAGTTTGGGGGGGAAAGCTCAGGAGTTACGTTATGGTTTAACAGGGCAAAATATACCAAGTTTTTTAGAAAAACTAAAGTCGGATGTGCAGCGGCATGATCTCATCGACATTATCCTCAATGCCCAGGTGGATGCCGTTACTGGTTATCTGGGGAATTACCAGACTACCCTTTTGCAGGGGGATGGTTCCAAGCAAGAGGTAAAACATGGCACAGTGATCATTGCCACTGGAGCAGACCCCGTGGAACCCAACGAATATCTTTATGGCCACCATGCTGCTGTCATGACACAAACAACGCTAGAGCAAAGATTAGCAGACACGGGACTTGAAGCCAAGACCGTGGTGATGATAAATTGCGTAGGCTCCAGGGAGCCGGAGAGACCTTACTGCAGCCGAGTTTGCTGTACCCAATCGATTAAAAATGCCCTAAAAATAAAAGAACTTCAACCAACTGCCAATGTGGTTATTCTCTATCGGGATATCAGGACCTATGGTTTTAAAGAAGAATTCTACACCCAGGCCAGAAGGCAGGGAGTACTCTTTATCCGCTATAATACCGATAGTAAGCCAGAGGTATCTGCCCAAGGAGATAAGGTTTTGGTAACCGTTACCGATCATGTGCTGCTGCAAAAGATACAAATTGAAGCAGATATACTTGCTTTAGCTAATGGAATCCAACCAAGAAAAGACTCCGAACAATTAAGCCAACTCTTTAAAGTACCCCTTAATGATGACGGTTTTTATCTAGAAGCCCATATGAAACTAAGACCGGTTGATTTTGCTGCCGATGGTTTATATCTATGCGGCTTAGCCCACGGACCTAAACTGATGGACGAATCAATTGCTCAGGCCAATGCAGCGGCTATCCGTGCAGTGACGTTGCTCTCCAAGGGAAAATTGGAATCCTTGGGTATCACCGCTGAAGTGGATGCAGAACTTTGTAAGGGGTGCGGTATTTGTGTAACTGTTTGTCCCTATGGTGCCCGGGTGTTGGATGAAAAAAGAAGAATTGCCATGGTTAGAGAAGTGCTTTGTCAGGGATGCGGTGCCTGCGCTGCGGCCTGTCCCAGCGGAGCTACGCAGCAAAAGGGGTTTGAAACAGAACAAATGCTGGCGATGTTAGATGCAGCCCTAATCTAAAGTAGAAGGAGGTTGGTTTTATGCAAAGCCCTTGACAGCGGAAAAGATGCCTTTTGGTTCAGTACTGGTGGTTGGAGGCGGCATTTTCGGTATGCAAGCCGCTTTAGACTTAGCGGCCTCGGGATTTCTTGTTTATCTAATTGAAAAGAAACAAACCATTGGTGGCATATTACCACAAAGGGATAAATTATTTCCTAACAATAGCTGTGCATTGTGCACCACGTCTCCTTTGTTGATAGATGTTGTACGCCAGCCCAATATTGATATTCTCACAGGCTCGGAATTAATTGAGTTAGCGGGTCAGCCGGGCCATTTCATAGCCACTGTTCTGAAGAAGACTGTTGGCAGGGCTAAATTTAATCCCAGTTGTTGGGCCTGCGCTAAGCTGCTGCAGACAGAGGGGACAGAACAGGCAAAAGAATTTCCCTGTAAAACGGTGCCAAAGGG
>CAMKDG010000056.1 GCA_946411205.1 uncultured Desulfotomaculum sp.
CGAACCCGCAACCTGCTGATTACAAGTCAGCTGCTCTACCAATTGAGCTACGTCGGCACCGAACATTGATTATAATAGCAGATTGAAGTTGCAGTGTCAACAGTTTGTTTACTGTATTATTTAGCAACGTTAGATCTTTTTAACTAAATTTTTTTAGTCAAAAATAGAGGTAAAATGTATAATCGTGTAGTATTAATCTATATCAAGTCAAGAGTTAGCGCAAACTTAGGCTTCCCGCTTTTCTAAATATCTTTCTAGCTTGCGTTTTACTCTTTGCAGCGCGTTGTCAATAGATTTTACGTGTCGGTTGAGATCTTCGGCAATCTCTTGGTAAGACTTACCCTCCAGATAGGACATAAGAACCTTCCACTCGAGGGAGCTCAGGATTTCACCCATTTTTTCTTCAATGTCATCAAACTCTTCCCTGCTGATGATGAGTTCTTCGGGATCAGTAATTTTAGAACCAGAAATAACGTCCAGCAATGTACGGTCTGAATCCTCATCATAAATAGGTTTATTTAAAGATACGTAGGAATTTAATGGGATATGTTTTTGTCGAGTTGCAGTTTTAATGGCAGTGATAATTTGCCGTGTGATACATAGTTCCGCAAATGCACGAAAGGAGGATAACTTGTCCATTCTAAAATCCCGGATAGCCTTGTAAAGACCAATCATGCCTTCTTGGATAATATCTTCACGGTCTGCCCCAATAAGGAAGTACGAACGAGCCTTCGCACGCACAAAGTTTTTATACTTATTAATTAAGTACTCCAGCGCCGCGTCATCACCTTCACGCGCAAACTCTACAACATCTTCATCCACCATTACATTATATTCGCCGGAAACTTCTCTTTGTGCCTGTGAATTCAAAATGATCGCCCCCGCTTTCTTATCTCTCTAATCCAAAACAAAAGTACTGCCGTGCCGGTATCCGGGGTCTGATACACCCATTGATTAAGCAGTTAATTAGAAAACTTTGCTGGTTACTTGTGACCCGGCCACTTTAGAGTACGCCAAAATCACTAGTCGCCGACAAAAGCTTAGTTTGCCAAGCAACCTAAAGAGTTATAATTACAAGTTCCATTATAGCTTATCCCAAAAAGACTCGTCAAGGCAAAATAAATCCAACCATAGCAGGCTTTACTTCTTGCTGCGCCGCCATTTTTCCAAAATCATCCTAATATCAGAGGGTAGTTTGTCCTCCAGATAACCCTCTGTGGGGTTGACTTTATTAAAATCCTCTTGACCTTCTTTGTTTACCTTAAAAACCTGGTTTCTGAACTCCTTCGGTGTTAATCTGTAGGCACCTCTGCCAAAAATGATACGTTGTTCATCCCAATCAGAGGTAACTACATACACGGTACCGAGTTTTCCCAGATCACCCACAATTCTTTCAATTAACGAGTCAGCAGTTTCCCCTTCCTGGGTATAAAAGACCTCTATGCCATGGATAACATCGCATCGCTCCACACCACTTTTAACCAGGTGTGCGTCAAATACGATCCTGACAGAACTACCACTGAATCCAGCAAAATTGGCTAACATATCAATGAGCTTGTCCCTGCAGTGATCTAATCCGTTGTCGATCATACCGGCAAAGTCTGGCCAGGCATGTATAATGTTGTATCCGTCCACCACATAAAACTCTTGCATGGACAAACCCTATCCTCTCTGGCGTATCACCTCATACACCAATAATGCAGCTGCCACCGAAGCATTAAGTGACCCTACTCGTCCTGCCATAGGTAACCGCACTAATAGGTCACACCTTTCCCGTATCAATCTGCCAATCCCCTTGCCTTCGCCACCAATAACCAACAGCAAGGGCCCTGTTAGATTGGCCTGCCAGTAAATCTCCGGTCCTTCCATATCAGCTCCCACTACCCACAGGCCTTCTTCTTTTAACATCCGCAGGGTCCGATCCAGGTTGGTTACCCTGGCCACCGGAACATATTCTACCGCACCGGCAGAGGCTTTGGCGACGGTGGCTGTTAAAGCTACCGACCTACGTTGCGGAATAATGACCCCGTGGGCACCGGCGGCATCTGCCGTACGAAGTATAGCCCCCAAATTATGGGGGTCGTTTATTTCGTCCAGCATGACAATAAAGGGTTCTTCCCCTTTAGAACGGGCAATCTCAAGAATATCTTCCACTTCTACATATTCCTTGGCAGCCGCATAGGCAATAATACCTTGGTGCGAGGTGTCCGCCACCAGCTTATCTAAATGAGAACGTTCCACCGTTTGCACGGGAATATTGCCTTCCCGGGCCAATCTGATAATTTCTCCCAGAGGACCGGTGTTGGCCCCCTTAGCCATCACTATTTTATTAATAGGACGACCCGCACGTAACGCTTCCCGAACCGGATTTCTTCCGGCTATCATTTCACTCACAACGTCCCTCCATGTTGCTTTACTTATATTACATATTTTGCAACAGCCATTTAAGATAGTAGGTTGCTGCCACCCCGCCCAGGGCGGCAACACCACCCAGTAGAATCAAATTCCTGCGGCGTTTTACCACTCCAAACACACCCAGGGTCAAGGCGATTACCCACAGCCCAAGGATGGTGAAAGCGATTATTTTCATTGCTTCACTTCCCCTATGGAATTGAGCCCATATTGTTTACGAACCTCTGCCCGGCTGCCACAGCTCAATTTTCCTTCCGGGCATGGTCCCACCAAACATCCAGGGCCAGCATCAGAAAATAAGACTGGGGCAACCTCCTTGACCAGTGCCAACATTTGTTCAGCCACCCGGCGAATTTCCCATTGGGCTCTCCTGCAGCAACGCAGTTGAAAGAAATGTCGTAATTCCCGTGCATTCATGGTAACCATAATTTTGGTTTCTGCAGCATTGGGCAGCACAAATCTGGCATCTTCATAAGCCCCTCTGCCGCCACCCAATTTTTCTACCCAACCATCGTACCATTTTTGTATTTGAGCCATTTGTTCTGCAAATTCTGTCATCGCTTCTGAACCTAACGCCATGATAGAATCCGGAACTACATAGCCAAAGGTACCATTTTGATTTTGTTGTCTGGTTTCCCCAACATATCGCTGGGACTGAACACTAAAACTGGCAATGCGATGCCGGGTAATCTGAGCCAATAGACTGCGAGATACTCCTTCGATACCAAAGGTAAAGGAGACATGCTCTATGGTACTGTAATGTCCCAAATCCAGTAGCTTCTGTACAAAGGATTGTTGATCAGATGCAGCCACAGTAGCCTCCAGGCCATCTATGTCAGACGCCGAGTAACATAGCCTAGCGGCCATCGTTACGATCTTTTCAGGGTTCGGGCTATACTCTAATAATCGTACTTTTACAGTTGTTTTACCCACTCTCTTCTCTCCCGCTATGGCCAGCAACTTGACCTATATATTTAGAAACTGAAAGGTTAGTCTAGTATGGTGTTAGAGTAGCATGTTTCTAGAAAGTTAACGCTCGTTGGCTTGTTGCTCTTTCGCAATAGCCGCTAAGGCCAACTCTACAATTATCTGCACTCGCTCCTGTTTTCCTTGCAAATGCAAATAACCAATCAGGGCTTCCAAAGCCGTGGCATGTCGATAATCCATGAAATCGGCATTTTTGGGGAGCGAAGCTATTTTCGCATTGCGTCCCCTGCGTACCACAGCCAATTCTTCTTCTGTTAATTTTTCCTCCATGGCAAACAACGCCTTTGCTTGGGCAGCCGCCTTAACATAACGAACAGCTTCTTTATGCAGGCGGTTCACTTTCCCCAGGCCTTGTCCAATTAAAAACTCACGAATGGCCAGTTCATAAACGGCATCACCTATATACGCCAACACCAGGCTAGGCAGCTCTTCTGGCCTTTGATTATTCATATTATCCCTGCTTTTTCCAGCGGACACCCTGGGGGGTATCTTCTAAAATAATCCCTAATTCTTTTAGGCCATCTCTAATGGTATCGGCAGTAGACCAATCTTTCTTGGCGCGAGCTTCCTGGCGAATTTTGATGATTAATTGCACTAGCCCTTCGGCCAATTGGTCATCCTGACCGGTTTCTCCCAAAATCAGTTGCCCTGTCCTTTGGTCTTCTTTTAGAATACCCAAAACCCGATTAAAATCTTTCATCAAAAGGTGGGCTTGCTCTAAAGCCTCTTTGTTGCCCTGAGAAAGTTCCGGGCCGAGTTTCCCTACAAAAATATTAACCTCTTTGGCTAACTCAAAATATATCGATACCGCTAAGGCTGTGTTGCAATCGTCATCCATAGCCTTCTCAAATTCTAAGCGAAGTAAAGCTAATCTATCGGCCAATACTGTATCTGGCTGTGCTGCATCCGTTCCTGGTTGGACGGGACGGGCCAAAGCCTCGTATAACAAGCGGATAGCCGTCTTAATCCGGTCTAAACCTTTGCCGGCCATAACTAGCTTTTCATCATCAAAGTCCAAGGGGCTACGGTAGTGAGTCGACAGTAAATACCACCTGACAACATCCGGTGGGAATTTAGCTAAAATTTCTCTTACTAAAAAGAAGTTGCCCAGGGATTTTGACATTTTTTCCTGATTGACTGTAATAAAACCATTATGCATCCAATAGCGAGCAAAGGGCTGCTGGCAAGCGGCCTCGGACTGGGCTATTTCGTTTTCATGGTGGGGAAAGATTAGATCAAAACCACCTCCATGGATATCAAAACCAGCACCTAAGTATTTTTCTGCCATCGCCGAACACTCAATGTGCCATCCCGGACGCCCCTTTCCCCAAGGACTGGGCCAACTGGGCTCACCCGGTTTAGCGGCTTTCCAAAGGGCAAAATCCATCGGATCTTTTTTGCGAGGGTCCACTTCTACCCTGGCGCCGGCTTGCATATCTTCCAAGCTACGACCGGATAATTTACCATACCCCGGAAAACTCCGAACCTCAAAATAAACATCCCCATCAACGGCATAGGCATTTCCATTGGCTTCTAACTTTTTAATCAACGCAACAATTTCTTGTATGTGTTCCGATACCTGAGGATGGGTATCTGCACGCATGACATTAAGAGCATCCGCATCGACAAAGAACTCACGAATATATTTTTGTGCCAGTTCCAATGGGTCCATTTTTTCTTCCTGGGCACGCTTAATAATTTTGTCGTCAACATCAGTAAAATTTTGGACATAATTTACCTGATAACCTTTGTAAATCAAATAACGCCTTACGGTATCAAAAAAAACCAAGGGTCTGGCATTACCCAAGTGAATAAAGTTATAGGTAGTAGGCCCACACACATACATATTAACTCGACCAGACTCTCTGGGTATAAATTCTTCTTTGGTTCTGGTTAGGGTGTTATAAATTTGCATTTAACTCTTGGCCCCCCTCCGCCTTATCTTTCAAATGACAACATTCATGTTTCACTTCTTTTAGCTTCCGCTCTAAACGCTCGATATCGTTCTGCATCTGGCTTAGCATATCTGCAATGGGGTCGGGCATCTGATCGTGCCGTAAATCTGGAGTGTAGGACGACTCAACCTTTTGCCCGTCCCGTATGACAATACGTCCAGGTACCCCAACTACTGTGCAATTTGGAGGCACCGCCTTCAACACCACCGAACCGGCACCGATCTTTACATTGTCTCCCACCGAAAAAGAGCCCAATACCTTAGCTCCCGAACTAATAACCACGTTATTGCCAATGGTGGGATGCCGCTTACCCTTTTCTTTGCCTGTTCCGCCTAACGTAACCCCTTGATAAATGGTTACGTTGTCCCCAAGCTCAGCTGTTTCACCGATAACCACTCCGGAACCATGGTCAATAAAAAGTCCTTCACCAATTCGAGCACCGGGATGAATTTCAATACCGGTAAGAAACCTGGATACTTGGGAGAGAAACCGAGCGAATACAAAAAATCCCTTTCGATGGATGGCGTGAGCTACCCGATGCAGGAGGATGGCGTGTAGGCCGGGATAACAAAGTAAGACCTCAAGCACACTCTTGGCCGCTGGGTCCCGTTCAAATATAGCATTTATCTCTTTCTTAATCCGGCTAAACACGGGGATCACCTCTGTTCCTAGCTTCCTAAAGTTCGTCTTACGCAAATTATTTCCGTTCTAAATGAACGAATTCTAGCTCTGGCCATTGGTCGTTAGCCTTTGGCCTTTAGCTTTTTAGGCCAAGGGCCAATGGCTTAAGGCTATTTCATCGCAGCACGTAGCCTAGCAACCGTCCGTTCCCTGCCAATAACCGGTATAATCTGATGCAGCTCGGGTCCATGGGTTCGACCGGTAATGCCTACTCGTAAGGGTTGGAAAATAAATTTACCCTTGAGCCCGGTTTGTTTCCCAATGGCCTTTATAGTCGCTTTAACCGATTCTTCGGTTAATTCCTCTACCTCGGTAAATAGCGTAGCAGCCGCTTGCATAACCACCGGCATTTGTTCCCAGGTGAGCACCTCTTTGGCATCCTCTTCCTCCACATTTACTTGGTCTTGGAAAAAAATATCCACGTGCTGGGGAATTTCCTGCATGTAGGAGATATAGTTCCTGGCAATGGACACCACTTGTTCCAACCAAATTAGTTTTTCGCCGGTCACATCTCCTTCTAGATAGCCTGCTTCCTCTAAATATGGTATGGCTAAACGGGTTAATTTGGCTACCGAATAATTGCGAATATATTGTCCGTTGAGCCAGTTTAGTTTATCAATATCAAATACTGCCGGATTTTTAGCTACCCGGTCCAAGGAAAACTGTTTCATAATTTCTTCCAAAGAAAGAATTTCTTCTTCACCACTGGGTGACCACCCCAACAGTGCCAGGAAATTGACCAATGCTTCTGGCAGATACCCCAGCTTTTCATATTGTTCAATGGAAGTGGCTCCGTGGCGTTTACTCATCTTACTGCGGTCTTTCCCTAAAATTAAAGAGATATGAGCAAACTCCGGCTTCTGCCAGCCCAAGGCATCATAAATAAGAATTTGTCGAGGGGTGTTGGATAGATGTTCCTCCGCCCGCACCACATGGCTAATCTTCATGTCGTGGTCATCCACCACCACGGCAAAGTTATAGGTGGGAATGTTATCCGATTTCATAATGACAAAGTCGCCAATCCCATTGCTTTCAAACTCAACCTGGCCCCGTACATGGTCATGAATGGAGATCATTTGATTTTCGGGAACTTTAAAACGGACTACCGGTTTCTTACCTGCAGCCTCGAATTTTGCTTTCTCTTCAGCACTGAGATGGCGGCAACGGCCCAAGTAACGCGGCAGTTCTCCTTTGGCCATCAAGGCTTCCCGTTCGGCTGCCAGTTCTTCTTCACTGCAATAACACTGATAGGCAAAGCCCCGCTCCTGCAGCTCTTTAGCAAGGCCCCGATACAATTCCAGCCGCTCCGTTTGTCGATAGGGTTCATTGGGTCCACCCACCGTAATTCCTTCATCCCAATCAATCCCCAACCAACGCAGGGCATTCAGTATATTTTCTTCAGATTCTCTGGAGGATCTCTCCAGGTCAGTATCTTCAACCCTTACAATAAACTGGCCTCCGTGGTGACGGGCATATAGCCAGTTAAAAAGCGCCGATCTAGCTCCCCCAATATGTAAAGGCCCCGTCGGACTGGGGGCAAATCTAACCCTGACAGACAAAAGATTTCCTCCTCTATCATTTTTTAGTTCTTCTCTCAGATGGATATTATATCATTTTTGTATAAAGTGACACAACTCCTTACAACGATAGTAAAGTTTGTTGAAAAATGTCACTTTTGCCGCCTTATTGCATAGTATTAAGTATACATTGTGAATTTTATTTCAATTGTAGCAGGAGAATTTATAGTTTTGGAGAATTTTAAATGTTGGAATAATGAAATAGCAGGAGGTATTAACCCTGTATGGCTACTCCTAAAATTGCTGATTTAATTGATGAGTACAACGAAATAAAAGGTACTCTCAGCTTCAAACCTGATTATAAAAAGCTTTGTGATAAAAATGTAGAACTAGTTGTTTTCTGTGACAAACAGGTGGGAAGATCCCATTTTTCTCTGGTACGCAATCACGAATTTGAGATAATTTTCACCCATAAGGTCGGGGAGAAAATCCATCAGTCAAAATTAGATTTCAATACCTTCCACCCTGTTTTCGACACCTGCCTTCATCTTTATTGGGGACCCGACAATTGCGAGGTGCGCTGGGATTATACCTCCGGTTGTTGTGATGCCTTTGCACTGTAGAACTGTGAGTACCCATATGTAAGCCCCTCTATTTTTGCAAACAGAGGGGCTTTTTCGTTTACTTCTTCTGCATTTTAGCCCAGGAATCCTTGAGGGACACAATGCGGTTAAACACGAGTCGGTCTGTCGAGGTATCCGGGTCCAGTGAAAAATAACCCTGTCTCATAAATTGGAAACGATCACCGGCCACTGCTGTGGTTAGATTGGGTTCCACAAAACTGGAAGTCAGGACTTCTAAGGAATTAGGGTTAATATTCTGGGTGAAGTCCCCTTCTTTATCTTCTTCCGGATTTTCCTTTGTAAACAAATGTTCGTAGAGCCGTACCTCCGCCGGTAAGGCATGGGATTCAGCAACCCAGTGCAGAGTCCCCTTTACCTTGCGAGTTTCCGTGGACATACCACTCTTGGTCTCCGGATCATAGGTACAGTGTACTTCGAGGATTTCTCCGGTTTGTTCATCCTTAACCACCTGCTCACATTTGATAATGTAAGCATATTTTAGACGAACCTCCTGGCCCGGTGTCAGGCGGAAGAATTTTTTTGGTGGATCTTCCATGAAATCTTCTTGTTCAATATAGACCACCCGAGAAAAGGGGATTTTACGGGAACCCAGTTCCGGGTTTTCTTGGTTATATTCGGCATCCAACCATTCCACCCGATCTTCGGGATAGTTGTCAATCACCAGCTTTAGCGGGCGAAGTACTGCCATTACTCTGGGCGCCCTGAAATTTAAGTCTTCCCTGATGCAATGCGCTAGCAAAGCAATATCCACCGTGCTAACGGCCTTGGCCACACCAATCCGCTCACAAAAATCACGAATGGCCTCCGGGGTATAACCTCGACGTTTCAGCCCGGAAATCGTCGGCATGCGGGGATCATCCCAACCCCTAACGTGACCTTCCTCCACCAATTTCTTTAACTTTCGCTTACTCATCACCGTATGACTTAAATTTAACCGGGCAAACTCTATTTGCCGTGGTTGAGAGGTAAACTCCACACCAACATTTTTAATAACCCAGTCATACAACGGGCGGTGGTCCTCAAATTCGCAGGTACAAATAGAATGGGTAATACCCTCTATGGCATCGGATAGCGGGTGGGCATAGTCATACATTGGGTAGATGCACCAGTTATCCCCAGTTCGGTGATGCTTTGCCCGTTGGATACGATAAAGCACCGGATCTCGCATGTTGATGTTCGGTGAGGTCATATCAATGATCGCCCGCAGTACTCGGGAACCGTCTGGAAACTCACCCGCTTTCATGCGTTGAAAAAGAGCAAGGTTTTCTTCAATAGAGCGATTGCGGAAGGGGCTTGCTTTGCCAGGTTTGGTTAAGGTCCCACGGTATTCCCGAATCTCTTCCGCACTTAGATCGTCCACATAGGCTTTGCCGGCTTTAATTAAATTCACAGCAAACTCATACAGTTTATCAAAATAATTTGAGGCGTAGAACAACCGATCATCCCAGCTGTAACCCAGCCACTTTACATCTGCCTGAATGGAATCCACATACTCAATATCCTCTTTGCTGGGGTTCGTATCATCAAACCTCAGGTTACAAAGACCCTGGTATTCCTGGGCAAGGCCAAAGTTTAAGCAAATAGACTTAGCATGTCCAATATGCAAGTAGCCATTTGGTTCGGGTGGGAAACGCGTATGTACCCGGCGATTGTTCTTCCCTTGGTTCAAATCGTCATCAATCATATCATGAATAAAACTAGAAAGCTTAGAGTTCATTTTCCCCCGACTCCCTCTTCTATAGTAAAAATATTATTTGGTCATAAAATGTCATTTTTCCACATCTTGTCCAAAAATCCTTTTTTCTATAAGTAACTTATACTGCAGCATTGCTTTTAAGCAAAGTACACACTGCGTAAGCACCAATGCCTTCTCCCCTGCCGGCAAAGCCTAGATGCTCGGTGGTGGTGGCCTTCAGATTAATATCCTCCAGGGGAAGCCCCATAATCTTCGCTAAATTATCCCGCATGTCGGGTAGATAGGGTGCCAATTTGGGCGCCTGGGCCACCACCACCGCGTCAAGATTATTAATTGAATAATGTAGCTCAGTCAATTTAGACATAACTTCTTTTAAGAGTTCAAGACTGGAAATCCCTCGATAACGAGCATCACTGTCTGGAAAGTGCTTGCCTATATCCCCCAGCGCAGCGGCACCGAGCAGTGCATCCATAATAGCATGGGTCAACACATCCGCATCCGAATGTCCCAAGAGTCCTACAGGGTATGGAATAATTACCCCTCCCAGAATTAATGGGCGGTCATTCACCAGTTTATGTACGTCATAACCGATGCCAATACGCATTAATTCTTCCTCCTTTTGATGAATGCCTCGGCTAGAACCAGGTCTTCCGGGGTTGTTATTTTTAAGTTTTCATAACTTCCCGCTACCAATTGTACCGGAGACCCTAGTGCCTCGATCAAGGCGCAATCATCAGTGGCTAGCATACCCGTATCTAAGGCCCGGCGGTGTGCCTGCAGAATAAGCGAGAACCGAAAAACCTGAGGAGTCTGTACCGCCCAAAGGGTTTCCCGTCGGGGTGTAGCCATGACAATCCCCCGTTCATCCACCACCTTAATGGTGTCTTTTAAGGGTACAGCCAAGGCCGCGGCTCCGATTTCCCGGGCTACTCTGATAACTTCAGCAATTTCCCCAGGTCGTATCAAAGGTCTGGCCCCATCGTGAATGAGCACCAGTTCGGTGTCTTGTGGCAGCGCGCACAGACCGTTATACACAGAAGTTTGGCGGTGGCTGCCACCCGGCACCACCGCCATAATTTTACTCAAGGTATTTCCTTGATCAATCATTTCCTGGCAAAAAGCTACTTCACCAGGCGCCACCACCATTACAATGCCATCAATTTCCGGACATTGCTCTAGGACGGCCAGAGTATGCATGATCACCGGTTTATCTGCCAACTGCAGATATTGCTTTTTGACTGCTGTACCCATCCTGCTGCCACTACCTGCTGCAGGAACAATCGCAATTACCTTACCCAATGGCGTTCACTCCACCCACAACTTGCCCGGCCGCTTCTGCACGTTTATCTGTACCCTTAGGCTTGGCAAAAATCATCCGGCCCGCTGCCGTTTGTAACACACTGGTTACCAAGACACTAATGGTCTGTCCCATATAGCGTTTTCCGCCATCAACCACAATCATGGTACCATCATCTAGATAAGCCACACCCTGGCCCATTTCCTTGCCATCTTTGACCACCATCACGGTCATTTCTTCACCGGGAAGTACTACCGGTTTAATGGCATTGGCCAATTCGTTAATATTTAAGACTTTAACCCCTTGTAATTCGGCCACTTTGTTTAAGTTGTAGTCATTGGTAATGATCTTGGCCCCTAATTTCTGGCCCAACTTAACCAATTTGGCATCTACTTCGGCAATATCATCCAACCCCTTGGTGTTCTCATAAATCTGCACTTTGATATCGGCTGATTTTTTCATGGCATTTAAGATATCCAGCCCCCGGCGGCCTCTGTTTCTTTTTAAAAGATCCGCTGAGTCCGCAATATGCCGTAATTCATCCACCACAAACACAGGTACTAATAGCACACCCTCGATAAAACCACTTTGGCACAACTCAGAAATTCGGCCATCAATGATTACACTGGTATCTAAAACCTTTGTTTGTTGAGCCTTGGTTTCCGCCTTTGTTAATTTTTCCTTACCAAAACGGGGTAGGCTGGAAAATAGTGAGACAATATCCTCTCTTTTCTTCACCGCCACCGATAGCCCTAAATATCCCAGTAATAGTGTGCCTAAAAGCCAAATCGCTTTCCCAATGGCACCCATGGTTGATAGAATGGCACCCAATAAATTAGCAATAATAAGTCCAAAAATAAGTCCTAGAGAACCCATAATCAAGTCTTGGGTCGGGGTTTTCACTAAGTGTTGATCAACTACCACCGTAAGCTTAAGGCCTCCCCGAATAATCCAGGGTGCACTAACAACTCCCACCAGCAAACCTAACAACGCCCCCAAAGCGATTACACCCAACTCCAATTGTGGAAGTGTGTCCGGTACCATAACTAAATCATTCGATACGATGTATAAACCCACCCAAAACCCTAAACTAGCAAAAAGTAAAATAATTAGCCCATAGATAGTTTTTCGAATAATTTTCATCGCACCCCCCTTCGTGGTAACCATTTCAAATTAGCTCATTTGTCTTAAGTAGATATATTTTCTGATAGGCCAAAAAAATGGTACTAACTTTAATTATAAAGGTACTGGTTACGTTCATTCAACAACAAAAAAGGGCGAATAATGACACCCATATAGGAAAAACAGTACCTTTATTCGATGTTTAGGCAAAAACCCCATCAATGAGAGAGCGTGCGTTATCTTCCTCTAATTCAGCTGCTAAAACCAGTTCACTGATCAGGATTTGTCGTGCATTTTCTAACATTTTACGTTCACCGGAGGATAAACCCTTCTCCTTGTCCCTGGTTAAAAGGTTACGAACTACTTCGGCTACTTCGTAAATGTCCCCACTCTTAATCTTTTCCAGGTTAGCACGATAACGGCGATTCCAATTGGTGGACATCAGGGAGGTCTGACCTTGCAGCACACCCATCACCGTAGCTACCTCTTGGGGATCAATAATCCCCCGCAAACCAATATCATTACAATTACTAATGGGAATCATAACTTTCATATCACCGATGGGAAGTCGCAAAATATAGTACTGGCGTTTTTCGCCTAAAACCTCTTTTTCTTCAATGGCCTCGATGACTCCGGCTCCGTGCATTGGATATACGACTTTGTCACCAATTTTGAACAAGGCCAACCCCCCCCAATAATGTTGTCACAATTATAGCACAAAATACTACCTGTGTCAAAAAACATATATTTTAGCATAGCGTTACATCGGTGTCAATAAGCATTTTATGACATAATGGTCCGTTTGACAAAGCCCCTTCCGGCTAGCTATAATTGCTTTAACGGAGAGTAAAAGGAGTGGTCGGGCAGATGAAAGACTTGCTTTGCGATCAGTTTCAGAATACTGTTTCCGAGATGCTGCTTTGTCATAGGAGCATTTTAGAAATACTATCCAAGATGCAGGAATCCGGTGTACGGGTTCAACGTTCCGTAGTGCAGTCTGTTACGTCCTGCGGTTGCCAAAAAATTGTTGCTAATAAAAAAACCTTACCCGAGGATGCAAGTTTTTTTGATTTAAAAGCGTTCATGGATTCCCATCTTTCTGGAAATCTTTGTCCAAACTGTCGAGAAACCATTGAGTGTGAAATTGGACGTTCCCTTTTCTACATGGCTGCTTTATGTAATTTGCTTGACCTTAATCTTTATGACATTTTTATTAAAGAGCACAAACAATTGGAAATTTTAAAGGAATACAATTTAACCTAAAACCTCGGGAGTGGCGCAAAACTACTTTTTTGCGCCACTCCTTTTTTAGCCATAGGCCTAAAAGGCTAGTAACTGCTAAAACCTAAAACCAAGCTAAACAAAGCCAATGGCTAAAGGCTGCTAGCCGCAGCTAACAGCCAATTATTTTATTTTATAGCGATTTTGCAGTAACATCTCGCCATAGCGGGTGAGACCATCTTTGATGGATCTTGCCCGCACTTCACCGATACCTTCCACTTCATCTAATTCCTGAATGGAGGCTAGCAGAATGGTTCTTAAGTATTTAAAGGTGGCTACCAAATTTTCAATAACAGGCAAAGGTAGGCGCGGTATTTTGCGCAGTGCCCTGTAACCACGTGGGGATACACTCTGGTCCAATACGCTGGCACTACCTGGATAGCCTAAAGCTCTGGCGATTAGTACTAGATCGAGCAGGTCTTCGGCAGGCCAACTACTAATCACTTTGAGGATGCTCTCCGGGGTTTTTTCGCCCAAAGTTGTCGCATAATCTTGAATCACCAATAGGCCTTCTTCTTCTACATTGGCTACCAATTCGTCCATCTGCATGGCAATCAGGCGACCTTCCGTCCCCAACTCACTAATGTAACGATCAATTTCTTTTTTCACTCGTAGCACCATCTCAATTCTTTGGATGGCCCGGGTAACGTCATATAAGGTTACCACTTCCTGCAATTCCATCATTGATAATTCATTTATTACTTTATCGGAAACAGAGCGATACTTTTCCAGGGTTTGCACCGCTTGATTGGCCTTAGCTAAAATCACCCCAATGTCCCGTAGAAAATATTTAATGGGTCCTTTATAAATAGTAATAACGCCTCTCCGCTGAGATATCGAGATAACCGGCATATCACATTGTTTGGCTACCCTTTCGGCAGTGCGATGGCGAATACCTGTTTCACTGGAGGGAATAATGAGGTCGGGTATAAGCTGGGTGTTAGCAGCAATAATCTTTTTAACATCATCACTAAGAATAATTGCTCCATCCATCTTCGCTAATTCATATAATCCTGCCGGGGTGAAATCTGCGTTAATAGCAAACCCCCCCTCGGCTAATTCCATCACCTCTGGGCTGTCTCCTACCACAATTAACGCCCCGGTTTTAGCCCGTAAAATATTCTCCAACCCTTCTCTAAGGGATGTACCCGGGGCCACTAACCGTAAAAGCCTTAGTAACTTATCCTCAATTTTTTCATCTTTAACCAATCTTTACACCCCTTACCGCCCAATGGCGGCTTCTACTGCCTCTTGAATGGATTGCACACCGATGTACTCTATTATACCCATTTTTTGCATTTGTTGCTCTCTAGCTGGACCAATACAGTGCTTAAAACCTAATTTTGCTGCTTCATGCAAGCGTTTATCCATACCTGCCACCGGTCTAATTTCCCCGGTCAAACCTACTTCACCCACCAATACCAGATTATTTTGCAAGGGCTTCTCTTTAAAACTGGAGGCAATGGCCAAAGCCACTGCCAGATCTGCCGCTGGTTCATCCAGTTTAACGCCGCCTACGGCACTAACATAGGCATCATGCGTAGAAAGTCTAAGCCCCACCCGTCGCTCCAGCACGGCCATAATTAAGGCCACTCGGTTATAGTCGATCCCGGAGGTCATCCGCCGGGGTGTACCAAAACCGGTGGGGCAAACCAACGCCTGGATCTCTACTAGCAAAGGACGGCTACCCTCTAAACTAGGGATAATTGCTGACCCAGCCACAGCTTCAGGCCTCTGATTCATAAACAACTCCGAAGGATTTATAATCTCGGTTAACCCTTGCCCTCGCATTTCAAAAATTCCTAACTCATTGGTGGAACCAAAGCGATTTTTTACGGTACGCAGGATGCGGTAGGCTTGATGCCGCTCACCTTCAAAATAGAGCACCGTATCTACCATATGTTCTAAAACCCTGGGACCGGCCAGCGTACCCTCTTTGGTTACATGGCCCACCACAAACACTGAGATACCGGTTCCCTTGGCAATTCGCATTAAGATACCCGTACATTCTCGCACTTGTGAGACACTGCCCGGAGCAGAAGATACCTCTGGATAATATACCGTTTGGATGGAGTCTAAAATAACCGCCCGAGGTTTGGTTTCTTTGATAACTTTTTCCACCAGAGACATATCTGTTTCAGCCATTAATAACAGTTCGCTCTGCAAAGCCCCGATGCGTTCCGCTCGCAGCTTGATTTGCTGGGCTGATTCTTCTCCCGATACATATAAAACTTTACCGACCCTTGCCGCTAAGGCTGCTGCTGCTTGCAGTAACAGCGTGGATTTGCCAATGCCGGGGTCTCCCCCTACCAGCACCAAAGAGCCAGGCACTAAGCCCCCTCCCAGCACTCGATCCAACTCTGTTAGCCCGGTGGCATATCGTTCTTCCTGAGTGGTGATAATATCTGTCACTGGCACAGGGCCACTACCGCTAATGCCACGTACAGACTTAGCCGGCTTCTCGGCTCTTTCTTCCAACAAAGTATTCCATTCCCCACAACCTGGGCAACGTCCCAGCCACCTGGCAGATTGGTGACCGCAGGCCTGACAGGCATAGGTGGTTTTAGTACGCAAATTAGGGTACCCCCATTTATTTCTATAACACAAATTGGCTAGTATTTGTTTATTTTTCTCCAAGTTTTGACATTCGCTGTTCTTTATTAAATTCCTTCCTATTTTTTGAAAATTATTCCAACGGTATAATAATGCCTTTCAAAAACTACCCGCACAAAATATTCTACCAATTTAGGTTATAACGCTAACTGGTTTTAGACCATAGTCCATAAGCCCTGGGACTTAAGTCTTATTTGTTTAAAGACCCTCTAACCAGTATAGTAAAGGCAACCCTAACGAGTTGCCTTTACTTTAAAATTTATGCCATTGCCAGTGCCTTTACTACAATATCGCCTTCTTGAACATCCATTAAAACTTGCTCTCCCTGCTTAAAGGTTCCTTTAAGCAGCTCTTCAGAGAGACGATCCTCTACCCTGCGTTGGATTTCCCGGCGCAACGGGCGTGCCCCAAATTCCTCACTGAAGCCCACTTCAGCCAGCTTCTCTTTGGCAGCATCCGAGAAACTAAGATGTACCTCATGCTCTTCCATACGCTTAGCAACCTCCCGTAACATTAAATCAACGATTTGTTTAATATGCTCACGGGTTAAGGAATGGAAAACAATGGTTTCGTCAATACGATTGATAAATTCTGGACGGAAAGTCCGTCTTAAAGCTTCTTCCGAACGCTCCTTCAGTTTTTGGTACTCTTCGGCAGCTTCGCCAGCGTTGGCAGCAAAACCTACCCGGCCAACGGCCTTTAGATTTGATAAGCCGACGTTAGAAGTCATGATAATCACGGTGTTTCGGAAATCCACCACCCGACCCTTAGTGTCTGTCAGTCGTCCATCCTCCAGCACTTGCAGCAGGATGTTAAAAACATCTGGATGTGCCTTTTCGATTTCGTCCAGCAGTAGCACCGAGTAAGGCTTACGTCGTACAGCCTCGGTTAGCTGACCGCCTTCATCATATCCCACATAACCGGGAGGGGCACCTACCAAGCGGGAAACAGCATGCTTCTCCATATATTCGGACATATCAATGCGTACCATCGCGTCTTCATCATCAAACAGTGCTTCGGCCAAGGCTTTAGCCAGTTCAGTCTTACCAACCCCGGTGGGACCCAGGAAGATAAAGGAGCCTACCGGACGTTTGGGGTCCTTTAGACCAGCCCGTGCACGACGGACTGCCCGGGATACCGCCTGCACGGCATCATTTTGGCCAACCACCCGCTTATGCAGGATATCTTCCAGCTGTAAAAGTCGTTCCGACTCTTCCTGAGCCATTTTCTTCACAGGCACACCCGTCCAACTGGCTACAATATGGGCAATATCCTCTTCGGTAACAACCAAATTGTCGCCACCCTTGGTTTGATTCCAATTATCACGAACCTGACTTAACTCAGATAAAATAGCCTGTTCCTTATCTCGTAATTCTGCAGCCTTTTCATACTCTTGATTGTTAATGGCCGCTTCCTTCTCTTTACGGATTTCTTCCAGCATCTTTTCCCTATCCTTCAAATCCGGTGGAGCGGTGAACGCTTTGATCCGTACACGGGAAGCCGCTTCATCAATTAAATCAATAGCCTTATCCGGCAAGAATCGATCCGTAATGTAGCGATCCGATAATTTGGCTGCAGCCTCCAAGGCCACATCAGTAATGTTGACCCTATGGTGTGCTTCATACTTATCGCGGACACCCTTTAAAATTTCGATGGTTTCTTCTACGGTAGGTTCATCCACCTGGATGGGTTGGAAACGTCTTTCTAAAGCGGGATCCTTTTCGATATACTTACGATATTCATCTAATGTGGTAGCTCCAATGGTTTGAATTTCTCCCCGCGCCAGAGCAGGCTTTAAAATATTGGCGGCATCAATCGCTCCCTCAGCAGCTCCCGCCCCGATTAGGGTATGGAGTTCGTCAATAAACACGATAATATTACCGGCTTGCTTAATTTCCTCCATCACCTTTTTAAGTCGATCTTCAAATTCCCCCCGGTACTTGGTACCGGCTACCATACCAGCCAAATCAAGAGTTACCACCCTACGCTGCAAAAGAATCTCTGGCACATTGCCGCTGATAATGCGCTGAGCCAGTCCTTCAGCAATGGCTGTTTTACCTACCCCAGGCTCCCCGATTAGCACCGGATTGTTTTTCGTCCGACGGGAAAGCACCTGAATGACACGTTCAATCTCCTTAGCTCGACCAACCACTGGGTCCAATTTATCTTCTTTGGCAAAGTGAGTTAAATCTTTGCTAAATTGATCCAAACTGGCAGTTTTACAACCACCGGCGGGGCAGCTATGTCCATGTCCACCGGGCTGTCCACCTCCAGGAGCACCGCCTAGCATAGTAAGTACCTGCTGGCGAACCCTCTCTAGATCTGCACCTAAAGAGACCAGTACCTGGGCTGCCACCCCTTCTCCCTCACGGACTAGGCCTAGCAGTAGGTGTTCGGTACCGACATAATTATGGCCCATACGGCGAGATTCTTCTACCGATAATTCCAAAACCTTTTTGGCCCGTGGAGTAGGGGGAATATCCGCAGGTACAGACTCCTTACCGGGCTCTACCATTTGCTCTACGACAGTTTTAACCTTTTCCGCACTGATATTCATTTGCTCCAATGCCTTGGCAGCAATCCCTTCACCTTCTTTGATAAGTCCTAACAAAATATGTTCGGTACCGATGTAGGGGTATTTTAATCTGCGTGCTTCCTCTTGGGCCAACACCAAAACTTTTTGCGCTCTTTCAGTAAATCTTTGAAACATAGTACAACCTCCTAACCATTAGGATAAGAATTTATTTTTTCCCTTATTAAAGTGGCACGAAAGATATCCCTTTGTGCAGGATTAAGATCCTCACCCTTCAATTTATTTAAAAAAGCTGGGCGAGTCATCACGATTAACTCCATAATCAAGCCCCGAGGAATATTGGGTATAATGTTTAAATCCACACCCAGCCTCATATCAGATAACAAGTTCATGGTATCCGTAGAGGTAATACTCCTAGCATATTTTAATAGACCATAGGCCCGCCAAACCCTATCCTCAATCGGATACTGTTGCTCCTTGTACAAGGCCAGCCGAGCCGTTCTCTCCTGAGTTACCAATTGCCTAGCTACCATAATTAAATTATCAATAATTTCATCCTCGGTAAGACCCAGGGTAACTTGATTTGATACTTGAAATAAATTACCGGTAGCTTGTGTCCCCTCACCATAGAGCCCCCGTACCGTTAGGCCCAATTTTGATAGGGTCGTCAAGATGGAATTGATTTGCTGTGTCATTACCAGTGCCGGCAAGTGAAGCATTACCGAGGCCCGTAGACCGGTCCCCACGTTAGTTGGGCAGGAGGTAAGATAACCCATGTCTTCTGCAAAGGCAAAATCTAATATCTGCTCCATACTATCATCCACTTTATTGGCCAGACTCCAACATTCTTTTAATTGTAATCCCGGTAACAAACATTGGATACGCAGGTGATCCTCTTCATTAATCATAATGTCTATGACCTCATCCGCACTGAGCACTACACCCCTTTTCTCAGGATGTTCCAACATATCGGGACTAATTAAATGTTTCTCGACTAGTATTTGCCTTTCTGTAGGTGATAATTCTGTCATGCGAGACAACTCTAACTCACCTACAGTTTCCTTAATAGCCGTACTTTCTATGGCCGATTGGACCGCATATAAAATTTTATCGGCATTGTCATAGCCCAGTAAGTGTGGAAAGGGATACCCTATCAGATTTCTGGCTATACGCACCCGACTACTGATGATAACATCACTTTCCGGGCCAGATGCATCCAGCCATTTGCTATAGGGATTACTTACTGTCTCCCGTAAGGACATTTTGATCCCTCCTCTATTGAAGCTGCTGCTCCAGTTCTTTAATTCGATCACGCACCCCGGCAGCCTTTTCAAACTCTTCCTGTCTAATCGCTTCCTGCAACTGACCTTTTAAAATACGAATCTCCTTGGCTATAATGGCTTTGCCGCCAGTTCTCTGAGGAACCTTCCCAGTATGCTGGCTACTGCCATGTATCCGTTTTAATAAAGGCTGTACTCCCTGCCCAAACTGGCTATAGCATTCACTGCAGCCAAAGAGCCCGCTTTTGGCTACCTGAGCTTCCGTAGCACCGCATTTTTCGCAGCTTATCTGGGGTATGGAGTTGGTTTGGATTTGATTACCCGTAAAATGATGATTAATTAAACCCGCCAAGAAATCATGTAAATTTAGTTGGGGTACTCCTCCTAAACTTTCTGCCTGCATTTCTGCAGCACAGGTAGAACAAAGACTCATTTGTTTCTTACTATTATTGATAACTTGGGTAAAATGAACCTGAGCCGGTCGTTTCTGACAACGATCGCAAAGCATCTATATTTCCTCCTTCCTCAACTCTGCCTGAATACTGCAGCAAGCATCACCCGTAATAAATTAGCCCGCAAACTGTCACGCCAGGGTAAATCCAAGCGAAGTGAATTACGATCTATCACCGCTCTAAATATTTGGGCTTCCCTGAGCGTAATAAGTTCTTCTTCAGCCAAACGCTTAATAATATTTTCCGCCTGGGATTGGTTTATTTCCTCACCCACTAAACGATATATTTGTACCGCTGGGTCACCCTGTTGCTCCAGGGGAATTTTAACAATTCGAATATAGCCGCCACCACCACGGCGACTTTCCACAACAAAACCGTTTTCAATGTTAAAGCGGGTGGATAATACATAGTTAATTTGAGACGGTACGCATCTGAATTGAGCGGCCAATTCGTTTCTCTGTAGCTCTACAGAATCACCTTGACTCTCTTGAAGTAGATTTTTGATATAGCGTTCAATTAGCTCTGAAATATTGGCCATTAAATTATTATCACCTCACGTAGTAAACCTTTTCTTGACCTTGCCTAACCTTAAACTATTATTTCACCTATTGCGCTGTAATAAACCTATCCAGATTGATCGAGATGAGATTACACATACCAATACTATGCCGAACATTATTAGCTTGACTGAAGATTATCTGACGTTGTCTGACCTTGACTTTATATTAAAACCATTGTTTTTATCTCGCAATGGTCAATAATGGTCAAATTTATTTGCAGACTCTATTTTTCATTAGCATTCACGATATTACTAAACATATCTTAGATTTTGATAAAGTTTTAAAGCTTTTTATACGCAAAAAACCTCTGCATTTTGCAGAGGTCTCACCCTGGCTTCCCAATCTGGACTCGAACCAGCCACCTACCCCACCATTAGGTGAATGAATTACCTGGGATAAAGAACGGTCTGTTGTAAATGGCATTGCTATCTAACCTTAATAGTAATGGACCCTGTTCCCACTTCCAGTTTAGCCTGGCCTTTGCCGGTCCCTAAAGTATAATTAAATTTCTTAGTGGGGCCTTTCCCCTCTACCTCACCAGCAATACCATCCAGACTAATGCTACCAGTTTGTGATTTAGCGTCTAAGGCTAAACTCGAATCCTTAGGCATTTCCAGGCTCACCCTGCCGGTGTTGCTCTTAAGCTCGTACTTACCGGTAAGGGGGATGTCGGACTTCACTTCTATACTTCCGGTATTGTTTTTCGCCACCAGGTCACCACCTGGTTCATATACTTCAATCCTACCGGTATTATTCTCAATCTCCAAGTTACCCTTAATCTTTATAACCTCAATAGAACCAGTAGTTCCTTCTAAAAGCAAATTATTATTCATTCCCTCTGCTGTTAGACGCCCCACTCCACTGGCTACCTTCACGTTTACTTGAGGTGGTACCGTTATTTCAAACTCAATTGCAATATTCCCGGCATCTCCGGTTTCAGGCACCCATACGGACACTTGATTTCCTTCTTTTTTAACACTGGGTGTTAACGTTTCAACGATCTCCCTAGAGGGCCCGCTTTCCCGGGAACGAATTATGGCCTTTACCTTTAATTCGTTTCCACTGGCCTGAAGGAGTTTTATCTTGCCTGTCTTATTTTGAATCGATAACTCTTCGCCTGTCTGCATTCCCATTGGTTCAGCTTCCCAGGCCTTAGCATATGTTAAATTTTCACCCCAGGCCAAACCATCCATGATGCCATCCAGATTCTTTCCAAAATTTGTTGCTGCGTAGCCAAAACCACTACCCAGGATTAGCAATAGAATTAAAAATAGGCTGGGAACATGAAATCCTACATCTTCTTGGCTAATGGTCTTCTTTATGAAATACTCTACTCCTACGGCAATCAGGAGTACAGGCCACAGTTTCCATAACCAGTTAAGGGATTTAATAAGTTCAAAATTATAGAACAATAATACAACTCCGCCGATAATCAGGCCCAGTGCCAGTGTTATCGGGCCAGCTTTAGCAGTATCCTTTCCAGCCACTATTCAGCCCTCCTTTTTAGATTTCTATAAAGTATCAGTGAACCAATCGCTATAATAATCAAGGGAGAAATAAGCCTGCGTGTAATATCAAAATTAAACAGATAGGGTATGAAGTTGTTAATCAGGGCCAGGAGACCCAACGCTACCAGACCATAGCCCAGGTAGTTTTGCCAATTGATGTTCCCTCCCAGGTCTATTAGGGGTCTGTCTTCAACAGCCTCATATTGCATCCTTCTTGACAGCTGCAGGGTATCAAACACCGAGTAAAAAATAAGTACAGGTAACACAAGGGGTACCAGGGAGCCGATATGGGTCATTTCAGCCAGGAATATTGTGCCAAAAAAAAGAATCATGGTTTGCAGGCCTCTATTCATTAAGCCCAAGTACATATAACCTGCCCCTGGCAACAGTGACAAAAGAAAGGTTAGGAGAGTACCTCTAACATTTCGAACTAAATTCCTATTCTCTCCCACACGGTGTTCCAGGCAGGGTTTGCAGTAATCTACGTCCTTCAATGTTACACTGCATTCTTCACATATCGGGGTATGGCAGGTTGCACAAATTTTTTGTGCCTCGACTTCGGGATGATACACACATTTCATTTTTGTTTCCACTCCTCAAAAAAAATCTTCTTAGTATATTGTCCGGTGGCTTCACTTGCTTTATCGAAAGCTGAACCGGTTACACGTGTATAAGCGGATACTGCCTGGCTGATATTTTTTCCTGTATCCATCATTTGAC
>CAMKDG010000057.1 GCA_946411205.1 uncultured Desulfotomaculum sp.
CATTAAGTCGCACTCTGCAGGAGTGCGTGGATTGAAATCGCTAAAACAGCATTCTACAAAGAAATGGTCTAGTCGCACTCTGCAGGAGTGCGTGGATTGAAATAAGTTATAGATGTTACAGACATAAATTAACAAAGTCGCACTCTGCAGGAGTGCGTGGATTGAAATTCTAAACCAAACCTATTTGCTACTTCTCGTAATGTCGCACTCTGCAGGAGTGCGTGGATTGAAATCCCTTGACGTGTTTGTTATAACCAACAAGATCAACAGTCGCACTCTGCAGGAGTGCGTGGATTGAAATGATACCCTCGCCTGCTTTGATACCCGAGCCTGCTTTGTCGCACTCTGCAGGAGTGCGTGGATTGAAATAACATTAGTTGAAATATCATCTACATCATACAAGTCGCACTCTGCAGGAGTGCGTGGATTGAAATATTTCTGGTATGTATGGGTGTTTTTAGGTGCATTAAGTCGCACTCTGCAGGAGTGCGTGGATTGAAATCCATTGAAGAAAATAACGGCCACTTCATCACCGACCGTCGCACTCTGCAGGAGTGCGTGGATTGAAATAAGATGTCACGTGAAAGCTTGGATGTGTGTGAGGTCGCACTCTGCAGGAGTGCGTGGATTGAAATCATAATGCCAACTCGCTCCTTTGATTTAGCAAAGTCGCACTCTGCAGGAGTGCGTGGATTGAAATAGCCCCTACAGCCACATTAGCGATTCCACCGTTTAGTCGCACTCTGCAGGAGTGCGTGGATTGAAATCCCAATCGACAGGAGTAAGTTCGTTTGGGGTGGAGGGTCGCACTCTGCAGGAGTGCGTGGATTGAAATTAGAAGTTTGTTTATGTTAATCCGAAGTCCTTGACGTCGCACTCTGCAGGAGTGCGTGGATTGAAATTCGGGGAATACCAAGAAGGGCCACGGCTTTTGTAGTCGCACTCTGCAGGAGTGCGTGGATTGAAATTTTCCCGCTGTAGTAGGCCCAACGCTTAAGCATCGTCGCACTCTGCAGGAGTGCGTGGATTGAAATTGATAGCTGCCTGGTGTGGTCTGAGGCTGGGAGAGATGTCGCACTCTGCAGGAGTGCGTGGATTGAAATAGTCATCCCGACAGCAAGACCCTCAGCGATATAACGTCGCACTCTGCAGGAGTGCGTGGATTGAAATAGTCGGTATGTACGAATCCGGGACAAGAAATCCTGTCGCACTCTGCAGGAGTGCGTGGATTGAAATAAAGAGGCGTTTATTTTTATTCCAAGGAAGAATAGTCGCACTCTGCAGGAGTGCGTGGATTGAAATAGGATGAATCAAGAGCAGGTCAATATATTAGCCGGTCGCACTCTGCAGGAGTGCGTGGATTGAAATTCTTTCCCAAAGGCAGGTGACCATAATGGCCGCAGGTCGCACTCTGCAGGAGTGCGTGGATTGAAATGCCTTAAATCGGGTGGATAACAACATGGAAAAAGTCGTCGCACTCTGCAGGAGTGCGTGGATTGAAATAAATAATTTAAAGGTATCATCATAAAGCTTCATTTCGTCGCACTCTGCAGGAGTGCGTGGATTGAAATCGGCTGTAAACTTTAACCTCAATGGGCCGATTAGTCGCACTCTGCAGGAGTGCGTGGATTGAAATTTAGCTCGATCAATATTTCACGTGCCGGTACGGGTCGCACTCTGCAGGAGTGCGTGGATTGAAATCCACCTACCGAAAGTAGTTTTGGCCTAAGCTGCGTCGCACTCTGCAGGAGTGCGTGGATTGAAATCAGGAGATCGCAGACAGTACAGAGGTTTACTCTGGGTCGCACTCTGCACGAGTGCGTGGATAAATAACATATTGCCAACTGATAACACCCACCGCGGTAGGATTCAGTAACTTATTAAATCTGCTTTAATAAAAAACACAGGGACAGCGATATTGTTTCAGAAACATAATCCCTGTCCCTGTGTTTTTTCAGGTCTGCGATGAGTTCGACTGCAGCGGTCTCACCCTGCAGCTTGACGGCAGCCTGCTGGTGAAGATGGATTTCATCGAAAAAATTGCAAATCACCATAGAACATGACAGACAGTTGTCAGCTTTTATGTGGTAAGCTGAAGATACTACAAAACCAAAGGAGGACAACAAAATGGATATGATGAACCAGAAGTTTTGTCAAAGCTGTGGGATGCCCATGGGCGAGGGCGACGAGTTTTACGGTAGCGAAGCGAACGGTAACAAGAATGCCGACTACTGCAATCATTGCTATGAGAACGGAAAATTTACTTTTCACGGCACCATGGCGGAGATGGTCGAAATTTGTGTTCCGCACATCGTGGACTACAATCCGGCTATGACAGCTGAGCAGGCGCGGCAGATGATGATGCAGTTTTTGCCAACACTAAAACGTTGGAAATAGCGAGAATTGCTTAACGCAGCGCGGCGGGCTATCGCTGTACTATGCTTATAAGGGAGGTTATCCCGTGCACTACAAAGACGCAAAATCCATTTTATCCTCTAAAAACGGGATGAACCCCTACCGGGGCTGCACCCATGGTTGCATCTACTGCGATTCCCGCAGTGAGTGTTACGGCATGACCTACACCTTTAAGGATGTGGAGGTCAAGCAAAACGCTCCGCAGCTTTTGGAGGACGCCCTGCGAAAAAAGCGCGGGCGCTCTATGATTGCCACCGGGGCGATGAGCGACCCCTATCTGCCCCTTGAAAGGAGCGAGCGGCTCACTCGCCGTTGTATAGAAATCATCGACCGCTACGGCTTTGGATTTTCGGTGATTACCAAGTCGGATTTGGTTTTGCGGGATATCGATCTTTTGCAAAGTATCCACCACAAGGCGAAATGCGTGGTGCAGATGACGCTGACCACCTATGATGAAGCACTTTGCCGCATTTTAGAGCCTAATGTGGCCACCACCCGCCGCCGGTTTGAAGTGTTAAAGGAGTTGCAAAGAGCAGGCATTCCCACGGTGGTTTGGCTGACACCGATCCTGCCTTTTCTTAACGATACCGAGGAAAATATCCGAGGACTTCTTAACTATTGCGGCGAAGCTGGTGTACGAGGTATTCTCACCTTTGGCATTGGCATGACGCTGCGTAGCGGTAACCGAGAGTATTTCTATCAAAAAGTAGATGAACATTTTCCGGGGATGAAGCAGCAATATATGCGTGCTTTTGGCACAGCCTACGGCATCAAAAGCCCAAATGGAAAGCCGTTGGGCAAGCTGGTGAAGGAGTTTTGTAAGCAAAACAACATCCTTTGCGGCACCCAGACGGTGTTCGACTATCTGAACGAACTGGACAGACCACAGGAGCAGTTGTCGTTGTTTGAGTAATGAAAAGCAGTGCAGGTTTTCCATTAGCGTAAAACTTCCCGTTATGGTGCAGAATAAGGGGGAGTTTTTTTATTTGAGCTGGGGGTGGGATAATGACTAAGCCTGTACGTAAGAAGGTAATTTACATGGTTATTGATTCTTTTCACCCCAGGGCATTGAAACACGGTATAGGGCAAGGGCTTTTGCCAGCTTTTTCTTTTCTCATTGAAAACGGCCAACTTTATCCTGATTGCATTTCTGTTTTTCCCACGGTGACGCCAGTCTGTACAGCATCCCTGACCACCGGGGCACCGCCGTCTTTACATGGAATACCTGGCATGGTTTGGTATCATCGGGGTGAAAGAAGGATTATTGATTATGGTTCTAACTGGTATTCTATTTTAAGAAATGGCCTGGTTCAGGCCGCCCAAGAGTATCTGTTTAACCTCAACCACAAGCATTTAGGGTGGCAAGTAAGAACCATTTATGAAGATTTAGAGTCTAAGGGATATTTCACAGCTGCCGCCAATCCCATCATTTATCGAGGAAATAAAGAATATTTAGCTCAAATTCCGTTATTCATCAAGTTAGTTACCCTGTTTCAAGTAGATGATAGAAAAATCCATGGGCCAAAGGGTTTTTTGTTAGGTAAATTTTACCAACCTCCAGGTGAATTAAGACAAAGTGTAACAGATATTCGCTATTGGCCTTGTTTTGCTGTTAATGATAGATTTTCCGCCCGAGCGGCCCAATGGTTTTTGCAGCAAAAACCAAGACCAGACCTGCTAACTGTTTATTTTCCGGATACCGACAAACAGGCACATAAAAGGGATGCAGATTGTTCTAATCCCTGTCTGACTAGGGTGGATAAAAGGCTACAAGAGTTGCTCGATTGCTTTCCTTCCTGGCAGAACGCTCTGGAAGAATATATTTTTATCGTGGTGGGAGATCATGGACAATCTACCATACAGGGCAGAAAAAGCCTTGTTAGGATCGATAAATTACTGAATTTCTATTCCCAGGCCAAGATTGGTGAAAACCCCGTGGAAGAAAAGGATATTGCCATCTGTTCCAATGAGCGATTGGCCTATATTTACATACTTAGGTACCGTCCGGGTATGCGAAGAAGTATAGCCGAATGTTTAGTTAAGGAACCAAATGTTGATCAAGTTATTTGGCAAGATCAAACTTGGTATTATGTAGTCACGTCTAAGGGCAAATTATCTTTTCGTAAAGAGGGTAATTTGCAGGACTCCTATGGTAACTGTTGGGAAATTACGGGGGAACCAGAGATTTTAGATATGAAAATAGAGGGGAATGTGATTCACTACTATACTTATCCTAATGCGTTGGAACGTATTTCCCATTGTTTAGATAACCCGAATGCCGGGGAACTAATTGTTACGGCAAAACCAGGGTATCTTTTAGCTGGAGCAGGTGCATCCCCCTGGCCGGGAAAGGGAAGTCACGGTTCCCTATATTGCGAAGACTCGCTGGTGCCTCTCATCATTAGCGGGGCTTCTGCTACCATGGAGAAGCCCCGCATTACTGATGTAGTTCCCTTTATTAAGTCACTGTTTCATTGAGCGTTCCGATGCAGATCGTACCGGCAGTGCTGTTGTAGAAATAAACCGTGTTGGCTTTGATGAAAATGTTGCTGCCATAGGCCTTATCCGAGGTCTTGAAAACCACCTTTCCGGACTTGTCAAAAATCATGATTCTGTATTTTGAAAGCGCTGTTTCTTTAAAGGTACAGACAAGATATTCATCATCGTCTCCCGCCAGTTTCAGATCATCCAGCTCTGCCCCGGGATTTACATTCTCGCTGGCAGCATTGTAAAGGATGTTATTCGCATCGTCTTGCCAGTAAACCTTGCCATTCAGAACGGCAAAATTTCTGACAGAGCTCGGATTTTGGCTCAGTTGCTGAACCAGTTCTTCTGTTCCGTCCGTAAGGGAGATGCGATACAAGCTGCCCTCATTGGGATAGTACAGGAAATCACTTTCCTTCTGGAAGGAGAGCGCTTCTCGCTGGCTGATCCTAGTTACTTCATTGGTATGGATATTCACCTTGTAGATCCCGGTCCTCCCGTAGTCTTGTTTCATTGGATAGGCCAGGATATACAGATCGTCCCCGACTAGATATAGATCATCCGTTTCGCTGCCGCCGCTGTCTCCAACATAATGGTAATCAGGGTCCCCTAATGGCTTCGGTTCACCATTGTCGTACGCGAAAAAGAGGTTTCCCGGGTATGGCGGTCCGTAGTGCGTATTTAAGAAAAAGATCTTATTACCGAAGGTCTTGACTCGATTATAGTTCAGTAGTTTTTCAGTGGAGCCGTCGTCATTGAAACGGATCAGAAAACCTGTCCCCATGGTTGCGCCGCCTTGGTGGTAGAACAGATATACCACATCTTTGTCCGCGTAAAGTTTGACAGGATAAACAGGTTGTTCCTTACCGTAAGGCAACTGATAGACGGTTTTTGTCTTAGATAGGTTTGCCAGGGGAGCCTGGATGATGCGGCCCTTGTTGTCCTCATAGTAAGCATATTGATCGGTCACCGCCACATTGTCGGCAATGTCGTCATACGCCTTTTTGATGTTGCCATTGGCGATTGGCTTTTGTTCCAGTACGAGATTGGCCGAACGGATGGTGAGTCCGTTTTGGCTGTCAAAGCTGTAGTCCCAGCCGAATTCCTTTACACCGAACTCCCAGGTCATCGGAAAATAGGCGACATTCCGGAAAGACAGTAAGGGGTATTGCTCTTTGCTGTTGTCCACGGTTTTCCCATTGACTTTTACCGGGAAGTCGGGTACGGATGCTGGATAGCGGCCCCCGTTCTTTGCGGAAGCTTTCTGGGGCTTATAAGCTGCTGTGATGCCCGTTTTTTCAACGGCAAGGCCCGTTGTATTTCCCTGCCACTCGGTTTCTAGTCCAAGAAAGCGGCAGTCGTTATAGGTCATGGGGAAATAGGTAATGTCGTTATAGACGATAAAGGGATATTGAATGTGACTGTTATCGATCTTGACTCCATTAACGGTAATACCGTAGGCCGGTATCGTTACGGTTACGCTTTTTTCGGCCACTGCTCCGTAAGCAGCCCCCGATACCAGCAGTACAAGCAGAAACGCCAACGAGAGCGCTTGAAGTGTTCTCCTCATTTTCTTCACCCTCCAGATCTCTACTATCATATCTGCAGTATGTTTAATGGTAGTTACCTTGATTAGGTCGCAGTTGGCGGAGTTTTTTCCGCCGGTTTGCTTGTGACCTTTAGGTTATGCCAAGTAAATAAGCTACGTTTTACTAACAAGTTGCTCTACCAGTTCCTCTGTGGGAGACACCATGAGGGTTTGCTGATGATCATAAATAACCATTCCAGGCTTGGCCCCCCGAGGCTTTCTTACATGACGTCGTAGGGTATAGTCCACTGGGACTTTACCGGATTGCCGTGCCTTACTAAACCAGGCAGCCAAGGTGGCGGCTTCCAGAAGGGTTTGCTCGGGTACACCTTCACTTTGGCTACTGCGAATAATCACATGGGAACCGGGAATATCCTTGGTGTGCAGCCAGATATCTTGATCGGCAGCCAGTTTAAGGGTAAGGTAATCGTTTTGTTTGTTGTTTTTACCAACCAGAATGGAAAAACCCTCTGAAGAAACAAAGGACAGGGGATGCGGCCGAACCGGTTCTTTTTTCGTTTTCCCTCTGCCTGGCAGGTAGCGTGGCTTCAAGTAGGCCTGTTCCTCTAATTCACTGCGTATTTCGGCTAAGGCTTCCATGTCCTCTGCCTGTAGAATGGCATTTTCTACAGCCTCTAAGTAAGTAAGCTCCGCTTCTGCCTGTTCTAAATGACTAATTACCGCATCCCGGGTATGTTTGGCCTTGAGATATTTTTTAAAAAAGGCCTGAGCATTTTGGGAAGGGGTAAGGGAGGGGTCCATTTGAATCACCATTTTTTCACCTGTGGGATGGTAAAAATTCTCCACCACAGCTTCCGGCCCCTGTTCAATTTGATAAAGGTTAGCTGTCAAAAGTTCTCCAAAAATACGGTATTTGTCGGCCTTTTCAGCGTTTTCTAAGGATTCACGGTGTAAATTCCGTTTTTTCCGTAAGCGACTGACCTCTTTACGCACAATTTGCGCCAAGGATTGGCGTTCACTTTCAAGTAAACGTACCTGTGTGATTTGACTATAGTATTGGTCTAAAACGGTACTGATGCTGGCGGTTTCTCGTTTACTGGCCGGCAGGTACGATAAGTTTACGGCGGCAAAATCCAGTGGCATACCCCGCCGATCTAAGAGCAGCGTAGGTTCAAAAGAGCCTTCATTCAGTAAGGTGCAAATCCATTTCAGTTGCCCCCACAGTTTAGTCAGTTCATAATCGCCGCAATGTTCCAAGGCATAATCCACTGGTAAGCCAGCCTTTGCCACCAATTCCCGGCAGGTTTGGGGACCTAATCCAGCAATTTTTTGCAAGAGGATGCCAGCCACCGGAGATTCCAGAGTACTTTCTAATAACAGGGATTTAAAAGCATCCTCTGTTAGTTGTCTCGGGTCAATTTTACCCTGAGCCGGTGGCGGCAGATAAGGTCGATTAGGTAACACTTCCCGATAGCGTGATACTGAATGGGAATAGCGGTGAATACCATCAACAATGGTGTTGCTATCCGGGTCTACCAGTAGAACATTGCTGTGCTTCCCCATCACTTCACAGATAAGAATTTTTTCTGCGGGTCTTCCCAACTCATCTCTAGAATCCACAGCAATTTTAAGAACTCGCTCCAGTTCGACTTGCTCCACGGAGCGAACGCGCCCACCCTCCAGGTGTTTACGCAGTACCATGCAAAAAATCGGCGGAGTAAGGGGATTTACAAAGGAATTGGTTGTTACATGAATGCGGGCATCTTGGGCGTTGGCTGAGAGAAGCAGTCGCAGCTTACCCCTTGCCCGGGTATGAATGACCAAGATAATTTCGTTGGCGCTGGGCTGTTGGATTTTTTCCAGCCGTCCTCCTATCAACAAATCTGCCAGTTCTTGTGATACGGCAGCCATTACTAAACCGTCAAAAGCCATTAATATCTTCTCCTTCCTACCCCTCTATTGTAGCGGACCCTATGAATGGTGTCACCAGGTTTATCTGTCATAACCAAAATATGGGTCTTTTTTTCGGACAGGCTGAATAGATTTTAAAAGTAAAGGACAAACCTGTTTGGAGGTGTGACACAATGACCACGCGGTGGTTTGCCATGAAGCGACAAGAGGTATTGGAGCAATTGGCTACCTGCAGCGAAAAAGGGTTGGACGAGCAGCAGGCGAAGGAGAGAATGGAACAATTTGGGCCCAACAAGTTAATAAGTGCCAGGAAGACCCCACCCTGGCAAATGTTTTTAAATCAATTTAAGGATTTTATGGTCTTAGTATTAATTGCTGCCACTGTGATCTCCGGGTTTCTTGGTGAATGGGCCGATGCCGTTACCATCATGATTATTGTGGTAGTGAATGCTGTATTGGGATTTGTCCAAGAATTTAGGGCAGAAAAATCCATGGAGGCACTTAAGGCCATGACAGCACCGGAAGCTAAGGTGATTCGGGAAGGCCTGGAAAGAAAGTTACCTGCCGCGGAACTAGTTCCTGGAGATATTGTATTGATTGATACCGGGGATAAAATACCCGCCGACCTGCGACTTTTGTCTATTGCCAATCTGGAGGTGGAAGAATCCGCTCTGACAGGTGAATCACATCCTGTGAAAAAACGAGTAGCCAACATGGCTGGACAGGAAGAAATTTCCCTAGGTGATACCCGTAATATGGCCTATATGGGGACCGTTGTGGTGCGGGGAAGAGGCTCCGGTGTGGTAGTCAATACAGGTATGCATACCGAGATGGGGCATATCACCAGGATGATTCAGGAGGCCGAGGAAGATGTAACTCCTTTACAAAGACGCTTGGAACAGTTGGGAAAAATTCTGGTTGCTTTTTGTTTGCTGGTTTGTACCCTCGTGGTGGTGTTGGGTGTATGGCGTGGGGAACCGCTCTATAACATGTTTCTGGCTGGCGTTAGCTTGGCGGTGGCGGCTATTCCAGAAGGTCTACCTGCCATTGTAACCATTGCTTTGGCTATCGGAGTGCAACGAATGATTAAACGCAACGCCATCATTAGGCGGTTGCCAGCGGTAGAGACCTTGGGTTGTGCCACGGTTATTTGTAGTGATAAAACAGGCACTTTAACGGAAAACCAGATGACGGTTCGCCAGGCTTGGCTGGGCAGTACCCAGGTAAAGGTAAGTGGTGAGGGTTACGATCCTAAAGGAGGATTTGATTTCCAAGGACCCAAAGGGCCTGAATTTAATCTATTCCTAAAATGTGCGGCACTCTGCAACAATGCTCAGCTAAGCAAAGGAGAACTCTCTGTGACGGGGTTACTCCGTAACCTGCAGGCAGGTAAACTAGCTCGTGTTTGGGGAGTGGCAGGGGATCCTACTGAAGGTGCCTTAATGGTAATGGCTGCTAAAGGCAAGATTTGGCGTAAGGATTTGGAGCGGGAAGATATCCGGTTAGCGGAACTCCCCTTTGATAGTACTCGTAAAAGAATGTCAGTAATATACAAAGACAGATCTGGCAAGGTAACAGCTTATGTTAAGGGTGCACCGGATGTGATGTTAGATTTATGCAGCCATATTTACAAAGATGGTCGTATTATTCCTTTCAGTGAAAGTATGAAAGCAGAAATGTTGAAGTATAACTCTCAGATGGCGAAAGAAGCTTTACGGGTGCTGGCCCTAGCCTATCGGAATCTGGAAGGATTGCAAACAGAAGAGGAATTTACCGAGGAAAGGATAGAGCAGGGCTTAACCTTCTTGGGTTTAGCCGGTATGATTGATCCTCCGCGTCCCTCGGCCATTCAAGCCATTCAAGCTTGTCGGCGAGCCGGTATACGGACGGTCATGATCACCGGTGATCACCAATTGACAGCTCAAGCTGTGGGCAAGGAACTTGGTTTATTAGCCAAAGGGGCTCAAGTATTGTCGGGTGCGGAGTTAGACCGCCTTTCCGATGATGAATTACAACGGGAAGCAGAAGCAACAGCTGTTTATGCGCGGGTTAGTCCTAAACATAAACTGCGTATCGTGCGGGCTCTCAAACGGAATGGACATGTGGTGGCAATGACCGGGGACGGGGTTAATGATGCACCGGCTGTAAAGGAAGCGGATATTGGTATTGCTATGGGTAAATCTGGAACGGATGTCACCAAAGAAGCCTCTGCCATGGTGCTGGCGGACGATAATTTTACCACCATTGCCGCAGCCATTGAAGAGGGCCGGGCTATTTACGATAATATTCGGAAGTTTATTCGTTACTTGCTGTCTTGCAACGTAGGGGAAGTTCTAACCATGTTTTTGGCGGTTTTAATGGGAATGCCGTTACCCTTATTACCGATCCAAATCTTATGGATGAACTTGGTCACCGATGGGCTGCCTGCCATGGCACTGGGAGTTGACCCTGCAGAGAGAGATATCATGTATCGACGACCCAGAGATCCCCAGGAGAGTGTCTTTTCCCACGGCTTAGGATGGCGGATTGCCAGTACCGGAACGTTATTTGCACTGGGCACCCTATTAGCCTTTGCCATTGGCTTAATGATGGGGCAGGTAGATTTGGCCAGAACCATGGCCTTTAACACCCTGGTGTTTTACCAGCTGACCTTTGTTTTCTCCTGCCGCTCTGAAAGACATTCGATTCTGGAAATTGGACTATTTGGCAACCCGCAATTGGTATTGGCAGTAGCTATTTCCACCGCTCTGCAGTTGGCAGTAAATTACATTAGTTTCTTGCAGCCTATCTTTAAGACGGTACCGCTGGAACTGAAACATTGGGTTGTGGTACTGACCATTGCCATTGTACCGCAGCTGCTGGGTATTTTGATCAAGGCTGTAAAGGATAGGGCGAAGGAAAGGATTATGTATATCCGGGCGTAAACAAAACCCGTGTCAAGGGAAAGGTTCCTTGAGACGGGTTTTGTTCATTTCTCATGATTTTGCATCCTAAACAGGGAGAGGGATTCACTGGAGTCAGCCACATCTTGGAACTATACATTTGATAATGAAGAAACCTATAAATAATTGATATTTTATAGTTATTATCAAAATTTTAAATATATTCATGAAGTTTTGTCGAATTACTTATTATAAAATTGAGGGGAGGGTAAGTTCATCAGACATAAAACTGAATATTTTAAAATTCATTAGAGGGAGGCTTTTTGAGAAAAAATTTTTTGTGATGATAACTTCAGTATTCCTGGTGTTCGTTGCTGTAGTTATAGGTACTGAAAGGAGATTGCAATTGCGTAGAAATAATAAGATGCTATCTGTTATCTTAATAGTTGTCTTTATAGTGACTGTTGGTTGTAGTAATTCAATTAGCTCTAAAAATGTAACAAAAAATGAAAACTATGTTTTAAAATACATAGGTGAGAGTGCGCATTGGGTGGTGAATTATGATATCACCGTCACTGGAGATTGGAAGAAGGCTAGTCTGATTATTAAACCAAAAGATACATCAATGACTGGTGAGGTGGAATATGCGCTCTATATTAATGGTAATAAAAGAACCCGAGGACATGAAGAAATTAGTACGAGAATTGGAGGAATTAGTGGCGGAAATGGTGTAAGACCCGATGATACCGATGCTTATGCCATACAAATTAAATGGGGAGACAATGAAGAGATTTTTCCTCTGATTTTAATGAATAGATAGGCTCAAAGTGATAAGCGTTCATTTGTTATCCCCAGACATCTCTAACGGAGGTGATTTCGTGGAAATTTTACGACGATTTGGTTGGTATCTTCTTTACACGGCTTTTATCGGCTTTATTTTGGGGCTAGGGATATATTACAATAATGCTTTAAGTGTGAGTGGTTTACCCTACATGATTTTTAGTATGGTCTGGCCATTGGTGTTTGGTGTTTGTTTAGCCCTGCCCCGGTTGATTAAGTATATTCGCCAATCGGGACGCTGGTATTATGATTGGGTGAAATTACTGGCGATTGGCCTGCCGGCACTTTATATCGCCTTGTTTCAAGCGTTCTACTTCTTTTTTCACCTAACCGGTTGGTTGCCTAGTCGAGTTCAGGTATTATTGATTAGCTCTACCTTCAGTCAAATGGCCGCTGGTTTGGTTTTTGGTTATGTACTGATCAGTTCTCTCGAAAAAAGGATGTAATTTATATGGAACCCGAATTGAACACCCCACACCCGAAGTCTGATTGGCAAAATGAGCAATTTGCCTGTCATCATGGGGAAGTTTATCTATAATTCCGTTAAGAGTTTCATGTTTTTCGGCTCCAGGCGCTGTGAAAGATACGTGAATTTTATATAAACGTTGATAAACAAAAATTTACAGGAGAAGATTGATGAATGAAATTGAGATAGTAGAAAATTGGCTTGCTTCGTTTGCAAGAAATACTCCAAATGACGTTTTAGATAAGCATGTGTTGGGAGATTGTAATTTTTTATGGCATATTTTTACATGGGGTAAGGTTGCGTGTCTAGCCGGAGATGAGGCAAGGGCAGCGTTTGATAAGCAGAAATATAAAAGTGCAATCAGGTTCTGCAATGGATATTCACGGAATGGGGTTCCTCAAATTGACAAATTGGATTTAATAGAAAAAATCGACGCCAGTAAATTGGAGAAAATAAACGATGTGTATGTTGTGGACAGGAACTTTAGCTGGACATATGTTCATACACACGAAGAACAATGTGGTCCTTATTTTTGTAAAAAAGAAGCAGAGTAAACAATAATTTTGTAGACAGTTTCAACTGCCGTCTTACTGTTGCCGAAACAGCGAACATTCATTTATGGATCACACGATACGGCAATCGTCGAAACATGGATAACAGACAATCTATTTTGGGCATTTCCCTTGGTATGGGCTTTTTCTCCACTAAAGCCAATTTGAATTATACTATATCATTGCTGGGGGTAACTAAATGGAGGAATTGACATACACACCGCTTGATGACGCGCATGCAAATGGTTTACTGTCCATTTGGTCTGATGCAGACGTTATCCGGTTCACCAATATAAAAGAGCCTTGTACATTAGAAGAAGTTAAACATAAGATCAGAGTTTTAAAGGATTTTGATGTGTTTGTTGTTAGCAATGCAAATGGCTTCATTGGGATTGTCGGATGCCCTTGCATTGATAAAGCAAAATCTCAATACGGATTATTTTATCAGTTTTGCAAATTAAGTTGGGGACAAGGCTACGCAACAGCAGCAACAAAATGGCTGTTGCGCTATATGAAGAAAAAATATGGTAATATCACCTTCTTTGCCGATGTAGTCGTAGAGAACATTGCCAGCGAAAAAATCCTTAAGCGCTTTGGTTTTAAATTTATTTCGCAAGAAGATGGCTTTAAGTGCAATGGAATAAAGATGAAAATAAACAACTATAGATTATGAAAAATAATCTCAACAGTCCAATTCATATAGTAGCCGAAAAATTACATATACGTGAATTTCAACAAACAAAAGAACCAGTGTCAAGGGAAGTTTCGTTGACACTGGTTCTTTCTCGTTTCTTATGACGTTATATCTTAAACCGGGCAGAGGTATTTTTTAGTTCCTCAGCCATTTCGGCGAGGGCTTCACTGGAGGCAGATAACTCTTCCATCATAGCTGTTTGCTCTTGAGCGGTACCTGCTACCGTCTGTACACCCGCAGAAATTTGCTGGCCGGAGGCGGCCACATCTTGGACCTGTGTACTTACCTCCTGAATAGCCGCTAAAATCTGTTGGAAGGATTGGGCCACCCCATGGACGACCTGGGTTCCCTTGTCAACCTCTTGAACTCCTTCAGACATGGTGGTCACGGCTCGGGCGGTTTCTTCCTGAATGGTATAGATTAGATCTTTAATTCTATTGGCTGCAGTAGCACTTTGTTCTGCCAGCTTGCGCACCTCTTCAGCTACCACCGCAAAACCACGGCCCTGTTCTCCTGCCCGGGCAGCTTCAATGGCTGCATTAAGGGCCAGCAGATTTGTTTGTTCAGCAATCTGGGTAATCATTTCTACAATCTGGCTGATTTGACCAGAGGCCTGATTTAATTCGTTAATAACTTTAGAAACCCGCTCAGTGGAATCTTTAATGATTTCCATCTGTCCTTCAACCTGCGCCAAACCTTGATGACCCTGTTCTGCCGATTGGCTGGCAGCTTGAGAAGAGGAAGAAACTAGACTGGTATTTTCCGAGACCCGTTCCACCGAAGCGGCCAGTTCCATTAAGGTGCTAGAGGACTCACTGGCCGAGGCTGAAGATTGCTGGGCGGTGGCGGTAAGTTCTTCACTGGCAGCCGATACCGTCTGGGCTTTTTCATTAATATGCAGGACCAAATCCTTGAGGGAGATGCTCATCTGATTAAAGGCGAGGGCCAATGTACCCACTTCGTCCTGATTGCTTACCTTGACTTCTTCAGAAGCCAAATCCCCCGCGGCTATCTTGGCCGCTGCTTGCTCCAGTTTGCGAATGGGGTTGGCAATTAGGTTAGAAACGTAAAGAGCCACGGCTAATCCCGATGCTAGGGCAATTATAATAATAATAGAAATCATAGTAACCAGCTGGGTAACATTTTTCTGGGCTGTGGCATGTTCTGCAGTTACTAGCTGATCAACGTAAGTAATAAGTTTACGTCCGGCATCAACAGTATTGTTGACGGTTCCTTTATTGGCTAAAGTTTGTTCTTGGATTTTCCTTAGCACAAGCAACTCTTGTTGATCGGGAGTGACGGCGCCGTTAGGAGCCTCGCGAAGGCTAGTTAAATCTCTCGCATATAGAATGTATTGGGAGTACTCTTTATTATAGTCATTATAGATTTTTAGTGCTTGATCGTTTTTTAAAGAAGCTCTCAGCTTAGACATAGCCCTGTTGGTTTCGGCAATTTCGCTGACATGCTTGTCTAAGTAGGATTTATCGCCGGTTATTAAATAGTTACGCAGATTAAGTGCTGATTTTTCGATCAGGATTAAGGAATCATTTGTTTGATTAATAATTACTAACTGCTGGCTAAACAATCGATCGTAACGATTGCTAATTTGATTTATTTGATAATAAGAAAAGAGGCCGACAATTAACAGTAAACTTAAAATAACCCCAAAACCTGCCAGTAGTTTTCTTTTAATCGGAAATTTATTGGTAGAGACAGTTTTTGTAAAGAATTCGCAATCCCGACAAAAGGATATTTTTTGAGCAACGGTACCTTGTTTTTCACCACGGCACAGGGTACCCGGAACTTTCCAGCAATCTTGACCCTGTTGGAGTGTGTAGGCGGGGCAATCTTGCTGTCTTTCTTCTGGACATTTAAGGTAATCCCAGCAGTTATTCACGATTAGCCTCCTTAATGGAAATTTTTTTTTAAATAGGTAGAATTTACTTGCAAACATTTTAACAAATTTTACCGGTATTCGTCTATATCATTTGTCATTAAATTGTCAAAATAGAAAGTATACTGTAGATAAAAGGAATACAGTGTACAAAAGGGAGTTGTGAAGGAATTCTTTATCCTAGGTAGAAATTCATCCAATGAAAGGACATACTACATTATGATAAATGCTGAATACTAGGAAAGACAAAACTCAAGTGAGGTGGCCCAGTTGCTATTTACCAAGGTACATGGTTTAGGAAACGATTTTATTTTAGTTAATGCCGGAATTGGCGAAAGGTTCCCGGATGATTATGCCACGTTGGCCAAGGAAACGTGCGACCGGAAATTTGGCATAGGCGCTGATGGCCTAGTGCTGCTATTGGACTCCGGTGTGGCCGATGTGCGAATGAGGATCATGAATTCCGATGGTACTGAAGCAGAAATGTGCGGTAACGCTATTCGCTGTGTTGCCCAATATTTATATGAACACAATATTGTAAGAAAAGAACAAATTAAGGTAGAGACCTTAGCCGGTATTATAGTGCCTCAGGTGATTCTACAGAATGGCATGGTAGAAGCCATTAAAGTCAATATGGGAGAACCAAGGCTGCAACGAGCAGAGATTCCCATGGTAGGTGAGGCAGGGCAGGTTGTTAATGATATTCTGGAGGTAGATGATCAGAAATTCTATATTACCGCAGTTTCCATGGGAAATCCCCATTGCGTCATCTTTGTCGAGGATATTGACTCCATACCCCTGCACAGGATTGGCCCACGCATTGAACACCATCCTGCCTTTCCAAAGAAAACAAATGTAGAGTTTGTCCAAGTCCTAAACCCGCAGGAAGTTCGGATGGTGGTCTGGGAAAGAGGGGCTGGCCCCACCCTGGCCTGCGGTACCGGAGCTTGCGCTGTGGCGGTAGCCGGTATACTGAATGGTCTAACAGAGAAGAAAGTGACCGTTCACCTACCGGGAGGTTCTCTAGAGATTGAATGGGACGATAACGGAAAGGTATATATGACTGGTCCGGCAAAGGAAGTATTCCATGGTGAATATACAGTATACAAATCCTAAGGTAGTTGAAAAACCTATGTTTATGTTGTTATACTTTGCACGAGCTTAAAAAAGGGGGTTTTAGTTTGCATTTTGAAGAAGCTAACCGGATAAAAAACCTGCCACCCTACCTCTTTGCCCGCATCGAAAAGGTGATCGCCCAGAAGAAAGAAGAGGGAGTGGATGTAATTAGTTTGGGCATTGGTGATCCTGATATGCCAACCCCTGAACACATCATTAAGGAAGCTCAGAAACAGGTGGCTGTACCAGAAAACCATCAGTATCCTTCTTCTGTAGGAATGTTGTCCTACCGTCAAGCGGTGGTTGATTTTTATGCCAAGCGCTTTGGCGTTGTCTTAGATCCCAAGACAGAGGTGGTTTCCCTTATCGGATCGAAGGAAGGGATTGCTCACATTTCTTGGTGTTATCTAAACCCTGGTGATATCGTACTGGTGCCAGACCCTGGTTACCCGGTCTACAGCGGCGGAGCGATTTTAGCTGGGGCAGAGCCCTATTACATGCCCTTGACCTTAGAAAAGGGTTTTCTGCCGGACCTGGCAGCAATTCCGGAGGACATTGCCCGAAGGGCCAAAATGATGTTTATTAATTATCCCAACAATCCAACCGGTGCCGTGGCGGATGAAAACTTTTATCAGGCTGTCGTAGAGTTTGCCAAAAAGTATCAAATCCTAGTTTGCCATGACAATGCTTACTCCGAAGTGGCCTATGAGGGTTACCAACCGCTGTCTTTTTTACAGATTCCCGGTGCAAAGGAAGTCGGCATAGAATTTAATTCCGTTTCCAAGGCCTATAACATGACCGGTTGGCGTATCGGTTGGGCTGCCGGTAACGCGGCGGTAGTTGAAGCTTTGGGGCGTTTCAAGACCAATATTGATTCCGGTCAGTTCCAGGCTGTTCAGTATGCAGCTAGCGTTGGCCTAACCGGTCCCCAGGCTACGGTTGCAGCAAACAATGAGGTTTACCGTGAGCGTCGAGATATTGTGGTGGAGGGTCTCAATGCCATGGGTTGGCATTTGGCTAAGCCCAAGGCTACCTTCTATATTTGGGCCCCCGTTCCCAAGGGTTTTACCTCTGCTTCCTTTGCAGAGTATGTCATTGAAAAAGCAGGTGTGGTAATTACTCCTGGCAATGGTTATGGTGATCAGGGGGAAGGATATTTCCGAATTTCCATTACTATGCCTAAGGAGCGGCTAGTGGAAGCTTTAGAACGTATGAAAAAGACGATTGGTAAAGTCGAGTTTTAATGGCCCTGGTTTTTAGCCCTTAGCCATTGGCTAACAACTAAAAAGCCAAATGCTAACGGCCAAAGGTCAATGGCGGGTCCTTAAATAAATTGTAAAACGGGAGAGAATACCATGAGATTAGCAGAACGGGCTACCAGCATCAGTCCTTCACCAACCCTTTCCATTGATGCCAAAGCCAAGCAAATGAAAGCCTCTGGCGTTAAGGTGATTAGCTTTGGGGTAGGCGAACCGGATTTTGATACACCGCAGCATATCAAAGATGCCGCTATTGTTGCCATTCAAGAGGGAGATACCCGGTACACTCCTGCCGGAGGTACTTTAAAGCTAAAGCAGGCCATCGTAGAAAAATTCCGCCGGGAAAACGGCCTGGAATATCAGACCAATCAAATTGTAGTTTCCGTAGGGGCCAAGCATTCCCTTTATAACGCATTTCAGGTTCTTTGCCAGCCTGGGGATGAAGTGATTTTACCGGCACCCTATTGGGTTAGTTACCTGGAGCAAATTAAATTAGCTGGAGCCGAAGCAGTGGTGGTACAAACTCGCCAGGAAAACGGCTTTAAACTAACTGTCGATCAATTAAAGGCAGTGATTACCCCTAAATCCCGGGTCTTCCTGCTGAACAGCCCGAGCAATCCTACCGGGGGAGTTTACACCAAAGAAGAACTCACGGCCCTGGGAGAAGTCTTGCTACAGCACAACATTACGATCATTTCCGATGAAATTTACGAAAAACTTCTCTACGACGGCTTGGAGCATGTAAGTATTGCTTCCATCAGTCCAGAATTAAAGGAAAATACCGTGGTAATCAATGGCGTATCCAAAGCCTATGCCATGACCGGTTGGCGAATTGGCTATGCCGCAGCCCCAGCACCGGTAGCGAAGGCCATAGCGGATCTACAGTCCCACTCCACTTCCAACCCCACCTCCATAGCTCAGAGTGCCAGTGTAGCCGCCTTGAACGGACCGCAAGAACCGGTGCAGGCTATGGTTGCGGAATTTGAAAAGCGTCGGAACTACATGTTGGAGCGGCTCAATGCCATTGCCGGCATTACCTGCCCCAAACCGGGTGGTGCTTTCTACCTCTATCCCAATGTGGCCACGTATTTTGGCAAGACCTATCAGGGAAAGCCTGTGAACAACGCCACTGACTTGGCGAATCTTTTACTGGAAATTGCTGAGGTAGCTGTGGTGCCGGGTATTGCCTTTGGTGGAGATGATTTTATCCGTCTTTCCTATGCTACCTCCATGGAGAATATTCAAGAGGGAATTGATCGGATCGAGAAATTCCTTGGGGAGCTCAAATAGAAATTGAGTAATATAAAAAGACCTGGGCAAATTATAAGTAACTTTGCCCGGGTCTTTTTTGTCCTAACAGAAAAGAATAGTATCGCAGGGTATGGTGTTATCCATAGCGAACGCCTTGCGGAGCATGGAACTTACTTGCGGCGGATAACACTAACCCTACAGTTATTATGGGTGCTGTAAAGGAGGATTTGACTTGATTACACAGCAACAGACCCAGGATTATCAACAACGCCTACTACAGATGAGGGGAAATATACTCAACCGTATCCAGACCATTAATAAAGATGAAACTGGGAGGGGTGGGTTGGGATTTTCCCTGGGTGAATCCATCGAGGAGCTTTCCAGTTATGACAATCATCCTGCAGACCTGGGTACAGAGATGTTTGAACGAAGTAAAGATCTGGCCCTTAAGGGAGATGCCAAGTTAACTGTTCAAGCCATAGATGATGCCTTGAGCAAGTTGGCAGCCGGTCAATATGGCCTTTGCGAAGTTTGTGGTAAAGAAATATCTGCAGACAGGCTGGACGCAGTACCGTACACCACCCAGTGTGTGGATTGCAAAGCAAGGGATGAGCACTTGCCCCAAGACCAGGAGAGACCGGTTGAAGAAGATGTGTTGGCCAATCCCTTTGCCCGTTCCTGGAAGGACGGTGAAGACTATAACGGCTTCGACGGTGAGGATGCCTGGGAAATCGTGGCCCGTTGGAATGAAGACGCCGACCGTTCCCAGGCGGGATCTTACTATGGGGATGAAGAAATGATTGAAGAACATTTGTATCCCTCGCAAAACCCCGATAGTATTCCCTACGAGATCGGAGAAGACGGAGTCATCTATAAATCCTTTCGGGGAGTAGATGATGAAAGCGCCCCTTACGAAGTAAATGAACGTTAGACAATAAGCCCGAGGTCATCGGTTCTTTAAATCTATCAGCTTGGGATGCGTAAAAATTCACGAAGTGTTAATCAAATAGTTCTAATATTTTGCCAGTTCGGGCATAACTAGGAAGGATACAAGGTTATGCTACGGAATGGCTCTTTTTCTTTAAATCTCTAGTTTTTTGGCCAAATTTAAAGGATATTCTAGTTTTAGGTAGAAACTATATTTAAAAAAACTAGGTGGTGAAAATTTGATAAAAAGCATGACCGGTTATGGCCGGGGGGAAGCAGAGGCTGAAGGTCGCAGGTTTACTGTAGAGTTAAAATCAGTGAACAATCGCTATTGTGAAGTGATTTTGCGGCAACCCAGGTCATTAGCCCAGCTTGAAGATAAAATAAGAAGACAAATCCAAAATAAGGTTACTCGTGGGCGTATTGATGGGTTTATTACCATTGAGGAAACAGGAGAAGTTACCCCGGCAGTAAAAGTTGACAAAGCATTAGCCCTGACTTATCATAAGGCAATGGAGGAGCTAATGGCAGATTTGGCCATATCTGATAAAATCTCCATTAGAGACCTAATATCTCTGCCTAACGTGATTTCCCTTGAACAAACTGAGGATGATGTGGAAGCTTGGTATCAAGCGATTCAACAAGCTACCAATCAGGCTTTAGAAGGACTTATGTCCATGCGGGAAAACGAAGGGCAACGCCTTAAAACCGATATCCTGGCACGGGCCGAGATTATTCGGCAATTAATCTTGGGACAAGTCTCCGAACGTGCACCATTGGTGGTACAAGAGCATCGGGAGAAATTGATGCAGCGGTTAGCTGAATGGTTGGAAAATGGGACCATTGAGGAAAACCGTTTAGCAGCAGAAGTCGCCATCTTTACCGACCGAGCAGATATTTCGGAAGAACTGGTTCGCTTACATAGCCATTTAGAGCAGTTAGTGCAGATCCTTGCAGAAGGCGGAGCGGTAGGCCGCAAATTAGATTTTTTAGTACAAGAAATGAACCGAGAAGTTAATACCATTGGCTCTAAGGCTAACGACTTAATGATTACGAATGCGGTAGTAAATGCCAAAAGTGAACTTGAAAAAATTAGAGAACAAGTGCAAAATATTGAATAATAGTATAGGGGGAACTGAACATGGAAATTAAGCTTATTAACATTGGCTTTGGCAATATTGTATCCGCTAATCGGATTATTGCCATCGTTAGTCCCGAATCTGCTCCCATTAAACGCATTATCACCGAGGCCAGAGATCGGGGTATGTTAATTGATGCCACCTATGGACGGCGTACCAGGGCGGTTATTATTACTGACAGCGATCATGTAATTTTATCTGCAGTACAGCCGGAAACAGTTGCCAACCGTCTGGTAAGCAAAGAAGCTGCGCAAGCGGACGAACCCACAGACTAGGGTGGCATAGTATGCTTAAACGCGGTTTACTTATCGTCATATCAGGTCCTTCTGGAGCCGGCAAAGGAACCATTTGCCGGGAGCTTATACAAACTACCAAAGACATTTGCCTGTCAGTTTCCTGTACTACCAGGCAACCAAGGTTCGGGGAAGAGCATGGGGTTAATTATTACTTTGTATCTAAAAGAGACTTTGAAGAAATGATCGCCAATCAGCAGCTACTAGAATATGCTAAGGTTTATGATAATTACTATGGTACTCCGATCGGTTATGTAGAAGAAAAACTAAATACAGGCAAAGATGTAATACTGGAGATTGATATTCAAGGTGCCTTGCAAATTAAGAAAAAATACCCCAAAGGGGTATTGATTTTTGTCGTGCCGCCTACTTTATCTCTTCTTAAGCAAAGACTTTCCGACCGAGGGACTGACTCAGAGGAGAGTATTAACAATCGTCTCAATTGTGTTTGTCAGGAAATGACCAATACAACCAGATACGATTATCTGGTTGTTAACGATGAGCTGGGAAATGCCCTGAATCAAGTGGAAGCGATTATAATGGCTGAAAAATGCCGACCTTCCCGTTTTGATATTAAAAAATTCTTAGAGAGCTAGGGGTGAGTATAGCTATGATGAACAGACCTTCTCTGGATGAATTAATGACCAAGGTAGATAGTCGGTATTCGCTAGTGGTAGCCGCTGCCAAAAGGGCGCGTGTACTAACCGAAGAAGAATTGAAGACAAACCAACCTATCAAAGTTAAACCGGTAACCTTTGCTTTAAAAGAAATAGCCAATGGTTCTGTAACCTATCGTCGCACCCGTTTGGGTTCAAAATAACGGAGGTGCTTTTTTGATACTGGCAGGAAAGAGGATTACCGTCGGCGTTACCGGCGGTATTGCTGCCTTTAAGGCTGCAGAGTTGGTTAGTACTCTCGTGAAGTTAGGGGCCGAAGTACATGTGGCAATGACTTCCTCGGCCCTGGAATTTATTACTCCTTTAACCTTTGAAGTTCTTACCTCCAACCGGGTGGAAACCAATTTATTCGAAAAATCTCCCGAAGGTACAGTACTCCATATTGATTTGGCACAAAAGGCTGATCTATTGGCGATTGTTCCAGCCACGGCTAATATCATAGGAAAGGCTGCCAACGGTATCGCCGATGACATGGTTTCCACACTCATCCTAGCGGCCCGTTGTCCGGTTCTTTTTTGTCCGGCCATGAATGTGGTGATGTACCATAATCCGGTAGTGCAAAGTAACATGAAAAGATTAAAGGAATTAGGTTATCCTTTTGTGGAGCCGGGTGAGGGGCGATTAGCCTGTGGTACCAGCGGCAAAGGCCGACTGGCAAACCTTGATAGCATTATCCATACCATGCAAAAA
>CAMKDG010000058.1 GCA_946411205.1 uncultured Desulfotomaculum sp.
CAAGAATTCCTTTTATGGTATAATTCCCTTTAGGTGTAAATATTGGTTTTTACCTCTTTCTAGAGGGGGTTAAAATAAATATAATAGAGACAAAAACAAGGCCGGGAACTGGCTATTCCCGGACTTGTCGCTGAAAATCAGCTTGTTGTTTTATGCAATTAACATAATACCGTAAACTTTTATTAAATACAAGTGTATATATGTTTTTGCTGTTGGATGCGCTTTGTCTCAGAAAGGAGAAGATATGGCTCACCAATGGAATCTAACGTTATTAAATGGGCCCTTTGATCCCCGGACGATTTTGTATGTGTGGAATAAAGCTACTATTGTTCCAGGTTATAATCCTAGCGAATTAAGGAAAGACCGCTGTGGTGCTTGGATTAGATTTGCCGATTATGGCAACATCAACTCTGATTTCGGTTGGGAAATTGACCATGATAAGCCGCTGGCTAAAGGTGGAACAGATGAACACAATAACCTCCAGCCATTGCACTGGCGTAATAATCGAGGCAAGGGCGATGATTGGCCCAATTGGATATGTTCTGTAACTGGTTAGATCATAGATTTTAAGAGATTGCTTACAATGAGGTTGCTTTGACCGATACAATCCAATGCAAGGGAGGCGGACTCCATTTGCCTCCCTTAGATCATCCCGACGGGAGGTAATCAAATGAAGATGAATCGACGTGTACGGCCTTATCCCGAGGGAGGTTGCCTAGTTAAGGATGAAAGGAAAAAGCGACCATTTGTAAAGATAGACAAAAGAGCTATTAATATTGGATAATTTGTTTAAATGCCAAAACCACTTTCCGCCATGATAGTGGTTTTGGCATCTATGCATTTAGGACGCATGTGAAGGGAGTGAAAAACTGGCCATGTTAAGAAGAGTAAAACTAGGCAAGATAGCTGGTATATTAAATGGGCTGCCTGATAAGCAACACGAGTTGGTAAACAACATCAATACGATAACCTATAACTTAATACAACCCAACCATATCGGCGTTTTAAATGATATACAAAGCACGATAGAAATACAAAGGCAGGCTCCCATTGATGAAAGCTACTTCCTTCGGCAAAACGATATCTTATTGAAGCGTCTGAATCCAGATACTGCCACACTAATCAAGGAGGATTTAGTAAATACAACCTTTTCAAGTAATCTATTTGTTATTCGTGTTTTTAAGGGCTATTACCCGGCCTATATTGCTTGCCTATTAGAAAACCAAGGGATTGCTTGGCTGAATGGCAACATTGTGGGTTCGGTTGCAGCAATTAAATCTATCTCCATAAAAGCATTGGCGGCATTAGATATACCTGTGATAGAGTATAAGAAACAACAGGCAATCGGTCAGATGTGGTTGTTAGCCAAGAGAAGAAAACGGCTACTGAGTGATTTGATTGCAGAAGATCAAAGGCTGTTGACTGCAGTAATAAATAGTATAACAGCAGGCAGTAGGGAGGAAGAATGATGGCCACTACCAGGAAAGACATTGAGGCTGCTCTTTGGAGAGGTGCCAATACATTCAGAGGCACAATTGATGCAGCCAACTATAAGGATTATGTTTTATCCGTACTTTTTGTGAAATACTTAAGTGATACTTATTCTGAAAATGTTGAAGAACTGAGAAAAAAATATGATGATCCTGTGCGGTTGCAAAGGGCGATTAAGAGACTTCCTTTTGTTATTAATGAGGAACATATGTTTTCTTGGCTTTACGAAAACAGGTATAAGGAGAACCTGGGTGAACTGATTAATGTCGCTTTACGTGGCATTGAAGATGCCAACCCTCCCCAGTTGGCCGGAGTTTTTAGAAGTGTTGACTTTAACAGCGAAGGGATGTTAGGCAACCATAAACAAAGAAACAGTCGCTTGCGGGAATTGCTGGAAGACTTTGAGCCTCTGGATTTGCGACCTTCTTCCATCGAGCCGGAGGAAGGCAAAGTGGCTGCCGATACGATAGGAGATGCCTATGAATATATGATTGGTGAGTTTGCCAGCCAGGCTGGCAAAAAAGCAGGTGCCTTCTTTACGCCTTCCGAAGTTTCAGAGTTGATGGCACGTATTGTTGATCCTAAAATAAGTGATACCATTTATGATCCCACTTGTGGCTCTGGATCATTATTGATTAGAACTGGAAAAACAGCTATTAATAAAGAAAACGGCTTGATCAAAAATCTTGCCTTATATGGTCAAGAAATGAATGGCTCTTCTTGGTCTATGGCCAGGATGAATATGTTTATCCAGAATATTTTAGATGCCAAAATTGCCTGGGGTGATACGTTAGCTAACCCCATGCACTTAGATGCTGATGGCAACCTGATGCAATTTGATGTCATTGTAGCCAATATGCCTTTTTCTCAGGATAAATGGGCTGCCGGGTTTAATACCGGTGGTGATATGACCGGCAAAGGCAAAGAATTCAAAATGGAGGCTTCGCTGGATCGATTTCACCGCTTTGATTGGGGAGTACCCCCTGCCAGTAAAGGGGATTGGGCATTTTTGCTGCACATGCTGGCCAGTCTCAAAAGCGGCGGTAGAATTGCAGCCGTTGTTCCCCATGGTGTTTTATTTAGAGGAGCCTCCGAAGGCAGGATAAGACAAGCTGTTATCGAAAAGAATCTACTGGATGCGGTTATTGGGTTGCCGGCCAACCTGTTTTACGGAACAGGCATTCCTGCCTGCATTTTGGTATTTAAGAAAAATCGCAATCGTAATGATATACTTTTCATTGATGCTTCCGGCAAGGACGAAAACGGCAACTTGCGTTATAAAAAGGATAAAAATCAAAACCGCCTGGAGCCAAAACATATAGAGGATATTGTAAGTGCTTATAAAAACCGGGCAGATATTGACAGATTTGCCCACGTGGCAACCATTGAGGAGATAAAAGACAACGGATACAACCTAAATATTCCCCGTTATGTTGATACTTTTGAAGAAGAAGCATTGATAGATATAACAGAGGTAAAAACGAATATTGCCAATATCCAACAAGAACTTGTAGAAGTTGAAGCGCAAATGGCTAAGTATCTTAAGGAACTGGGATTATAGTCAGGGGTCCCCATAGGCAAAGCCCATAGCGCTTAAAAAATTTAATGCAGAAACTTTCTAAGTAAATGTAGGTGAAACCATTGAAGCCTGAAATAAAGCAACGCATTGAGCAAATACGGAAGGGCGTTGTGCCCGAGGGATATAAAAGGACTAAAATTGGGATTGTGCCAAAAGCGTGGCATCAAAATAAGTTTGCTAACTTATTTAGCCCGACGATTGAGTTTACAGATGATACAAAAATGTACCCTTTGCATAGTCTGACGATAGAAAAGGGTGTTATTCCCAAAAGTGAAAGATATGAAAGAGAGTATTTAATACAAAAAACGGAAGATACCTATAAGGTTGTTCGGGAAGATCAATTTGTGTATAATCCGATGAACCTGCGATTTGGTGCTATCGCCAGATATAAAGCAGAGTCTCCGATTGCCGTTTCAGGGTATTATGATGTATTTTCCTGTAAGGATAAACACGTTGCCTTTATGGATTTTTTTCTGAAAAGTGATAGACTCATTAACTTTTATAATAGAATGGCAACCGGCAGTCTTATTGAAAAACAGCGAGTACATTTTTCGCAGTTCCTGGATTTTGAATTACCGCTGCCTTCTATTAAAGAATGTGAAAAGATTGCTGAGATTCTTTTAACCTGGAATAAGGGTATCGAATTAAGCGAGCGCCTGCTAGAGGAGAAAAGACGACAGAAAAAATATTTGCTGCAGAAACTGCTGACAGGTGAAAAACGGGTTCCCGGCTTCCGTGATACGTGGCGAAAGGTACGACTGGGGGAGCTTTGCCAAAAAGTTTTTGGCGGCGGAACACCGTCGAGAAATACTAGTCATTATTACCAGGGAAACATTCCCTGGGTTACCGTGAAAGACTTAGACGGGACAAAGAAAAAATACGATTCTGTAGAACATATTAGTGAAGAAGCCGTTCGGAAAAGCACTTCAAAAATTATCCCCAAAGGGAATCTAATCGTTTCAACCAGGATGGGTTTAGGACGAGGCTTTATTAATATGGTTGATATGGCAATCAATCAGGATATGAAAGGCCTGATACTCGATAATCAGTTAGTTTTCACAGAGTTTTTATACTATTGTTTTATTGAATTTGACCGCAATTTAGAAAGGCTTGGTAATGGCTCGACAGTGAAAGGGATTGATTTGCAAACACTGCTTAAAGTTATCATTTATCTGCCCGCCCTCCCGGAGCAAATCGCTATTGCTAAAATATTATCAGTTGCAGATCATGAAATTGAACTTTTAGAGAATAAACTGGTACAAACCAAACGACAAAAGGAAGCTCTGATGCAACTCCTGCTGACAGGAATCGTGAGTGTGAATGTTCAGGAGGTGTCCCAGTGCAGAACCATATCCTATCCAACGAACGCCCGGAGAGTCAGAACAGAGCGATAAAAGTACTAGAGGGATTAGGTTACCAATATATACCTCGTTCCCAGGCGGAACTCTTACGGGGACGGCTTTCTACGGTATTATTTCCAGAGGTTTTACGTGAATTTTTGCATCGCCAGTCCTTTGTGTATCGGGGCAAGCAAACACCTTTTTCCGATCGTTCGGTGGGTAAGGCGATTAACGATATAGATGTGCCCCTTGTTTCTGGTTTGATGTCCACTAGCAAAGCTATCTATAATATGCTCCTGGCGGGCAACAGCTATGAAGAGGAATTATTTGATGGTGGTCATCAGTCCTTCGACTTAAAATATATAGACTGGGAGCACCCGGAAAATAATATTTGGCAGGTAACAGATGAATTTTCGGTAGAACGCCCAAACGGCAAGTACGCGCGACCGGATATTGTGCTGCTCATTAACGGCATTCCTTTGGTGATTATTGAGTGTAAAAAATCCAGCAAAGATATAGAAGAAGGCATTGCCCAAAATATACGCAACTGGCAACCAGACTATATCCCGCATCTTTTTAAATACGCTCAAATTGTCATAGCTATGAATTCCCACACCGTTAAATACGGTACCTGCGGTACGCTTGCCGAGTATTTTACGACCTGGCGGGAAAAAGATTATCGGTGGCAACAGGAAAAGTGTAGTAATGTTAGCCCAGACGGACAAATCTGGGAATTGGATAAAGCGATGGTATCTTTGCTTTCCAAGGAACGGCTATTGGAATTGATTCGCTATTTTATCCTCTACGATAACAATGTTAAGAAAATTGTCCGGTACCATCAGTTTTTTGGCATTCAGGAAACCATGAAACGTATCAAAGGTAAGGATAATAAGGGTACCAAGAGTGGTGTGATTTGGCATACCCAAGGTAGCGGCAAGTCTCTTACGATGGTGATGCTCGTCAAAAAAATCCTGGCTGATCCCGATATTAAAAATCCCCGTTTTGTGCTTGTTAATGATCGCATTAATCTGGACAAACAACTGCGAGATAATTTTACCAAAACGCAGCTTAGCCCAGCCAGAGCCAAAACCGGTAAAGGTCTAATTAGTCTCTTAATTGACAAAGGGGAGACGATCATTACGACCTTGGTACATAAATTTGACGCAGCAGCCAAAAACAAGGTTAAGATTAAAGACGATGATATTTTTTTACTGGTGGACGAAAGTCATCGCACCCACTCAGGACAACTCCATAATTTTATGATTGATGTACTGCCCCAGGCGATAAAAATTGGTCTTACCGGAACACCACTATTGAAGAAAGACAAGTTCAATACCTATGCCCAATTTGGACCGCTGATTGACAGTTACCCCATTGAGAGGGGTGTAGCAGATGGTGTCATTGCTCCCCTTGTCTATGAGGGTAGAGTAATTCCACAGGATGTACCCGGTGAAAAGATTGATGAGTATCTTAAATATATTATCGCCCCGTTAAATCTTGAGCAACAGGAAGATATGAAGCGTAAATGGAGCCGTTTTTTGCCCTTGGCCCAAACTCGTCAGCGGCTAGATATGGTGGCCTTTGATATTCATGAGCACTTTATCAGCTATGCTATGCCAAAGGGTTTTAAGGCAATGATCGCAGCATCATCCCGACCGGCAGCCATTGACCTACATAAAGCTATAAAAAAACTGGGTGGAGTCAAAACGGCGGTGGTAATATCACCGGAACATGTTAAAGAAGGAGATGAACTCACCCGGGAAAATAAAGAACAGATCAAAGCATTTTTCCAGGAAGAGGTGGAGCCTCTCTTTGGTAATAATTATGAGGAATATCAGGATTGGGCCAAAAATAGCTTTATTGGTGGCGAAGACGTAGATGTTTTGATTGTTAAAGATATGCTGTTAACCGGCTTTGATGCGCCGATGGCTGCGGTATTGTATGTAGATAAGCCCATGCGGGAACATTCTCTGTTACAGGCGGTTGCCCGGGTCAATCGAGTATATCCGGGTAAAGATTTTGGGTTAATTGTGGATTACTGGGGAATTTTTAACAAGCTTAACTCGGCGATGGATATGTATTCAGATGAGAAATCTGGTATGTGTGGATATGAGCAGAGGGATATAAAAAATGCTATTCTGGGAGCCGACGATCAAAGGGTTAAACTGGAACAGGCGCATCGGCAGTTATGGGGAGTATTTGCCGGGAAAGCGTTTGATGGCAACGGTTCCGGGGGCTGGCAAGAAGCCTTGGCAGAGGACGATGTAAGAAAATTGTTTTACGAAAGGCTGTCCATCTATTCACGCTTATTGGATTTGGCCATGGGAAGTTATGCTTTATATAGTGCTATTGGATATGATCAAATTGAGAAATATAAACAGGATTTACTACGTTTTCAAAAACTTCGCGGAGCAGTGCTGCTCCGGTATAATGAAAAAGTGGATTTTAGTAAATATGAGGATGGTATTCGCAGTTTACTGAATAACTTTGTACTCTCTGAACCAAGCGAAATTATTGTTGAACCGGTATCTATTCACGATGCCGAAGGAATGAAAGCGCAGCTTGACAAGCTGGCCAGCAAAGCCGCCAAGGGTGATGCCATTCGTACTCGCATGGCGGGAGAGTTAGAAACCTACCGGTATGACGACCCGTTATTATTTAAAAAATTCTCCGAACAGGTTAGAGAAACGCTGTCAGAATACAAAGAGTCAAGAAACGATGGTGCTTATCTCTTTAAAATGGAGAAATTGGCGGATGATTTTAAACGAGGTTACTCCGGACTTCACTATCCTGCCTGCATTGACCACGACAGTGATGCGAAAGCTTTTTATGGAACGATTCAAGGGGTTGTTGCCGAAGTGGTTAAGGAGGTCGCCCCGGCAATGGATGAGGCGATCGGTCAATTGGCCCTAGCGGTTAAAAAGGCTATTGCCAGTCGTGCTAAGGTAGAATGGCGCTATAATGTTGCGGTGCACAATGATATGGAACAAGCTCTCGACGATCTGATTTGGGATTTTAGCGAAGAATATCAAATAAAAATACCCGTTGAGAAAATTGATTTGATCTTGGAAGGGCTGATGAAAACTGCTGTAAGCAGATATTAGGCTATGGAAATAAAAAAACTATCTTTAGTAAAACCCTGGGATGCTGTTGAAGTCATCATTGAACGGAAAAAAGTAAAAAAAGTACGGCTTAGAGTGCTTCCCAACTGCGTGATTAAACTATCTGTACCGTTAGGGGTATCGGATGAATGGATTGATTGTTATCTCATCAGCAAAAAAAAATGGGTTGAAAAATCTTTAGATGACTTTAAAAGAACCGAGGCCACTGAATTAGAACCAAGAATTAACAGCGGAGTATCTACCTGGATTTTAGGCAGGCAAATTAGAATCATTGTCAAACAAGCGAAAATTTACAAAATAGAACAAACAGAGGAAACTGTTTGTATACAATCTCCGGCTATTGAGGATAAGCGATCATTACAAAAACAGTTTGAGAGCTGGTGTCAAAAACAGTGTAAACTATATTTTCAGTCGACTGTTGATAGGCTTTACCCGATTATTGCTAAACATGGTATTGATAAACCGACTCTCCAGGTTAGAAAAATGAAAACCCTCTGGGGTAGCTGCTCGAATGTTCACAGCAAAATAAGTCTCAATTATTATTTGTACAAAGCGCCACCGTTCTGTATTGATTATGTTGTTTTACATGAACTGATACATTTTCTTTTCCCTAAACACAATCAGGATTTCTACGAATTTTTGACAGTCCATATGCCGGATTGGCAAGAACGCAAAAGAATTCTGGATTACGAGATTGTAAAAGGACTACAGTATTGATGAAAGTAGGGATTCTCACTGTTTAAGGTGAGGATCCTTTTTTTTGCAATACGAAGATTCACCAAAATTATCAATGATAATTTCATTTAGAGAAGTTTAGTAGTAGGGAAAAATAGTTATTGGCCATGACCAAGGATTTATAAAATGATATTCCTATAAATCTTTGGTTTTTCGTTTTATTTTTATAAAAAAGAATAAAATAATATATTTTTCTGTAGAACTTCCCTGTCATGATTGAGTAAGGGGGGTGATTACTAAAAATAGGCCATAATTTTAACCTAGACTACAATTTTTGTAAGGCAGGAGGTGAATTCATGGACAAAACTACGCTCTTGAGACAGTTAGAAGACGCTAATGGCAGAATTATGGGTTATGCACGACTAATTACAAAGAAGACAAATGATAAAGAAATCTGGGATTTAGCCTTGCAGATTCTTTCCGAGGCGAAGGAGCTAAGAAAACTCATGGACAAGATATAACGTGGATTTATCATGAGGCTGCTTAATGTAGCGTTGGCAAACCGTGTAGCGGGAAATCTCCCTGCCGCACGGTTTCTTTTAGTAACCGGAGCTTGTTTTGTCAAGGGGTAGTATCTATGATATAATATGGCTTTGTGAGTCAAGAATATAAATGAAAGATGGTATGTAAAGAATGCTTAGTACGAATCGTCTAACCCTACGTTTTGGTAAAAGGGCCCTATTTGAGGATGTAAATATAAAATTCACTCCGGGAAATTGTTATGGCTTAATCGGGGCCAACGGGGCAGGTAAATCTACTTTTTTAAAAATTCTCGCCGGGGAAATTGAGCCCAGTGCCGGGGAAGTTATAGTGACCCCGGGTGAACGAATTGCCGTATTAAAGCAAGACCATTTTGAGTTTGATGAGTTTGAAGTGTTAAAGGTCGTTATCATGGGGCATGCCAGACTTTATGCCATTATGGAGGAAAAGGACGAACTTTATGCTAAGCCAGATTTTTCCGAAGCAGATGGCATTAGGGCTTCTGAATTGGAATGCGAATTTGCGGAACTGAACGGTTGGGATGCCGAGACAGAGGCAGCCCGTCTATTAAACGGACTAGGGATTAATGGAACTCTGCATAATAAGAAAATGAAAGAGTTAGGTGGCCTGGAAAAGGTAAAGGTTCTATTGGCCAGGGCCTTATTTGGCAATCCCGACATTTTATTGTTAGACGAACCGACCAACCACCTGGACTTAGAGGCTATTAATTGGCTAGAAGATTTCCTTTATAATTTTGATAATACGGTGATTGTGGTTTCTCACGATCGACACTTTTTAAATAAAGTATGCACCCATATCGCGGATATAGACTTTGGCAATATTCGATTGTATGTAGGTAACTACGACTTTTGGTTCGAATCCAGTCAATTAGCATTACAGCTAGCCAAAGATGCTAATAAGAAAAAAGAAGAGAAAATTAAGGACCTGCAGCGGTTTATTGAAAGATTTAGTTCCAACGCGTCCAAGGCCAAACAAGCTACCTCCCGGAAAAAGCAACTGGAAAAACTTACGCTGGAGGATATCAAGCCCTCTTCCCGCAAATATCCGTATATCGATTTTAAACCGGAGCGGGAAGCGGGAGATCAACTGCTAAACGTAGAAAACCTAAGTATCAACATAGACGGGGAGCAAATTTTACAAGATGTAAGTTTTACTGTCAACAAAGGGGATAAAATTGCCTTTGTGGGCCCTGATGGGATAGCCAAAACCACGTTGTTTAAGATCCTAATGGGAGAATTAACGGCAGATAGTGGTACCTATAAATGGGGTGTTTCTACCTCTCAAGCCTATTTTCCCAAGGATAACTCAGATTACTTTAGTGTAGACCTAAATCTAGTGGATTGGTTACGACAATACTCCAGAGATCAGGAAGAAAGCTTTGTTCGGGGTTTCCTTGGCAGAATGCTCTTTTCCGGGGAAGAAACACAGAAAAGTGCGCAGGTACTCTCCGGGGGAGAAAAGGTACGGTGCATGCTGGCCAGAACGATGCAGAGCGGTGCTAATGTGTTAGTCTTAGATGAACCAACCAACCACTTGGATTTAGAATCCATCACCGCGCTCAATAACGGACTGATAAAATTTGATGGAACCCTGTTATTTGTATCCCAGGATCATCAATTTGTTCAAACCATTGCCACCCGGATTATTGAAATAACACCTGATGGTTTGGTGGATCGGCAGATGACCTATGATGAATACTTGGAAATGAAGCAAAAAGAAACTCGCTAGAGGATAGAACAAGGGGAGTGGCGCAAAATTATTTTTTGCGCCACTCCCCTTAACGCAACACCGGTTCCTGGTGCAGCAGACCCGTTTCTTTTAAGCTAACAGAAGAACTCCTAAGCTGTATTTTCCCTATAGCAGAAAAAACAGATATGATATAATGACTGCAATTTAGGGATCTTGAGTAGGAGGTAATCATCATGCTGAGTAATTTTGGTTACCCAGGGAGATACATTGAAGTAGAGGGCTATCAGCTACATTATCTTGATGAAGGTGCCGGGGAGCCGGTGCTGTTTTTGCATGGAAATCCGACCTGGTGCTATCTGTATCGTAATGTAATAAGCCAATTATGCCAGCAACATCGGTGTATTGCCCTTGATTTTTTGGGATTTGGCCTTTCTGAAAAACCAACTCATGTCGATTACAGCCTGCCCAAGCAAATAACCAGATTAGCCCTATTTATAGAGCAATTGAACTTGCGCAACATTACTTTATGTTTACATGATATTGGAGGTATCGTAGGACTTGCCTGGGCTGCAGAGCACAAAGATGTAGTGAAAAGACTTATTATTATGAATACCGTTAGTTGTGTTCCAGAAGTTTTGGGCATTCCCCGCTACCTTCCCCCTTGGTCGTACCTTGTTTTGTGGCCATTACGGCTGCCTGTGGTTGGAGAAATCATGGTACAGGGGTTAAATTTTCTGCAAAGAGTAGTTATGCCTCTGGCTTTTAGTAATCGGCGTCATTTTAAGCGTGTGGTGCGTCAGGGTTATTCCTACCCTTATAAGACCTGGGGCGACCGCTATGCACAGCTTATCACGGTTAGACAAATCCCGATTTTGAAATCTGACCCATCTTATCAGCTAATTTTAGAAACTGGCAAGAAGCTAAGCGGTTGGCAAGTACCGACCCAAATTATCTGGGGCCTTCAAGACCCCTCTTCTCCGGCTCACCTGATTCGCAACACCGAACGCATCTTCCCAAATCACAAAAAATCTTTATTGCTAGCCAAGGCAGGTCACTTTCTCACCGAGGAACAACCAGAGGAGATTATTGATAAAATTAGAGAGTTTTTACATACAACCAAATAAAAGAACCATCATTACACCATAAAAAACAGTAGCCGTCAGGTAAACAAGTGCTCTTGGCACCTTGATTTTACTATATTTGTATACCTTGGCAAGGCAGATAAGACTAAACAGCAAACCAGAGGTCAAAACCAATAGCTGTAATAGGCCCGAGAGATGGGTAATAAAAATGCTTTGGCCGACGCGGCTAACCTTCGTTAGTTGGTATAAATGTAGACTGGTATTATGATTTAATTGATACGCCAGGTGGCCTCCAGAAATTAATGGAACAAAACCAAAAAGCAGGCGTACGTAAGGAACCAATTTTTTAGTTGGCGGTAACTTGGTCTGCAAGCCTAGGCTGACAGAAACAATGATGATGAAAACCAGCCAGTAACTAAGATTAAATACGAGGTGCCAATGGGCCGGAAAATGCTTCTGCATGAGGTTCATGCTGTTAAAGGGAATCAACATAAAACCAAAGGCGGCGACTACCGGAGCCATGCCCCAGTGAACGTTGGTAAAGGTCCATATTTCTCTGGCTGGCGGGCGCAGGCTTAATTTCACGGAGTGATGGGGGCAGTTTAGAAAACAATTGAAGCAAAGCTTACAGTTAATACTACTGTCAATGTACATTACATGTTGTGTCAAAGGGCAGCCGGCTAGACGGCCTCCTTTGTAACAGTTGAAGGTCTGACATTTATTTTGACATACTTCGGTGTTGGCCCGGAGTTCAATCGGTGACAAGGTGGAGCAAACCGAAATTACCGCCCCCAGGGGGCACATATATTTACACCAGACCTCACCTTTAAAAAGAACCGCTGTCAAAACAGCGACACTGGTGATCGATAAAAACAAGATCCCCGTGAGGAAGGGGGAGGTCCGCAGGGTAAAGATTTCTTCGAACCAAAAAATAATACTATATAAAAAGATTATGATAACAAAATAGTATCGACTAATAAAAGGGGCTGTTTTATTTAGGCAAAACAGTTTTTGGCTTAGGGTTGCCAAAAAAGAAAAGGGACAAATGGAGCAGGAAATCCTCCCCAGGAAAATGGAGGTTAAAATAATGACGGGTCCAAAGCAACTCCAGACCAGGGTATTTAGATTCTGTGCAATATCCTCAGGGGCCCAGAAACATCCCGCCATAATTAATAGAAATAAACAGGTTACCAAAAACTGTACGCTTGCCGGCCAGGTTCCTGAATAGATCAGCTTTTTGATGGGCTGCCATTTGGAAAGATTATAACCGGGGAGATTCTGATTAATCTCACCGAGAATAATTGCCTCGGAATCAATTCTATTCTGATCCGAAAGGGCTAGGGCCTGATCAATAATTACTTCTAATTCTTTAATATTTTCCTGTCGATAGTCATGGGATAACAGTTTTTCAAAGGCATCGTTTGCTAGAAAAGCCTTCTTTTTTCTGCCGTATTTCTTTTGCTTCGATTCCAGAAAATACGCGATCAGATCGGGTATATCTCGTTTGCGATTTCTTAAGGGTGCCAGATAAAGGGCATTGATGAATAGGGCTTGACAATCAACTTCTGAAAATCTTTGAACAATGTATTCTTGGGGGTTTCTTAAGGTAGAAGCCAGGATAATGCGAACTTCCCTGGAAGTATTTAAAAATTGAAGTAACCTAAGAAATGCATTATCCGTAAGTAGCTCAACATCATTTAGCATGAGAGTGCCGCCCCGGGCTAATTCCCAAAAGCTAAACTTTGCGCTTCCATCCTCTGGGGAGGTGCTACCAAATATTTTTTCTGCCGTATCATCTTCCACTATTTCCTCACACTCTACGACAATAAAGGGCCGGTGTTTTCTTGAGCCTTGCCTATGGATTAGGTTGGCCACTAATATTTTACCGGTTCCTTTCTCCCCTGCAATAAACAATGGCTCCGGGTCACGGGCCCTTTCATCAATTTTGTGACGTAATGATTTAATAAAGGGACTTTTCCCCACTAATTTTTTTAGGGAGTATTTTGACTCGGTGATAAATTTGGCAAGGGCAAGTTCTTTATTTTTTCCCTGAATCATTTCATGATTTACTCTTTTTATCTCTGAAGAAAGGGCAGCGATCACCTTTTTAGTAAGCAGGGGAGTTAGCGTGATTAACTGTAGGAAGTGGTTTTTATCAAACATCAGTAGTTGACTCTTTTTAAGAACCGTAATGGTAATCAAGGATGGTTCCCCGGTTAAGAGGCAGGTTTCTCCGTAGTAATCGCCAGCTGATAAAAGTTCTAGGGAAACCCTTTCATCAATAGCAAGCTCTGTGGTAAGCTCCAGTTCGCCTGCGCAGACGATAAAAAAATTGTTGATGACCTCTCCTTGACTAACGACTGCCTCATTCGCTCGAAAGGTTCTCATAGTTCCCAGTTGGATAATTTCCTGAAGAGAATCTTGCTCGACTTGCTTAAACAAGGGGTGACTTTGTAAAAGAGCAAAGACTTTATCCTCTGTACAGGGCTGTAGGGCTACCATAAACACACCTCCTTTATTTAGAAGATAGGTGTAGATAAATTACCTTATTTTACACTAATTCTAAAATTCATGTAGCAGTATCTAGGTAATTCTTTGTTAGATATCTTTAAAAAGTCAGTTAGATCCAAAGTAGCATTATGGAAGGCAACTTTGGTGTGCTTTGATTTACACGAAAGGATTGTTAAGGTACGGGTAGTTTCCTCATCAGAAAGGGGATGCACTGCAACGGAAGTTGCTGTACATCCCTAAAAAGTTTTTATTTTGCCGTGTAGCAGCTATCTTTTAATCAGGTAGTTTCACCATAGGCACGGAGGAACTTTCATTTATCACAGCTGTTTCCGGCACTGCTGCTTCAACATAGGCTACCCGTCCGTAGTCGCTCCAATTCACAGTATAACCGAAGCCCGAAAATACCGCTCGCAGCGGAATGTACGTTCTGCCAGCTGTGACCACTGCTTTTGTATCCATGGGCACCGGCTGTCCGTTTACTGTCAGATCGCTTTTGCCGATGGTTATTTTTACCATGGTCCCACCCTTGACAGCCGTAACTGTTTTGGTTGCCGCGTCGTAATCCACTTGTACACCGAGAGCCTCAAGGGGCTTTCTTACGGGTACCAAAGTCCTACCTGCTTCGTCGATAAAGGGCGTGCCCAGACCGTCCGTTGCACTGAGCCAAAGGGGTTGTCGATCGATAATGATAAGAATAGTATCCTTACAAACTGCCGCAAGACCTTGCATGGGCCCCGCTTGCTCAGTTATTTTTTGTGCTGTCTCACCGATCATGGAGATGGCACTGGTCTCGCCCTGCGTGTCTTCGTTGATATCGAAGATCATCACTCCACCGGCCTTTCTCATGGCCAGCAGGGTCTTTTCCCGCAGGGTGGGCAATCCGTTATAATAGGAATCCAGCGGCTGGGTTGCTGCATAGTCCCGGTAGGCATTCTCCGGGTCCAGTGCAATCAACTGATGGTACTGCAGCCAGCTGGGACGCGCGTAAAGGGGCATGCCCAGCACGATTTTGTCCGGGGCAAGCCCGCGATTCAGCCAGTAGTCAATGGACAAATCACCAAAGAAGATGGGACTATGGTGCACATCGCTTTGTAGGTCGTAACACATGAGATTAATAAAATCCAGAGCTGCTGCCGCTTTATCTGTGATGGCGGCAATGGCTTCCCAGCCGTTCTGGGGGTCCCGAGTACCGTTTACGGATGCCGACAATTCCATGCCTTGGTCTGCCAGTTTGGATTTCAGCAGCAACACAGTCTTTTCATAACTGTCTGCATGTTCATGCTTAGGAGATTCCCAGTCCAGATCAATACCGTCGATATTATATTCTGTCGCAAAATCCGCCAGCCCTTGGGTGAATTTTTCCAGCAGTTCCGGGGAATCGCCGATCTTTTCAAAGTTGCTAACCACCGGTACGCCCTGATAGGTGTAGCCCCCCACGGCAACAAAAATCTTTACGCCCGCCGCGTGACCTTTTTCCACCAGTTCACGCAGTTTATCTGGTTTTTCGATAGGGATAAAACTGCCGTCTGCCTGCGGAATTAAAAATCCATAGTTGATGTGGGTGTAGACGGGAAGCTGCAGGGTATCCACCGGATTGTCAAACAAATCCCCGGAATAATATCCTACCACTCGAAAGCCGTTATATTTTTCCTGGTTGCCATTTGGTTTTACCTGCTGTGCTGTTTGTGCCTGCGCGGGTGTGTTGCCAAAAGCCGTCAAAGGTATGGTTAAAAAAGCAGCCAAAACCAGTGTCAGAACAATGCTGCTGTATCTACTCACATTTTTATTCATTTCCAATCCGCCCCTTTCTACTTATAAGTATTAGACTGTTTTCGGCAAGGTTTGTTTCTGCTTCTGGAAATTATAAATTTTATAACACCCTGAAAAAATCCTATCTTTGAGCAGGGCATGATGGCGATATAAGCGATAAAGCAGAACATAAAAAGATTGCAAATCATCGGGCTAACACAGCCTAGAGATCTGCAATCTTTCTGTTTTACGGCAAAATATCAACGATAGATGTCCTCGGCCAGGGGTAAGGCTGCCAGGGCGGCTGGGGCACCGCAAGAGGGAATCGCCAATAAAATGGTGCTGACCACTTCGTCCTTGGTGGCTCCGGCCTGTTTAGCAATTTTGATATGACCATAGACAGCATTCTGATCTTTAAGGGCTACGGCAATGCCCAGACCAACCAGTGCATTTGTTTTTTGATCTAAACTGGAGGATTGTAAAATAACATTCCTTACATTGCTGATGGCCGACGCTACTTCCGGTTTATCTCCTTGTAATGTCTGAAGCACCATTGCAAGGTCAACCACCGGTGGAGCAGTAAGGGGTTTAGAAACTTCGACGTTGGGTTGGGTTGCAAAGGCAGGTGAAGTCATTAGTAATAATAAGAATACCGCACAGATCATAATAGGGTTCTGTTTTATAGAAACCACCTCCTGAAATTCTTCTGAGGGAGATATTATACAACGTAAAGCAATATCCTGCTGATGTAGCTAGATCTATTTTAAAGATTGTTTAAAACCGGTGGTAAATTAAGGACTATCTAGGGCTCTTTAAAAATACCTGATTATTTGCTGATATGATCTCGATATTGCTTAACTTCTTCCGTTAAAACAAAGTTATTTTTGGCTAATACTTCTAAGTAAAGGCTCAGCATTTTTAAATATTCACTGTTGCCAGGATTTTTAATGGCGGCTAGATATATTTCCTTTGCCTGGGGATTTAGGGTATTCGTTTCATAGCTAAATAGGGGCGTGTTATTGGCACCATAAAGGGTAAAACTAACATATTTCTGGTAGAGTTCTTTTACTTCCTTTGTTTTAACAGAGTTCTTGTGGGTGCTAAGAAATTTTTCCTGGTTTTGTGCTCGCTGCAGAATTTCATCCCAGCCAATAACAAGGGCTGCATCTTTGGCTGGCACTTGTTTCGACTCCGCAGCCATGATCTGAATATAATCCTGGCTATCGGTAGTGACATACGCACTGAATTTTTCATAGAATTGGTAGTCAATAATAGGAAAGAAAGATCCCTCCGCGGTTTCTACTTTATAACCACTGTTGTTGGTTTTATCCAGTAAGGCCTTTAACTCCGGATCTTTTACTGCCTTTTGCTGGGCAATGTTTGGGTACTCTTCGGCCAGTTTGCTTTGCATAGTATCCGGGCTAAACATAGCCTCGAATTGTGTCAATTGCTCTTTTTGCATCTCCTCAAATTCAGTAACCATCGTAGAGGCATCGGCCTTGGCTACCTGGCTGATGTTATTGGTGATGAAATTAGCTATTTCTTCGAGGGAGGCTCCTTGCTGGCTAAGGGATTGAAAGTCTTGCATAATCGTATTCTTTGGCTCTTTAGTTTTTGCTGGTTCATCCTGCTTGGTGGCTGTACAGCCCAGCGAAGCCACCAAAAGGAAACAAAGAGTCAAGAATAATAGTTTTTTAAACAGATTTGCTCCTCCTTTTAGTTCTTTATTAAAAAGACGCTGATAGCTGGGAAACGTTACGGTAATTTAGAAGGTTTTTGCTACCAATTTATAACTTACAATGAAGATTCAGGGAATAATACTGGGTAACTATGAAAAGCAATGTGGTTTAGCAGAAATGAAAAAAGACTGGATTTAAAAAATAATTGCTTCTTACGTGTATAAAGATTAAAATTTTTATCCATACTAGTAAAGAATTAAGTCTATCTTAATACCAGATTTTTGGAGGTTTGACAATTGCAAACAGGTACAGTAAAATGGTTTAATGCGGAAAAAGGTTATGGCTTCATTGAAACAGAAGAAGGGAACGACGTGTTTGTTCACTTTTCTGCTATCACTGGTGAAGGGTTTAAGTCTCTGGATGAGGGGCAACGTGTTCAGTTTAGTGTTGTCCAAGGAAACAGGGGGCCCCAAGCAGAGAATGTTGTGAAGTTATAATGTTTAAGAAAACTGCCTCTACGGCGGTTTTCTTTTTTAGCATATCAGAAAGTATAAACTAAGCCTCCGCCGGCGTCTCAAGACTTGGCGGAGGCATGTTTTTCTAATACACGTAATAACGAGATAAAGAGAGGGTACAGATGACTACAGATTTTTTAGGTCTGGGAATACGCAGAAAACTTAACGACGTCCTAAGAGCCAATGGAATTTCCCAACCAACGCTCATTCAAGAAAAAACTATCCCATTACTGCTAAACGGCAAAGACGTTATCGCTCAAGCCCAGACAGGTACTGGCAAAACGCTGGCCTTTGTTTTGCCTATTTTGGAAAGAATTAATCCGAATAAACCCTGCATACAGGCCTTAATTATTACACCCACCCGGGAATTGGCACTACAAATTACCACCGAGGTCAAAAAGGTGGCTGTTGCTTTAGGAGTTAATGTGCTGGCATCCTATGGGGGGCAGGATGTGCTTCAACAGATCCATAAGCTAAAGGGAAACATCCACGTTGTTGTGGGTACACCGGGTCGTTTGCTGGATCATTTGGGTCGCAAGACCATCGTGCTCAATGGGGTTTCCATGTTGGTATTGGATGAGGCAGACCAGATGCTTCATATGGGCTTCTTAAAGGATGTCGAACAGATACTTCTCTACACACCTGCCAAGAGGCAGACCATGCTGTTCTCCGCTACAATTCCGCAGCAGATTCGTGCGTTGGCCGGTCAATATATGCGAAAGCCTGTGGATGTAAGGGTACAGAGCAAAAGTGTCACGCTGGATGAAATTAAGCAAATTGCGATAGATACCACGGATCGGGCCAAGCAGGATACCCTTTGCCAGCTGTTGGACCAGTTTCGTCCTTATCTAGCCATTGCCTTTTGCCGAACCAAGCGGCGGGCCAGTGCCTTAAATGAGGCTTTACGGGCCCGGGGCTATGAATCTGATGAATTGCATGGGGATTTGTCCCAGGCCAAACGTGAGCAAGTAATGCGACGCTTCCGTGAGGCAAAATTACAAGTTTTGGTGGCTACGGATGTGGCGGCCAGGGGGTTGGATGTGGAAGGGGTTACCCATGTCTTTAATTACGATTTGCCGCCGGATGTGGAAAGCTATATCCACCGCATCGGTCGTACCGGACGGGCCGGCCAAGTAGGGCTAGCCGTTACTCTGGTAACTCCTCGGGAGCGGGTGGATTTGCACAGAATTGAAAGTGGCATTGGTCAGAGTATCAAGATACGAACCCTGGATGGAGAAAAAAGTGTCAGTGCCGTTGAGAAGAAGACGTCTGATAAAAAAAGAATCCCTAAGGGGCCAGTAGCTAGTGGTGGTAAAGGAGGAAGGTCGGGAGAGTCCGGCAGAGGGAAGCGTCCCCAGGGATCCCAGGAAGCAATGGGTGTAAAGGGAACGGTAAAAAATGCCTCTAAAAAGGTAGGGGCTAAAGGGAAGATCTCTCCGAAACAAGCACCGGCGCGGGAAAGTGCTTTACGCGGAAGTAAAAGGGGCGGGAAAAGAACAGCCCCCAGTCGATAACACAGAACTGGAACCACCAACACGGTGGTTTTTTCTTTGGAAAAGTATTTTTTAAATTCAAAATATTTGCTAACTAATTTGCTTGCGGCATAGGATTTATTAGGTTAGTAGGGAATACTTTAGGTAAAATCTATGGAGGTGATACCCATGGAGAATCCGAACCAAATCGAGTTGTTAGAAACCATGCTACTTATTCGTAGGTTTGAAGAGAAGTTGGAGGATCTTAGTAAAGAGCCGGGCAAGCTGCATGGCATGATGATTGTTTGTACCGGCCAGGAGGCAGTGGCGGCGGGTGTCAGTGCAGCCTTGGAACCGCAGGATGTGATTATTAGCAATCACCGCAGTCACGGGCATTTAATTGCCAAGGGGGCAGAGCTCAACCTACTCATGGCCGAAATTTACGGCAAGCGCACCGGGTATAACAAAGGCAAGAGTGGCACCTTGCACATTGCAGTGCCGGAGGTCAATGCCCTTTGCACTACTACGGTGGTAGGAGGCGGTATACCCATTGCAGTGGGAACCGCCTTTGCGGCCCAATATGAAAATAAAGATTTTGTTACGGTATGCTATTTTGGTAACGGCGCTACGGATGAAGGCAGTTTTCATGAAGCCCTTAATTTAGCTGCCCTGTGGAACTTGCCTGTAATCTTTGTCTGTGAGAACAATGTCTACTCCGGAGCTCAGCGGCAGGAAGAACACACCCGGGTAAAGGACCTGGCCGATCGTGCCGCTGCCTATGGCATGGCTTCCCAAATAGTGGATGGCAATGATGTACAACGGGTATATGAAGCCACAGCGGAGGCACGGGAAAAGTGTTTGGCTGGAGCTGGCCCCGTCTTATTAGAATGCAAAACCTACCGCTGGGGTGGTCACAGCACCACAGATCATCAGGTATACCAGCCCAAGGAAGAAATTGACCAGTGGAAACAACGTTGTCCCGTAGAAAAACTAAAGAAGGAATTACTGGGGGCAGGGGTATTAACAGAAGCCACCTGGCAGCAGCTAGATGCAGCGGTTATGAAACAAGTTGAGCAATCCGTGCAGTTTGCCGAGGAAAGTCCCTGGCCGGATGTTACCGAGGCCTTGGAAGACATATTTGCCTAGGTAATTAAGGAAAGGGGGAGTTTAGAGTGCAACAGATAACAATGGGTGAAGCTGTTAACCAAGCGTTACGGGAAGAGATGCGCCGGGATGAGCAGGTTTTTGTTGCCGGTGAGGGAATCGGCGTGGGGATTCACAGTAACCCCAAATTCCCCACCTTTGGTCTATTGGAAGAGTTTGGAACCCGCAGGGTAAAGGATACTCCTGTCTCCGAAGCCGCCATAGCCGGTCTGGCGGTGGGAGCTTCTGTCATGGGACTACGCCCGGTGGTGGAAATTATGTTTAATCCTTTTTTCACCATTGCAGCAGACCAAATTGTCAATCATGCTGCTAAACTTCGTTATTTATCCGGTGGCAAGAGCAAGTTCCCCCTGGTAGTACGCATGAAAAGCGGGTCGGGAATTGGCGCCGGTTGCCAGCACTCCCATAACCTGGAGGCCTGGTTGGCCCATTGCCCCGGTCTTAAAGTCGTTATGCCCGGCACTCCGGCAGATGCCAAGGGTTTGTTAAAGTCAGCCATCCGGGATGATAACCCGGTTATCTTTATCGAAGACATGATTTTATATTTCGTACCCGGTCCTGTACCGGAAGAGGATTATTCCATACCCATCGGGGTAGCCGATATTAAAAAGCCCGGCAGGGATGTTACCCTGGTGACCTGGTCTAAAATGTTGGGGGCAGCCTTTAAAGCCGCTGCTAAACTAGAGCAGGAAGGGATTAGCGTAGAGATTGTGGATCTCAGGACACTGGTACCTTTGGATGAGGAAACCATTTTAAAATCCGTGACCAAAACCGGCCGACTGGTGGTGCTTCATGAGGCTACCCGTACCGGTGGCTTTGGTGGAGAAATTGCTGCTCTGGTTGCAGAAAAGGCCTTTGCTCAGCTCAAAGCTCCGATCAAACGGATTGCAGCCCCAGATATTCCAGTTCCCTACAGCAAACCCCTGGAGGAGTTTTATCTGCCAAACGAAAAGATGATTGTAGACAGCATTCGGGTTATTATGAAAAGTAAAGAGCGGTAATTCTTAAAAATCTATTTATAAAGAAATTTTGTAAAAAACAAGTAATTGGTAAATGACGCCATTTACCAATTACTTGAAAACCACGATGATATTACATCTTTTCCTGTTTGCCTGTTATGCCCTACAATAATAGTAGATTTTAAAATAACTACGATTAGGAAAATGATTCTATATGTTGGAACAATTGGCTGGCTTAATGCGTCTAGGATTGTAAAGGGGGGATGTTCCGTGCAATGCCAGGCTGCTCTAGAATTGTTATCACCTTACCTGGACGGAGTCCTTGATCCTGCCGAATATACAGCAGTGGAAGAGCATTTAGCTCACTGTTCTTCCTGTAGATTTGAACTGGAAGAACTACGCTCTTGCATGAACCTACTGCAGGAACTTCCTGAACTATCTCCGCCAGCCGGCTTCCGGGCCGGGTTAATGGAAAAAATTGATAGATTACCATCTTCTACCGAAGTGCCAGTGAAAAAAAGCTGGTTTGATCGGGTAACCCAGGTTAGTCGCCAGTCTTGGTACCGTACCGCTGCGGTGGCAGCAGTTATGGTGATGGCCTTGGGAGTAACTTCCCTGTGGGAAAAGGACGGCAATCAATTTATTCCTGTACCTAACCAAACCCCGGATGTAGCATCTATTGTACAGCCGAATCCGGAAAAGCAGGAAACAGAGGTTAAGGATTCCGCCAAACCACCTGAGATTTCGGTAACGGTACCGGACAACAAGTCTCCAGCGAAGACTGAACCTAATAAAGCTGCGGCAAAGCCTGATGAGAAGCCAGTTAAATCTTCAGGGCAGCCCACTAGAAGTTTTACGGTGGAAAATTATCAACCCCAGTCAAGTGAGGGATTGGTAGACCGCAGTGTGCTTCTAAAGGTGGGTGTTCAAGATCCAACGGCAGCCCTACGGGCAGTGAGTTCCATCACCCAAGCCAGTGGTGGGGCTATCGTTGCTCCGTACAGCGAAGCTTCGGGTAAAGTAGTCCTTCGGATTCCTCTTGATAAGTCCAGAGGGGCAGAAGGGCAGCTAAAAGCTTTGGGGACTGTAGTTACCGACATACCGACAGACAAAGATTTAAGTGGTCAACACAAGCAAGCTGTTACGGTATTGGATCAACTAAAAGGACAAAAAGACCAGTTGGAGAAAAAACTGGCGGAAAATGCAGAACCAGAGGTGGAAACACAA
>CAMKDG010000059.1 GCA_946411205.1 uncultured Desulfotomaculum sp.
CATTTTTATTCAGTATTTTAAGCTCTTCTACTAAAAGATGTTCATTGCCCTTAATTTCCATTAAAAGTAAAGAGGACATTTTAGGATTAAAATATGAAAATATAAACCATTTAATAAAATTATCAAACATAATCTTTTCAGAGAAAGCATTCATATTATTTAATTTTATAGATATTTCTTTTGCCAGAACTATAAGATTAATTATTTTCTTTATTTCTCTCGGGGTAATATGCATCTTGTTATTCAAGTAGTTCAATACCTTTTTTATTAATTCTTTCTCTTCTTCTTCCAAAGCTAACCTTATCCCCTGATGTAAATTATTCTGTTCTACTTCAACTAACTCAGAGTTATTATTTTGATCTAAGTTTATTTGACCAGTAGAATTTACTTCATTTAGTATACTGTCAATATAAGAATTATAAGAACCATCTATGGATAAGAAAAACGGAATACTAACGTATTTTTGAACATACTTAATTCCAAATTCTAATTTGTCTATATTTTTTATGTCCTTATCAAAATAAATCTTATATTTATTTGCCAATGCATAACATACCGATTCATAATTTATTGATAGTACTATTACAATACTCTTGACTGATAAAAATAATTGTAATGCCTCAAAAAATTCTGTTATAACCTTTTCCGAGCACCTATCTAACTCGTCTACCATTATTACCAATCGTTCTCTACATTCTGATATACTTTTACCCTTTTTTAACCATACTTCTAATAAGTCCTCTAAATTTTCTTTTACATCTTCCCTTATACCTAAGTTGTTATCATAACTTGGCAATTCCATATTAGAAATAACTCTTTCTGCTAACGGTTTAACAAAAGTTAACTGGCTTTTTATAAATGGTATAATAATGTTCGTAAAAGCCATTATTATTGGGACAATACCTAATGTTCCTACCAAGATTAGTTTATTAACCTCGTTTGATATGCTTATTTTTTTTACAACAAAATTCAAAAAGCACACAACAAGAATAAACGTAATACATGATATACTTAACTTCCATATATTCTTTTTCATATTCTTTTTTTGTTTCTTAAGTGCAAACAAAGGTTTTCCTAAGAGCCATTTCTCTTCATCAAATTTTGAAAATAGTTCTTTCATTATAGATGCCCATATTTTATGTTGCTCATTATACTGAGATGCGTCATATCTAATCACATGAGAAAAATATTCCTGATCTGAATCAATATTTTTATTTGTGTTATGTAATTCCTTTTCTATAAGATTTAAAAATGAAGATTTCCCTTCACCCCAGTCACCGAATATACCAATATTAAATGGTGTTTCGGTCTTTTTGTTACATATATACTTAGCCAAGACTTCTGCATATATCTCTCTTTGAAGTGAGTCCTTAATGGCCTCATTATCTGATACCATACTCCCCCTCTTATATTTTTGTCTTTTGATTACAAACTCTTTTTCAGCTTTTATCTTTTCTTCTTCGGCTCTGATTCTTCTTTTTCTTTCAATTAATTCATTTCTTTCTTGACTTAGCTTATTTAATTGATATTCATCATTACTTACTATATCTATATCATCATAATTGTCATCGTCATTGTAATCTCCTCTATCTATAATCATATTAATCTGTTCATCTATTTTTTCTAATTCCTTATTTAATTGATCAATTTTTATTTTATTGTTCACATTTATCCCCCAAGCTTCAGATTGGTTTTCTTTCAAATTTGCTCTATCCCTGAGTTTTTCCGGTTTCTACAAACATATGTTCTTAACTTTACATCTATTATTTAATACATCATCTATTTGTTAATAAATCTATAACCAAGCCCTCTAACATTTAAAAGTCATTTTCTTAAGGCAAAGTGCCTGAAACTTTATGAACTTACTAAAACCCCTAATTCATAGGATTCAAAGTCAACATCCAAATCATTAAATTATTCTTTTTTAAGGCCGAGAAATTCCACAAATGTTGGAATACAAACACCTTCAAGAGACACATATACATGAGGGATGGCTCCATGTCTCTTAGTGTATTCATGAAAAATCAGATTGCCAATCTCTTCCCCAAAAGTAAGCATTTCCATTGTTATATCAGCAAGATATGGGAGAACTGGAATATAATCTTCACTTTCCCCTAGGTTCTTTAGAAAAATGCCCAAATAAGTACCCATCTTCAGTTGTCATTATCACCAATTGTTTACCATTATGATGGATTATCGGCAGAACTCTTAAACATTTTTGAATAGGTGGCAAATTCCATGTTTGGATGATCACTTCTGCTCCAATTTGGATATGCATTTTTTGTTATATCAGGATTTCTTGTAAATAATTCACTCACCTAAAGCTTCCTCCCTTTAGTACATCCTAAGCTTTTTATATAAAAAACCCTTGCAAATTATGCAAGAGGGTAGTTTTAATTAAAAGGTGCTAGCGTTTTTTATCTGCCTGGAAAGTACACTCCCAGCAAGCTTCTTTGTAACATCATTGTACTTAGGGCTTTTAAGAGCATTTGATGCAATACCCTCAAGCTCAGCCCCAGTTTGTTTATTGGAGTTAGTTTGTGAAAGAACACTTCCAGCTAATGTCTTCTGTATCTTTGACGCACTGTCATTATTTAGGACTTTACTTGCTAATGAAGCCATAGACTCACTTGATTTCTTCTTATTCACAGCTACACCTTCCAATCTAAAACCATCTTATAACTCTTGGATTTGTGACATTATTCTCCGTTGTTTTATAAATTCCTTCTGTATGTTAAATAAAAATTAAACTCCAGGATTAGGCAAACAAAACAGTGTAATTTACTTATCAATCAATAGCGTTGATTGCACTTTCTATATTCTTTCTTAAATCCTCAATATATTCCGATCTAATTCCCTCCTTTAGAGCAACCTCTTCCACTCCAAAACTCTTTTCCACTATCCCTTAATTCCTTAACAACCCGTTTTGATATTGACATACTGTAGCATATATGCTACCTTTAGTCCAAGTGTTACATTTAGGCAACACATAATAGTTATTTCATATAGTTTTACACTTCCTTTATAGCAACTACAGAACTGGTTGTTTTAGAGGTGCAAAGTTTTCTTTTATAGTTCTCTAAATCTTACTTTTGGGTAATTAATTACTTGCCCGAAAGTGATGCTTAGAGCTATATAATTTGCACTCCTAAAACAACCAGTTTTTTACTTTGTGAAAACTCTATGGAAAGGAGGAATTTGGTGAAAAGAGATACATGACAACAATTAAACTTATCAAGCTTAAGTAGCTCTTTAATACAAATTACATTTTTTATTTAACTAATATTATTTAAAATATCATAAGGAGGATATATGCAAATTACAACTCAAATATCAAGTGTCAATGATATAAACACCATTAATAACCTGACCCTTTACACCGTTAATGAGGTAGCTAATCTACTTAAAGTCAAGAAATCATATGTTTACGAATTAATATATACTAACCAATTAAAATCAATTAGGCTATCCGAGCGAAGAATTCGTATACCATATTTATCAGTGCAAGAGTTTATCGTAAAGGAATCTGGCTGTTTGACGGAGAATATTTACATGTCCGGGCCCAGGGAGGGCAAGAGTATTGGCAAGCATTAAGAAGCGTGGTTCAGGTGGCTTTACTATCTCAATTTACATTGGCAGAGATAAAGATGGAAAACGCAAGTATCATTATGAAACATTCTACGGTAACAAAACTCAGGCTAACTTTAGGGCAAAACAATTAGAAGTTCAATTAAAGAAACGAATCGGCCCTAAGAACTCAGTATCTACAGTAGAAGAACTATTTGATGTTTGGCTTGAAGACATCAAAGATGACTTGGATGTCCGAACTTACGAAAAGTATTGTTGGCATGCAAACAGGTTGAAACCCCTTCTTGGTGATTTACAGCTTTATGACTTAAACACGCATGAACTAAAACAACGTCTAAAAGGTTTAACTGGTTTAGCAGAACGGACAATCCGTGATTTGTTTTGTACAACTCGAACTGTTATGCGTTTTGCTGTAAGTTCAGAATTTATATCAACAGATCCTTCGCAAGGAATTCGGATACCAAAGTTATCTCATAAGGAAAGACCTGTACTAAGCCAAGACCAATTAGCAAAGTTGTTAGAGGTCGCTAAGCATTACAAGCACTATTTGGTTATACGACTTCTTTCAGTAACTGGGATGCGTGTTAGTGAAGCACTTGGTCTGAAGTGGAAGGATATTGATTTTAATAAATCAGAGATTTCAATTGTTCGCTCATGCGACATAAAGAAAAAGACGCTAAAAGATACAAAAACCAAAAACAGTATCAGAACAATTGAGTTAGACAGCAATACAATGACCTTATTTCAGAATCATAAAGAATTCCAGAGTATTACTTCCTCTTTAGATACGCTTGTTTTCACAGCTGACAGTGGCGGTCCATTAAGCCGCAATGCAGTCAGAAAATCCTTAGACAGAATATTAAAGAAAGCTGGTTTAGAGTATTGCAGGATTCACGATTTACGTCATACGGCTGGCTCAATCTGTATAGATGAAGGGATTCCCCTTACAACAGTAGCATCATTATTAGGAAATAGACCTGCAACATTAGCTCAAACTTATGCTCATGCAATCAAAAAAGGTGCGTGTATAGCAAAGTATGTAGGTGCAGACAATTAGGCAGACAAAACAATATAACATCAGATGACATGCGGGATGACTGGCTTGGAGTACACGTTCGAATCGTGTCACCCCGACCATTTTTCTCCAAAAAACCTTGAAAACTAATGTTTTCAAGGTTTTTTGCGTTTGCCTAAGGAAAACAGCCGGTAATGCCTCCACCGCATGATTGAGCAGCTGAAAACCTGCTGGATCGTTTCCAATCCTCTGCTCCCCTCCAAACTATGCCTTTCTGTGATACCTATCTACTGGCAACTGTCATAAAACAAGCATTCATAAATAGTTGTGCCATATAAGCCATCGTAGCATGTGGACGATTCATATTCTAGAACGTATGTAATTACTGATCTGTTTTCTGAATTCACTGTCGAAAGTAGTTCTTCTTTAGCGAAGTTTGTCGGGACTGTTAGTTTTTTGCAGATTATTCTTGCTTTTTTCAGATTACTTTCTTAAAATCAGGGTAATGAATGAGCGGATATAAATTCAATTTTATGGAGGATTTGGGAATGCAATTGGATAATCAATTCAGCCAATCCATTATCGAGAATATGATAAACGGCTTTGCCCTCCATCGGATCATCACGGATGAGAATGGAAAACCGACCGATTACCGTTATATAGATGTGAATACAGCCTTCGAAAATTATACGGGTCTAAAGCGGGAGAACATCATTGGACGGACAATTTGTGAAATCGTCCCCGATATTCGCAAAGATCCCATTGATTGGGTTGCTTTTTACGGGGAAGTGGCGATCAATGGGAGAAAAGACTCCATAGAACAATATTCCATGGCTTTCGACCGCTGGTACAGCATCCACGTTTATTCCCCGCTGAAAGGATATTTTGTAACCATTTTTAATGATATTACCTCGATGAAAAAGACTGAAGAGCAGCTTATAGACAAAAATGGAAAACTGAGCGCGCTATACGAAGAGCAAACTGCTCTTTATGAGGAACTGACGGCTTCAGAGGAAGAACTACGCCAGCAGAATGATGAACTGATAAAATCAAATAGGCAAGTGGCAGAAAATGAAAGACGCCTGAATAAGGCTCAACAGCTTGCGAAGGTGGGAAACTGGGAACTGGATCTGGTGAAAGGCACCATCTGGGGCTCCGAAGAAGCTTTCCACCTGTACGGGTTGGAAAGAAAATCGCCTTATTTGCCGTTACCCATTATTCAAAGCATGGTATGTGAGGAATATCGGGAGAAAATGGACGAGGCGTTGAAAGATCTGATTACTAAAAATACTCCGTATAATGTTCAATTTAAAATAATCCTCAATGACGGCAAGGCGCAATACATGCACTCTGTGGCAGAACTGGAAGTAAACGAGCAGGGTGAGCCGCTCAGAGTTCTAGGCGTAATACAGGATATTACAGTAAGAGTATTGTATGAGAATGTGCTTCGGGAAAGAAATGAAGAATTATCCACGTTGTATGAAGAGCTATCGGCATCTGAGGAGGAATTGAAGGAGAACTACCTGCGCCTTTCTCTAAGCGCAGAGGAGAACAAGAAACAGCAGGAAATACTGGAACATATGGCATATCACGATGTACTGACGAATCTTCCGAACCGTACCCTTTTCATGGACCGCCTCACGATTGCGCTTGGCATTCCCGAGAGGGTCAGCCGTCGGATGGCGGTCATCTTTATGGATATGGATAATTTTAAAGATGTAAATGATACAATGGGACACAATATAGGAGATAAATTGCTAAAGTTCATTTCTGAGCGGCTATCGCAGCATATTCGAAAACGCGCAACTCTCGCCCGGTTGGGAGGAGATGAATTTGCCGTCCTGATCCAGTACATAGGCAGTAACCATAAGATCTATGAATTCTGCGAAGGAATAAGGGGCATTCTGGCAGAACCATTTGAATTTGACGGTTATCTCTTTAATATAAGTGCAAGCATCGGGATATCCTTATATCCCGAAGACGGGTCAACTGCAGAAGAACTGCTGAAAAATGCGGATACGGCCATGTATTGCGCAAAGAATCTCGGGAAGAATAATGTTCAATTCTTTCAGGAAGAAATGAGACAGGGAATCCTCCGCAAGATAACAATCGAAAAGAGTCTTCGAAAAGCGTTAAATACCTCCGGCTTTGAACTTTACTACCAACCACAAATCTCCATAGATACGGGAAAGGTCCGGGCGTTTGAGGCATTGCTCCGGTGGAGAGACCCTGAGCTTGGAAATGTAGCCCCTTTGGAATTCATCCCCATTGCGGAAGATACGGGGCTGATCGTGCCCCTGGGGGAATGGGTGTTAAGGGAGGCATGCAGGCAGGGAGTTGAATGGAACGGAAACGGCCGCGAAGACCTTATCGTCTCGGTCAATATTTCCACAGTGCAGTTGAAACAGGCCAATTTTGTCCATATGGTCAAAGACATTCTGCAAGAAACTGGTTTTTTACCCGCACATCTGGAACTGGAGATTACGGAAAGCCTATTAATCAACTCCTTCGAGCAAGCGGTTCCTATGCTGAAGGGATTGCGGGATATGGGCATAAAAATTTCAATGGATGACTTCGGTACGGGCTATTCTTCGCTGAATTACCTCAGAATACTCCCGCTGAACACCTTGAAAATCGATAAAAGCTTTATCCAGGATATCAATGTCCGATGTCTCGGGGAAGATCTAGTCAGTTCGATAATATCCCTGGTGCACAGGCTCCAAATAGAGGTGGTTGCGGAGGGCGTTGAAACAGAGGCTCAATTGGATTATCTGGTCCGGTGCAGCTGCGACAATGTTCAGGGCTATTTGCTCAGCAAACCGGGACCGGCCGAAAATGTAGCAGGGATTATACAAAAAAATTATAGCGATTTGTTTGGGAACCAGAATGGCTGAGTACGCTACCACCTCCTTGCAGGAAAGTAGAGTTTGACATGCCCCCTACCTACTTGACAGGGGGCATGTCATTTTGAGGGGTTATTCACTGATTACGGTAACTGTGTTTGTAGCACCATCCCACTTAACATCGCTGTTTAGGGCTTCGCCCAGTGCTCTCACAGGAATGAAGGTTCGACTATCTTTAATCACAGGAACCGTGTCCATGAGTTTGTTTTGACCGTTGACAACGTAGTTTTTCTTACCAATGGTCATTGTGACTGTGAATCCATCTTTTTCGCAGGTAACTTTTTGTGTACCTGCATCCCAGGATACCTTGCAACCAAGGGCTTCACCGATTGCACGAAAGGGGGCTTGGGTACGGCTAGCAGAGTCTACAAAGGCTGGTACATCAGGCTTGATTTGTGTGCCATTTACATAGATTTTGATTTCACTGGAAACAGGTTGTTGGGGTTGAGTAGTTCCGCTAGTGTTACCGAAGGGTGTCCCAGGATTTGTATCAATTCCACCGCCACCGTCACTGGGCTTAATATCAATTACCGCCCATCCCGGTGCAGCTACCAAGATGACCATCATCATAGTAACCATTAGCATCATCATGATTTTTTTCATGTATCTTTTCTCCTTTCTTAGGTAGATTCACTCTCGATAATCTCCCTAAGTTGCTTCTTAAGTTCCGGTAAATTCTTGCTTGTTGTGTTCCAAATTTCATTTAAATCTACGCCAAAATATTCATGAATAAGCACATCTCTCATACCGGCCATTGATCGCCAAGGAACATCGGGATATTTATTTCTGGTAGAAGTAGCGATATTCTTAGCTGCTTCTTCAATGATTTCAAACCTTCGGATGACCGCATCTTGATCTTTGCCGGAATCTATAAATTCTTCCTTTGTTAGATTTGCAACGTAATCTTCGATTTTTTCAATGCTCTCCAAGACTCACATGATCACCCTCCGATCTCTCATTACATAAGGCCTAATGTAGGGTGACAAGGCCTGCTCGGTTACAACATCGACCTTTTTTTGCAAGATTTCTTCCAGTTCATATTTTAGTTCGACCGCTTTAAATAATGATCTTTCGGCTTCCGCAGAGTACTCAACTAGAATGTCAATGTCGCTGTCCTGATTTTGTTCGCCTCTGGCAAAAGAACCAAATATAAAAGCCCGACACACCCCATAGCTTCTCAGTATTGGTATAGCCTTGGCTCTAATAATATTAACATCCATAGTAGACCCTCCCACAGTACTTTTATTTATTTTACTAACCCCTAAGCTTTTTTTCAATCTTCCTACAAACCAATCGTGATATCAACCTTTAGCATTTCTTCATTGCATCGAATGCACACATCTGTCATATTTCCGCCCCTTAGATTTTTCAAAATCTAATTACACCTCAGTTAAATAGTTATACATCTTATGAAAAGATTTTATATTACAGGCATTTTAATTATTAAACATTTAGGTTTTACATCATTTTATCTCCTTATTTCTCTTAAATTCGGTTGAATTCAATTTGTCTTGCAACGAATCAGATATAAGGATGTTTCATAAATATGTCGTCGATGCTATGCTATAATTTCATTATTGTATAGCTCCAATATTTCGGGTTATTAGCTCAATTGGTAGAGCAACCGACTCTTAATCGGTAGGTTCCACTCAACAAAATGAGTGGTTTTTTTTCAAGGAGGGATTAAGTGGAAAAAGCTAGGATTGGTATATCAACGGCTTCTTTTTGCCTTTGGGATATTACACCTACTACGAAACTTTCTATTAGCCGCGACCTTGATTTTTCTAGAGTTGAAATTGGCTTAAGCACAGTAAAAATGCTGAAGGAGTTTACCTTACTTACTAGTCTTTTTAATCAATTGGATGCTTTTTGTCACGTCACAATAAATGTGCCTTGGTGTCACGTGAGGTACGGAAAAAATAAACAAACCCAAACAGTTATTGATTATCTTAAGTTGCTTGATCAAATGTTAAAAATTGATGCTTTTATTTTTAGAATAGACTGTATCTCTGATTTCTCTTTACTCAATAGCAGTGGATTAAACATCTATCTGGAAAACTCAGAAAAAGAAGATTCGTGGATCAGACTGCGGGATATTACAAAGTCCTACGATTACCAATGTGTACTTGATATAAATCGTGCAACACGCAATGAAAACTACCTGGAAAAAATGGTGGATGAACTTGGTGATAGAATAGCAGAAGTGCAAGTAAACGGTTATATAGATGGATTTTATAGAGTACCACTAAGTACTAGCAAACAATACCATTTATTGGATAAGGTGAAGGATTTAACTGTGCCCTTTATTATTGAGGGTTTATTTCCCCCCGATGATTACCAATCAATTTTACAAGAAAAGGGGATTTTAAAAAATCTACTTACTTAAAAGTAAAGTTCTTGGCTTCTTAATCAATAGCGAGACTGCTTATAACAACAAATAGCCCACTTGTCCCAACTACCGATATTTTCTTCTAACCCTAACATTGTTTGCTAAAATATAACCCGGATATGGAGACTCCAAAAAAAGTCCCTTATCCGGGTTATCGTTTATGGATTGCTGACTTACTTAGAATACAGGTTCAGTTAGGAATAAATAGTTCCGACATTTTTATAATAAACGATAACCTACCCCTGGCTCTGTTATGATATGCCGTGGTCGAGAGGGATCTGACTCGATCTTTCTGCGTAGCTGCCCTATAAAAACCCGCAGGTAGTGTGTATCATTCTCATAGGTGGGACCCCAACACGTCTTTAATAGCTGCTTATGAGTTAGAACTTTGCCCGCATGAATAGCTAAGTTTTTGATCAAATCATATTCCGTCGGGGTAAGCTTGACTTCTTCGCCCTTGGCCAGAACTCTTCGGTGAGCCAAATCGATGACCAGGTCATCAAACTTTAATATCGGTTCATCAGTGACCCCGGCGGAGTGCCTCATGGCTGCTCGAATACGTGCCAGCAGTTCACCCATGCCAAAGGGCTTCGTTAAATAGTCGTCCGCTCCTGCATCGAGGGCCAAAATTTTATCATTCTCCTGCTCCTTGGCAGATAGTATAATTACCGGCGTCTTGGTCCACTCCCGTAAGCGGGTTACTACTTCAAGTCCGTCCATATCCGGTAAACCTAGATCTAGAATGATTAAATCTGGCCGAAAAATAGTCGTTTCACTAAGTCCCTGCTGGCCCGTGGCAGCTGCTCCTACTTCATACCCGTGGCTGGTTAAAGCCACTCGCAAAAGTTTCTGCATTTGGCTTTCATCGTCAATTACCAGGATGCGTGCCCCTTTACTTTCCATAATTATCTCCTTTGTGAACTACTCATTGGTTAGTGGTGGCTGATCCTCCAGGGGTAAGGTAAATTTCATCTCCACTCCTCTGCCCGGCTGATTGGCTGCCCAAATTTTGCCCCCATGTGCTTCTACAAAACCTTTACAAATAGCCAAACCAAGGCCAGTGCCACTGATCAAGCGGGGAGATTGTAACCGATAAAATTTATCAAAAATGTGTTCTATGTCTTCCTCAGGTATTTCTGGGCCTCGATCAGCTACCGTTACTTCGATTTCCTGCCCCTTCGGCAATGCCTCAACAACGATCTCTGTACCGGGTTCAGAATATTTTAACGCGTTATCCATTAAATTAACAAGTACTTGCTCAATGAGTACAAAATCTACCTTTATTAAGGGCAGGTCATTCTGAATCCTGATGTCAACCAACCGGGTTCCCAGGGATTCTTCTAAACGACTTATAGCCACACCAACAATATCTTGCATATCACACCACTCTTTATTGGGACGCACAAGTCCGCCTTCCAACTTGGCCATATCTAAAAGATTGTGCACAAAGCGGTTCATGCGAAGTGCACCTTGCTGAATACTTTGCAGCAAATCCCTACGAGCCTCCTGGGAAAAGACCTCGTCATTTTCCAGCAAGCCGGAGGCAGCCCCAATAATGGAAGCCAGAGGAGTTCTTAGATCGTGTGACAGTGAATTAAAAAGGGCATTCCTTAAACGTTCTGATTCCGCCAATGTTTGGGCTTCCCGGGCTTGTTCAGCCAGCTTTACTCTGGTAACAGTCACGGAAGCCAAGCTTACAAAGGCTTCCAGTAGACGTAATTGTTCTGGTTCAAAAAAAGTATTGGCATCCCTTGAGCAAATACCAAGCACGCCGCAAATTTCCTTATCTGCTCGAAGCGGCAAATAAAGACCTTCTGCAGTCCCTAATGTGTCTGTACCCTTACCAGCCTTCTGCCCTCTGGTAAAAACCCAGGTGGCCACTGCATACTCATGATCATTAAAGTAACTTTCTCCTTCATTCTCAGAACTCGCCTTTAGCACTAACTTCGTGTCTTTTTCCGGCAGCAGCAAGATAACCTGGCCTTCGATAGTCTCAGCTACTTTTTTTACAATACTTTCCAGAACAAGTTCCGGTTCTGCCACCGCTGCTATGTCCTTGCTGAGAGAATATAAGGCAGAGATTCGGGCCTCCCGTCTGCGGGAGTTTATTATCTGTTGTCTTAAACGGGTAGATAAGCGGCTAGTAAACAAGGCTATCATCACAAAAATGATAAAGGTTATCACATAACGTATATCCGTCACCGTAAAACTAATGGTGGGAGGTACGACAAAGAAGTCAAAACCAATAACACCCATAATGGCCGTGGCTATCGAGGGTCTGGTGCCCCATTTAACGGCACTAAGCAATACCGGGAGTAAAAATAGCATAGCTAAGTTAACCAAGCCAAAGGTATTTTTTAATGGAACAGCAGCAACGGTTAGTCCCACCATCATAATCAAGGAAATCAAATAAGGATACAAGACCTTTAACTCTCCGGCAGGCTGTTGCAGTGGTTGTGGCACTTTTTGTTGGTTTCGCAAGAGTTTAGGGTTTCCGGGGATAACGTGCACACTGATTCCTTCACTCTTGCGGATCACTTTATCTACCACCGAGCCGTGCATAAGCTCCCATAAACGAGAGTATAGCGGCTTGCCTACAATGATTTGGGAAACGTTCCTCTTGCGGGCCAACTCCAGTAATTCTTCAGCAACATCATTGCCGGAAACATTTATTGTCTCTGCGCCCAACTCTTCTGCCAGATGGAGATTTTTAGCCAGTTGGTCCTTCTCTTCCTCACGCACCGGGAATCGCCTGGGAGTGTCTACGTAAACAGCCAACCACTCAGCCTGCAGCCCCTCTGCCATCCGCTTTGCGATCCTAATTAACGGGGCGGAAAAGGGGCTGGCACTGATACACACTAAGACCCTCTCACCAGTAGGCCAGGGTCCGGTAATGCCGTGTAATCTCATGTAAGATTCTACCTGGCGATCCACCCTTCTGGCTGTATAACGTAAGGCCAGTTCCCTCAAAGCATTGATATTTCCAGGCCGAAAAAACCTGCGCAGGGCTTCCTTAGCCTGCCCAGGTACATAAATTTTACCATCCTTTAGTCGTTGAATTAATTCCTCCGGTCGGATATCAACCAGTTGAATTTGTGCGCCTTGTTCCAGAATACGATCTGGAATGGTTTCCCGAACTGTCACGCCTGTAATTTGAGCCACCACATCATTCAGCGTTTCCAGATGTTGAATATTAAGCGTAGTATAAACATGAATCCCCGCGGCTAACAGTTCCTGAACATCCTGGTAGCGGTGAGCATGACGGGAACCGGGAACATTGGTGTGGGCCAATTCATCCACCAGGGCGATCTCTGGTTTACGAGCCAGTATACCATCCAGGTCCATCTCCAAAAACTCTCTATCCCGGTATTCCAGGCATCTGGGAGGAACGATGGGAAGATCCTTTAAGAGGGCCTCCGTCTCAATCCTACCGTGAGTTTCCACCCAGCAGATTACCACCTCTACGCCTTCAGCCATCCTTTCCCGGGCAGCCTCCAGCATGGCAAAGGTCTTCCCCACACCAGCTGCCGCGCCAAGGAAAACCGTCAATTTTCCCTGTCCTTCTTGTTCTATACCGGCCAGTAGGTCATCGGGATTTACCCGTCTTTCCTCCAACATCAGAATTGTCTCCAATCTTAAAGAGAATCCAGCTTCATATTTAACCTTAGCACATTAACCCATGGTTCACTAAGCAGCCCATTCCCCCATTTGCCTTCCTTCAATGTTCTACTCCATCAGGCTTCTCACCTTTTCTTCGGGTAGTTGGCACGCCTCCGCCACCTGACGAACTTGAATCATTGCTGCTTCGGGGGTTTACCATTATCATTACAAAAAAGTAATTAAGCTAGGGTTATTGTTTTCGCCATTTCTTCATACTTCCCTTTTCCATAATCTAATCTAAACTAAACCCAGTACCACTACCCAGAGGGCGGTAGACAAACAGCCCGTATAGCTAGAGGAACCAGGGCCATAATGATATAGAAGTGGCAATCCCATACTATTTAGCATACCCAGTTGGGGCTAGGCTGCATAAATAGGACTGTAATAATAGATAAGCACCCTTTGCGCTCTCATTATAACTCCGACACATATCAATGGAGAATTAAGAAAGATGATAGAAGCATAAAGAAAAAGTAAATTTGAGCAAAAGAAAACCCGCAACTACTCTTAAAAGTTGCGGGTTACTACGCTAAATCATCTCGGTGCTTTTGCGTCGCTGTTTTTCTTTATTTCCTCGTCTAACTCATTTAGATACGTCCAACGCTCCATTAATTCTTCCAGGCGTTGCTCCAGATTCTTTTGAACCCCTAGCAATTCTTGCAATAGTCCGTAATCACTGCCAGCCTGATTGATCTTTTTATTAACTTCACTTAACTCTTCCTCTGCCCCGGCAATAATTTCATCAATTTGCTCATATTCTCGCTGTTCTTTGTAGGTAAATTTTAAGGGACGGTCTTTTTTCTTTTCCTGATAATCGTTCTTTTTTTCTTGGCTTTGTTTAACGGTATCCTTGCCTACCTCTGTGGTTTGATTTAGAGCTTCATAGTATCCGGCATAACTGCCCATAAATTCTACGATCTGGCCATCCTGGCCAAAGGTAAACAATTTTTCAACGGTTCGATCCAGGAAATAGCGGTCATGGGACACCACAATTAAAGTACCGGGAAAATCATCCAAGTAGTCTTCTAGAATGGTTAAGGTCTGAATATCCAAATCATTGGTCGGCTCGTCAAAAAGTAAGACATTCGGTGCTGCCATTAAAACCCTAAGCAAATACAACCTTCTCTTTTCCCCACCGGAAAGGTTAGCAATGGTTGTCCATTGCACATCTGCCGGAAACAAAAAGCGAGTTAGCATCTGAGAGGCACTAATGTATTCACCATCGGAGGTGGGTAAATACTCTGCTACCTCTTTAATATAATCAATCACCCGGAGATCTTCCGGCATTTCGATATTTTCTTGGGAAAAATATCCTACTTTAACCGTTTGGCCTAATTCTACCTTGCCTCTATCCGGACTGAGGTTGCCGGTAATGATGTTTAGCAGCGTTGATTTGCCGCTACCATTGGGTCCAATAATGCCAACTCGCTCACCCTTAGCAAAAATATAACTAAAATCCTGGATGACTGTTCTAGCTGCAAAGCTTTTACTGATATGCTCTAATACAATGACTTTACTGCCCAAACGACTGGCTCCTACAGAAATATCCAGCTTATCATTGGCAGTTTCCACCTTGGCTGCCTGCAACTTTTCAAATCGTTCAATTCTGGCCTTTTGTTTTGTCGTTCGAGCCTTGGCACCTCGTTGAATCCAAACCAGTTCATTTCGTAAAATATTTTGCCTTTTCGCTTCTGAGGCTTGCTGCTGCTCTTCCCGAGCTAATTTTAATTCTAGAAACTTACTGTAATTACCTTCATAGCGATAGAGCTGAGCACGGTCTAACTCCATAATGTGGTTAACCACCCGATCTAAAAAATAACGATCGTGGGTAACCATCAACAGCGCACCCTTGCGTTTGTTCAAATATTGTTCTAACCAAGTCACTGTTTCATTGTCAATATGGTTCGTAGGCTCATCCAGGATTAAAAGATCAGTCGGATTAATTAAAGCACTGGCCAGGGCAACCCTCTTACGCTGACCTCCAGACAGTTTCGCCACAGGGATATTAAAATCATGAATACCAAGTTTGGTCAGAATGGTTTTGGCTTCACTTTCCAGCTGCCAGTTATCTAGGGCATCCATCTGCTGGCCCAATTGCAGCAGCTTTTTTTGCAGATCTTGCTGGTTTGGGTCCTTTGCTAAAAGCGCTGCTGTTTCTTCATAATTACGTAGCAACTGCATCGCCGGTGAATTTCCCTTAAATACCTGTTGGAGAACCGTGGCCTGCTGATCAAAGTAAGGGTTCTGGGGTAAGTACTCGATTCGCAGGGTGTTGACCGTGGTAATCTTCCCACCATCTGCCTGGGCCACACCCGCTAATATTTTTAAAAAAGTGGATTTGCCAGTACCATTTACACCCACTAAACCAATCTTTTCTCCTTCGCCAATACCACAGGAAATATGTTCAAAAAGCTTTTTTACACCGTAACTTTTCGTGAGATTCTCTACTGTTAATAGGTTCATGATCATTTTCCTTTATTTATAGTCGTTATTTTGAATCTTACTCAAATGTAGCATATGACCTCTAGCCTGTCCACTTTTCCCGATACTTCAGGTTCTCCTTTTCTTTTCTTCTAGATAGACTTTCTCTACAAACTTGTTCAGGTAAGCCAATCTTTGTATAATAAAGAAAAACTATAGCAGGGTGATAAAATGATAAAAGTAGTGGCAAAAAGCGTAATCAAAAAGGATTGTCTTGAAAAATATAACTCCTTGGTCACCGAATTAATTGAAGAAACACGGAAGGAAAAAGGAAATATTTCTTATGAATTATACCAAGATATTCATAATCCTTGCATCTTAACTTTTATAGAAGAATGGTCTGATGAAAAATCTTTACATCTTCATTTGCAGTCAATACATTTCACAACGATTGTACCTAAACTGGGTCTATTACGAGAAAATGAAAGCGAGATTAATATCTATCGTTTAATCCGGTAATAAAATAGCTTGTTGCAAAAAAACAGCTATCACAAAAATAGGATAGCTGTTTTTACTATTTATTTATTATGTGATCAGAAAAATAAAATAAAACACCACTAACGGTGCTTTATTTGATAAACTGTAGATCCTTAAGACTTTTATATTTTCTTTTTTCTTCTTTGGTTACATTCTTTTGTTCTTCATATAATAGTAGAAAAGCTTTTACTTCTTCGTCTGTTATTTTTTTATTTAATTGAAGGTAATTTAAAAAACACATCAGCATATCTTCATTATCAATTAGCAGTTCATGTAGCTTGAAAATAGTAATGACCTCCAATCTTTGTCACTTTAAAGACAAATTCTACATTTCACAAGCTTTCTCCTGCTAACTAATTGAAAAAGGTTAATTAAATTGAAAAAAATAAAAATTGTTTCAATTTAATTTTATGTAAGTATTTTTTTATTATTATTTTTTCTGTTACCATGCTCCTCTTTGTCATTACAATTACATTGCCTGACAATGTTTATTACCTCTTCTTCGGTTAATCTACCGGTATCAATTAAATATTGCAGAAAGGCAATAAACTTTTCTTTATCCTGCGATAGGTGCTCTAACAAAGCCTTCATAACAATACCCCTCCCGGAGATTTCAATTATACTTGTTATCTTCTACATTACTATTTAATTTCCTGCTGTAACATACCCTTCTGCGAAATATTCTTAATATTCGCATCATGTTTTTTAATTTTATATTGTACTATTTTTCCTTAACTACACAAAAAAAGAGAAGGCCGAGGCCTTCTCTTTTTCGTCATTACAGTCTACCAATTTCCTTCACCCAGCCGAAGGGATCTTCTTGTCTACCGTATTGGATGTTCACCAGGGTATCATACAAATGCTGGGTATTCGGACCAACCTGATTATTATTAATGACATATTCCTTTTCTTTAAAGGTTAGGGAACCTACTGGGGAAATAACTGCTGCTGTACCGGAGCCAAAGGCTTCGGTAATTGCACCAGTGGCAATACCTTCAATCACTTCATCAATACTAATGGTTCGCTCTTCCGCTGTCAAACCAAGATGTTTGGCTAACTCAAGGACAGAAGCACGGGTGATGCCAGGAAGAATTGAGCCAGAAAGAGCAGGAGTCACCAGCTTATTGCCATAAATAAAGAACATATTCATGGCTCCTACTTCTTCTACATATTTACGCTCCTTGGCGTCCAACCATAACACCTGAGAGAAGCCCTTCTGCTGAGCACGATAGCCTGCCATCAGGCTGGCTGCGTAGTTACCGCCGGTTTTAATATCCCCTACTCCGCCAACAGCAGCCCGGACAAAGGTATCTTCAACATAAAGCTTGACGGGTTGAAAACCCCCTTTATAGTAAGCTCCCACAGGGCTCAGAATAACAAAAAAAGTATACTCGGCGGAAGGATGCACCCCTAGAAAAGCTTCGGTAGCAATCATGGTTGGCCGGATATACATGGAGGTTCCCGCAGCTCTGGGAATCCAATTTTTCTCGGCCAGCACTAACTCCTCAATGGCCTGAAGCATATCTTCCTCTGGAATGGTAGGCATTACTAAGCGCGCTGCAGAATTATTCATTCTTCTTACGTTTTGTTCGGGGCGGAATAACAAAATTCTGCCATCCTCTGCAGCATAAGCCTTCATACCTTCGAATATTTCCTGAGAATAGTGGAACACACAGGCAGAAGGATCTAAATTAAAATTTTTATATTTTTCAATCTTTGCTTCAGTCCACTCATGATTGGCATACCGCATGGTAAACATACGGTCTGTAAAAATTCGACCAAAACCAAGTTGAGAGGCATCTTGAAATTTGGCCTTTAATTCCTGTTCTTGAAGTTGTTCTACCGTTATCTTCACATTACTCACTCCCTGTTGTTCTAGCCCTTGTTCTTAATTTTATTTTATTCGCTGATCAAGTGTAATTATCCTTTCACCATTGTCAAATTATTATTTTCACACAACAGAAAACTCCGGCAAATACTGCCCGAGTTTTCCAACAAGACCTTCTTTTTAGAGTTCCTCTTCCAATATTTTGGTATAGAACTCACGTAGTTCTGTTACCAGGCTTCTAACTAAATCGCCATCTTTATTGGAGGCTGCTTTTTCAATGGACGCTCCTATAGCGGAGAACTCGGGGAAGCCATAAGCTCCCCCGGAGCCTTTTAGACCATGACCAATATATTGGACGGTGGTAAAATCATTGACTTTAGCTGCATATTTCAGTTTATCCATTTCTTCGGATAGATCCTGCAAGTACCAAGGTACCAGAGCCTCTATCCCTATATCCCTCGAGCGTGTCTTTTTATTGGACTCTTTTAAATATTGTTTAATGGTTTTTAGTAAGGTGTCCCTTTTCACTGGTTTTGCTAAATAATCATTACAGCCAGCCTCAATACACTTTTCGTAGTCACCTTTCATAGCATGGGCTGTGAGGGCTATAATTGGCAAATCATGAAATTGGCTCATTTGGCGAATCCGTCTGGTAGCTTCATAGCCATCCATGATCGGCATTTGCATGTCCATTAGGAGCAGATCAAATTTATTTTCTTCCAGCATCTCAATAGCTTGTTGCCCATTTTCTGCCACCATTACTTGATATTTTTCAGACAATAGTTGTTGCATTAATTTTTGATTGAAACGATTGTCTTCTACTAACAAAATAGTAAGCTTTGTTTCTTTTGCTTTCTTCGATAATTCAGAGTTTGTTACTCCACTCCGGACAAGAAAAGCAAGTTCTTCTAGCAAAATCTCCGGCTGCACTACCCGCTTGTTTAGTATTTTTTCATATTTATCGTTTAGCTTCTGGTAATCCTCCGGGGTTAGATCTTTTCCTGTATTAATTAAAACAGGAATGTTTTTAAACTGTGAATTTTCACGAACTTTATCCAAAAATTCGAAACCATCCATCCCTGGCATCATAAGATCTAAGATAATACCTTGTACCAGCCCACCCTTTAGGATGTAGGTTAGTGCCTCTTCTGCCTTCATGAATTCATGCGTCTGATACCCTGCTTCCCTCAGAACACAACTTAAAAACTGCAGGACATTATGATCGTCATCGACTAAAACAACATGATTTTCAACTGTGTTGCGTTGCCCGATTAACCTTCTGAGTCGTTCAACCAAGGTTTCTTCAGACACTGGTTTTTCTAAAAAATCCACCGCCCCCAGAGAAAATGCCCGCTCTTTTTCCGGTAGAATGGAGCAGACAATGATAGGAATATCCTGACACCCTTCTTGCAGCTTAATCTTCTGCAAGATCTCCCAACCGTTGAGATCCGGCAACAATATGTCCAGAATAATAATATCTGGCCGATAAATTTTGGCCATGATTAAAGACTGCTTACCTTGATCCGTAGTAATTACTGTATACCCTGCTTTTTCCAAATAGTTAGCAATTAATTGCTTAGTAGCCCAGTCATCCTCAACCACCAAAACTACACCAGAACTTTGCTCACCTTTTTCCTCTATCGACTGAACGGCCTGCTGCACTTCAACTTGGTCAAGCGGAATGGTAAAAACAAATGTAGCCCCTTGATTTTCTTCGCTTTCAACAGTCATTCCCCCGCCCATTAACTGAGCCAGATTTTTACTGATCGTGAGGCCTAAACCAGTGCCACCAAATTTTCTTGTTGTTGAGCCATCTGCCTGGGTAAAGGCTTCAAAAATCAGAGCAAGCTTATCCTTAGTAATACCGATGCCGGTATCCTCAACCATAAATTTCAGATTGAATCTACGGTCTTCATTAGCACTGCTATTGTGGCTGACCGTAAGTTTGACAAATCCTTCATGGGTAAACTTAGCTGCGTTGGAAAGCAGATTACTTAAAATCTGTCGTATTCGTGTCGGATCACCTTTAAAGTCATCCGGTAGGTTGGGCGCAATAGTAATTTTCATTTCTACATCTTTTTCCAATAGCTTCGGTTCAACTACACTGATTGCTTCATAAATTAATTTACGCAAACTGAAGTCTGTTTCTTCTAAAGTAAATTTTCCAGATTCTATTTTAGAAAGATCTAATATATCGTTAATAAGCTCCATCAGTTGCTCTCCACATTGCTGAATAATCTTAACACTTTCTTCTTGCTGAACATCCAGTTGTTGATGCATTAATACTTCTGCAAATCCTAATATGCCGTTCATGGGGGTCCGAATTTCGTGACTCATATTGGCCAAAAACTCTGACTTAGCTTGATTTGCCTTTTCTGCTGCTACCCGGGCCTGTTCAGCTTGTCTTTTGGCCGCTGCCACCTCAGTAACATCGACCACCATCAGTAAAATACCATCATAGGTATGATCGCGATAAACAGGTTGGATGTTCATAATTACATCCATTTCTCCCATACGGCGAGTAATCGTTCTAGGTGGATGATTGGGATTAATACGGTACTCCTCGATAATAGACCGAACCTTGACTAGCGTTTCTCCCTTGTGAATATCCCATAGTTTTTTCCCAATAATATCTTCCCTAGTCATACCGGCCAGAGCAGCACATTGTTCATTTACTTCGGTTACAACATCATTAGCATCCACCAAGGCAATAGATGCCTTCATTATCGAAATAATGGCCCTAAGTTTAGCCGCTTCCCGTTCGGTTTCTTCTCTGGCCTGCTGCAGTTTTAACTGGGTCATTTTATGGTTGGTAATATCCTTTGCCGCTACATAAAAGCCACTTATTTTGCCGTTTGTCAAACGAATGGGATTAGCATGGACATTCAGGGTACAACCAGTTTGCGTTATTTCACCGCGCCAGGGTTCTCCCCTAACCAGCGATAAGAGCAATTTTTCGCTCTGATAATAGATCTCTTCAATGCCTAAGCCAATCAGTTCCTGCTCAGAACGACGAAAAAGTTCCACAGCTGCAGCATTGGCATAGGTCAGTTGGGCACTTTCATTAAAAATAGTTACACATTCAATAGAGCTGTTGTTGGCCTGCATGTGTAAACGAAGATTTTGCTGCATTAAATTACGTTCGGTAACATCTTCAAACACCTGTACTCCACCGGTGTATTCACCACTTATATCATGTAAAAAAGAGCCGCTAGTAAGCAGTTGCCTCCGGCCACGTCCGGTATTAACTTCAACCTCCACATCTTTATAACAACCACCTGTTATCATCGCCTGATAAAGCTGACATTTCTCCTTCGCACACTGACAACCCATTAATTTAGAGCAATGCACGCCAATTACATCTTCCGGATTTACTTCAAAATAGGCTGCAGCAGCCTCATTAATCTCGATAATTTCCATTTGCGAGTTAACCACAAAAACACATTCTGTCATGCTTTCAAAAATAGTACGCAATTTATTTCTTTCATTGGTTAATTGTTGATTGGACACTTGCAGTTCAATTAATCTAGATTCCGGCCCTTCCCCAACCCATTCACTGCAAAAACCTATTTCATAAAGATCAAAAAAATGCTCTACCTCGTTTAATGCATCAGACTTTTCCTCTCGTGATAATGTGCTTTCACGAATAAACTCCAAATAGGCACGCCGATAATATTTAAACAGACTAATAAACATCTTTAAAGTAATTCCCCTAGCTCGATGAAAACGAGCACTTTTTATGCCTAAAAAAGTTATCGGATGATTAGCTAAATCCATATCTATTTGTATCTTGTATTGTTCTGATTCTTTTAAGAAAATCACCAGAGAATGAATAAGCTGTCGAACAGACAGCCGCCAATCTTCCATACGGGTAGAACTACTTCGGGTGAAGCCAGCTTCCTTGGCGTATTTAATTATCTTTTGATAAATAACTTCTTCGTTGCAAGTAAATAATTCTACCACTTCATTTCTCACAGGTGACCCTCCTGCCCTAGAATATGACCTATTTACAAGTTTCCTTTTTTCGTTATGGGAAAGTATTAATATACCGAATGTAATGATATCAGAAAAAAATTGATTTTAATTAACTAAATCCTTACAAATTAATTAACTTTCAACAGGTATTTAAAAATGTTACACTTTATTTAAAATTACTTACAAAAATACTTGCAGCACAAAAGATGTTTTGTTATAATAGGTTTCGTCGCTAGCTTACTATGGCCCCTTGGTCAAGCGGCCTAAGACACCGCCCTTTCACGGCGGTAACACGGGTTCGAATCCCGTAGGGGTCACCAAAAAATTAATAACACTGTTTATCAATTTCATATGGAGGGGTTCCCGAGCGGCCAAAGGGAGCAGACTGTAAATCTGCCGTCAGACGACTTCGAAG